>DAOUFT010000114.1:0-8545 GCA_034429855.1 Dehalococcoidia bacterium
TCGCCACAACAGCAGAGTAAATATAAACCGGCTGCAAACCATCCCTGGCGACAGTACACGCAAGCAAATATTTGCAGGGGGTGACAAAATCACTGAACAATTAAGGGGACATTTTCACTGGACAACAACAGTAGTAGCTGGCTCCACCGGTATTGAAACTCGCCTGCCGTTTGGTTATGATCTTATACGGTGTCGATATGGACAAGACAGGCAGATACGGGCTCATCTTCACCATAGCCGCGCTCGTCCTGGTCATGGCCGTGGCCTTCTGGTTCCGCGTAGCGCTGCCCTACGACACGGTCTTCGACGGGCGGTGGATAAAGCTGACCGGTATCGACGCCTATTTCTACATGCGCCTGGTGGACAACCTGGTGCGCAACTTCCCCCTGGCTATAGATTTCGATCCATATTACATCTATCCGGGCGGAGGCTATCCGGGCGATATACGCTTCTTCGCCTTTATCATAGCCGGGATTGTTAAATTATTCGGTGGAGCTTCGCCGGCGCAGCAGACGGTGGATGCCATCGCCGTCTGGGTGCCGGCCGTCATGGGCGTGCTGATCGTAATACCTGTTTTTTTTATCGCACGGGCTCTGGCCGGGCGCTGGGCGGGACTGGTGGCGGCGGCAGCTGCAGCCGTGCTGCCGGGCGAGTTCCTCAACCGCACCATTCTGGGATTCACCGACCACCATATAACCGAGCTGTTTTTCACCGGCTTTTTCGTTCTTTTCTTCCTGCTGGCGCTTCAGCACAGCCGCCGGTTCAGCTACAAACTTCTCAGGGAGGGCCGCTTTCCCCCGCTCAGCCGGCATATACCCTACAGCTTCATCGCAGGCATTTTCATGGGGCTGTATCTTATTTCTTGGCGCGGCTCGCTCATGTTCCTGTTCCTGGTATTCGTTTTTTTTATCGTTCAGTTCATCAGCGACCATCTGCGCGGCTTCCCCACCGATTACCTGAGCAAGGTGGCGGTTACCTGTTTCCTGATCGCCCTGCTGATCTTCGTGCCCTTCTCGCGCGACAAGGCGGCGCTGCTATCGCTGGCCGCGGTCATGCTTACCCCTATCCTGCTCAATGCCCTCTCGACCGTAATGGTGTCGCGCGGAATGAAGCCGGTTTACTATGCCGTCGCGGTCGGCGTGTTGCTGGGTCTGGGGTTGCTGGGTGTATGGCTGATCCTCCCGGATTTTCTGAACTATATCGGATATGTATTCAACAGCGTGTTCTCGTCGAAATCGGGCATAACCGTTGAGGGCGAGTCCCGGCCGCTTTTCTTCCCCGGCGATGTTTTTTCGCTGGAAGTAGCCTGGACCCAGTTCGGGCTGGTTCTGTATACGGGCCTGGCCGGCTTGATCGTTCTGATCTATCGGGCTGTGCGCCGTGGAGCGCCCGAGCTTGTTTTCACAGCTGTATGGAGCCTGCTGATCATGGTATCCGCCTTCGCCATGGTCAGGTTCTCCGCCTACCTGTCCGTCTGCCTGGCCGTGCTGACGGGATACCTGGCCGGAATAGTAATTCAGGCTGTTTACGCCGGCGGCGGCAGGCCGGTGGAGAGGTCGGGCAAGAAGAAGAGGAAGGCGGCGCCGCCGGCAGGGGTAAATGGAAGCAGGCTGGCGCTGGCCACAGTTGCCGTAGCGGTTATTCTTGCCATGCTTGTGCCCGGAGCCTGCCTTGCCGCAGATCAGGCGAAAAACCCCTCTCACACGCCGTCCGATGCCTGGATGGAGGCGCTGGACTGGCTGAGGGTCAGCTCGCCCGAGCCGTTCGGGGACGCAGACTACTACTATGATCTGTACAGTGACCCCAGGGCTGGCAAGGCTTATGTCTATCCCGACACATTCTACAGTGTCGTCGCATGGTGCGATTACGGCTACTGGCTGACGCGCGCCGGCCGCCGCGTCCCGGTAAACAACCCGGGGACTGAAAAAGCACGCGCGGCCGTCTTCTTCACCGCGCAGGAGGTCGAAGCCTCATCGGTTATGACAAAACAATGGCGCGCCCGCTATGTTATTGTGGATAGCCGCATAGCCAACCCCAACGATAAATTCTACGCCCTGGCCGGGCTGAGCGGAAAACAGGAGAGCGATTATTACGAGCTCTGCTGGCAGCAGAAGGAGGGCAAATACGTTCCGCTGCTGGTATTCTATCCCGAATACTATCGCACCATGGTCGTCAGGTTATTTAACTTCGACGGTAAAGCTGTTACACCGGCATTTACAACGGTGATGGCCTGGCAGGAAAGGCAGATGCCCGACGGTCGGAAGTTCAGGGAGATAATGGAGCTGAAGAAGTTCCGCAGCCAGGCCGAGGCGGAGGCCTTCATCCAGAATCAGAAGCAGGGCGATTATAGCATCATCGGAATGGACCCGCTGGCCAGCCCCGTGACGCTGGAGGAGCTGGCCGCTTATAGTCCCGCGTATCAGTCAAAGGAGTTGGGCAGCGTCGGCTCGCCTGTGCAGCTTCCAGCTATCAAAATATTCGAGATTTCACACTGACACCACAGTCGTGGTTCTCCGGACCCGCCCCTGCATCTCAATTTGTTGGAGCGTTACTTTAGCCGCGTCCGCCCTTACTTTTTGAGCAGTATATCTACGATTCTCTCAGCCGCGCGGCCGTCCCAGAGGGGGATGGATTTAGACTTAGACTTAGACTGAGATCTGGACTCAGGGCGCGATTTGAGGATTTTTACGGCCTCGCGCGCCAGCCCGGCGCAGTCGCCGCCTACCAGCCGGTTGCCCCCCGCCTCGTGCGTGACGCGCCACACCGGATAGTCCATCACGGTCAGACAGGGCACGCCCAACACCGCCGCCTCCACCTGCACGCCGCCCGAATCGGTGATCACGAAGCGCGCCCCCATCTCCAGCCTGAGCATGTCACGGTAGCCCAGCGGCGTGGTCAGTATGATGCTGGAGGCCGGCTTGTCCAGGCCGAAATTGAGCAGGTTCTTGAGCGTGCGCGGATGCGCCGGGAAGACCACCGGTATTTTGCGCGACACCTCCTCTATCCTGGAGATGATCAACTTCAGCTTATCCCGACCGTCCACGTTGGCGGGACGGTGCAGCGTCAGCAGCGCATATCCCCCCTCCTTCACGCCCAGCCTGTTTAAAACTTCCGAACGCCCGGCGCTCTCCCTGACCATGAAAAGGCTGTCCGCCATGATGTTGCCCACGCGGTGTATCCTTGCGGCGGCGATGCCCTCCTTTTTCAGCGCGGCGTCGTCGTATTTCGAGGTGGTGAAAAGGTAGTCCGATATGTGGTCGGTCAGCAGGCGGTTGATCTCCTCCGGCATGCTCCTGTCCCCCGTGCGCACGCCCGCCTCCACATGCGCCACCGGTATGTGCAGCTTGACCGCCGCCAGCGCCGCCGCCAGCGTGGAGTTTACGTCCCCCACCACTACAACGATGTCCGGCCTGGCACGCTGCAGCACCTTCTCGAACTCCATCATGGCGCTGCCGGTCTGCCAGGCGTGCGTGCCCGAGCCCACCCCCAGATGTATATCCGGCCTGACCAGCTCCAGGTCCTCGAAAAAGACCTGCGACATCTCGTAATCGTAATGCTGGCCGGTGTGCACCAGCATGTACTCGATCTTCACGCCGCTGTCGCCGGCAGCCGCATTATGCCTGTCGATGGCCTTGATCAGCGGCGCGATCTTCATGAAGTTGGGACGCGCCGCCGCCACCAGTGTGATCCTCATAGCAATTTAATGAACTCCTCAACAGATATCCCTGCCTGCCTCAGTATGGAAAACAGGGTTTTAGGCGCCAGTTGCCGGCGGTGATAGGGGATGGTTACTCTGCAGCCGGCTGTGTCGTGTTTCAATATATAATGGCTGCCCCGGATGCGATGAATGACAAATCCCATCCTGAGCAATGCCTCCACGGCCTGCCTGCCGCTGGTCCGCGGCAGTTTCAAACGGCGACCTCTACGAATGCCTCCTCGGTCTTTTCTTCCGCAGGAATGGGCTCACCATCGGTTACGAGGCTCTCTATATACAGCTCGATCGCCTCCTTGATGTTATCCAGTGCCTCCCCTCTGGAATCGCCTTCAGTGATACAACCCGGCAGCAGGGGTACGATCGCTGTATACCCTCCAAGCTCATTTGGCTCCAGAATAACTTTAAACCTTCTTGTCATATACGCTCTACCTTTCACTTCAAAGCTGCTCTCACCGTATAATCCAATTATAATGCATCACGCCGATTGCCGAAAACGGGATTGTGTTATGAGCTATCAGCACAGGCCCTCTTTCAGGACACCCGCCACCTGCCCGACCTGCTCCTCGCTCATCTCGGGGTAGATGGGTAGGGAAAGGACCTCGTCCTGCGCCTTCTCGCTCACCGGGAAGTCGCCCTTCCTGCCGCCCTGTGCGGCATAGGCCGCCTGCAGGTGCAGCGAGACGGGATAGTAGACCATGCTGGATACGCCCTGCCCGCTTAGTTTTTTCTGCAATGCCCCGCGGTCGCTCCCCGGCTTCAATCTGACCGTGTAGTAGTTGTAGCAGTGGTAGCTGCCCTGCGCTTCATACGGCACCGTGACAGGAGAGATTTTTCCCAGGTATTCGGCATACAGCGCGGCCACGCGGCGGCGCCCCTCTATCCAATCTTTCAAATGCCTGAGCTTGACGCGTAAAACCGCGGCCTGCAGACCGTCCAGACGGCTGTTGAAGCCGGGCACAAGGTGATGATATTTCTGCTTCGCCCCGTGGTTGCGCAGCATCGTCAGGCTCTCTGCCACCGCCGCGTCGCTGGTCACCACCATGCCGCCGTCCCCGTAGGCCCCCAGCACCTTGCTGGGGAAGAAGCTCAGGCAGCCGGCGTCCCCGAATGTACCCACCCTGCGGAAGGATTCTGATTTGGATTCAGATTGCTTCGCTTTGCTCGCAATGACAGGACGTAGGGGCGTACCTTCAGGTGCGCCCGTAACGACGGGGGTGGATGCAATGACCGGGGCGGAGTACGCCGCGCCCAGCGCCTGCGCGCAGTCCTCGATCACCTTCAGCCCGCGCCTCTTCGCTATCTCCATGATCGGGCCCATGTCGGCCGGATGCCCGTAAAGGTGCACGGGAAGTATGCAGCGCGTCTTCGAGGTTATCTTCGCCTCGATCAGCTTGGGGTCCAGGTTATAGGTGAGCGGGTCGATGTCGCAGAAGACCGGCACGGCGCCGCACTGCGTGATGGCCTCGGCCGTGGCGATGAATGTAAAGGGCGGCGTTATCACCTCGTCCCCCGGCTTGATTCCGCAGGCCAGCAGCGCCAGCTGCAATGCCTCGGTGCCGTTGGCCACGCCCACCGCGAAGGCCGCGCCGCACCAGGCGGCCATCTCCTGCTCGAAGGCCTCCAGCTCGGGACCGCCGATAAACTGCGCGTTCTCGATCACGCGCTTCACAGCCGCGTCTATCTCGTCCTTGAGCGAGGCGTACTGCGCCCTGAGATCGACCATGGGTATGCTCATGCTGCTTCCTCCGTTACCTTTTCGCCGTCCTTTCCTCCCTGCTTTCTGTAGCGCCTGCCGCAGGAGGGACATTCGGACGTCTGCGACCGGCCGAAATCGAGCTTGACTCCGCAGTTGCACACCCAGCCGTTCTGCCGCGCGGGATTGCCGTAATACATGGCGTGGTCGGGCACGTCGCGCGTAACCACCGCCCCCGCTCCGATAAAGGCATAGCGCCCGATAGTGTTGCCGCATACGATGGTGGCGTTGGCTCCGATGGTCGCGCCCCGCCTGACCACAGTGGGACGGTACTCATGCTTGCGCGATACGTGACTGCGCGGGTTGAACACGTTGGTGAAGACGCAGGAGGGTCCGCAGAATACGTCGTCCTCCAGCACAACTCCCTCGTAGACCGAGACGTTGTTCTGCACCTTGACGTTGTCGCCGATGACCACGCCTTTGCCGATATATACGTTCTGGCCGATGTTGCAGCCTCTCCCGATTTTAACATCCGGCATCACGTGCGCGAAATGCCAGATCTTGGTGCCTTTGCCCACCTCCACCGGTCCCTCCACCAGGCTGGTCTCATGCGCGAAGTATTCTTTTTCTTCGGCCCCGCAGATTACGACGCGCCCGCCCTGCTCCATGGACTGCTGGCAGCAGGACAGCACCTGCAGCACCTGCAGCCCCTTGCGCCCGTCCACGCGCGGCCTGCCCCTTGTCCGGATGCAGTTGATGAAGTCCATGCACTCCAGTTTGAGCGGCTCCTGCAGCTCCACCTTTATCGCGCACGCCTGCTTCTGGTGAGGCACGGGCCGGTGCTCGATCCACTCTATTTCATGTTCGTACACCAGCAGCTTGTCCTTCGGCTCGGTGTCGTTGAAGACGGCCATCTTTTTGTCGCCCACCACCACCAGCCGCTGCTCCTTGTAGGGGTGCAGCCAGCTGACGAAGATGTGCGCCCGGATGCCGCTCCTGAAGCTGAAATTGGTCATGGTCACGTCGGCGATATCGCGATGCAGGTAGTAGCCGCCGTGGGCGGACACTTCCTGCGGCATCTCGCCGGCCAGCAGCAGCATCACCGATATGTCGTGGGGGGCGAAGCTCCACAGTACGTTCTCTTCGGTGCGCAGCTTGCCCAGATTAAGCCGGTTGGAATACAGGTATTCTATTTTGCCCAGCTCGCCGCCGTCCACCATCTGCTTCAATTTGAGCACGACGGGGTGGTACTCCAGCAGATGCCCCACCATTAAAAGGCGATTATTTTTATCGGCCAGCTCCACCAGCTCGCGCCCCTGCTCGATCTTGAGCGCCAGCGGCTTCTCCACTAAAACGTCCTTGCCCGCCTCCAGCGCCGCCCTGGCCATGGGGTGATGCAGCACGGCCGGCGCGGCGATCACCACACCCGTTACCCCGTCATCCTGCAGCACTGAGCGGTAGTCGCTGCAGACCTTTAGCCAGGGGTACTGCTGCTTGAATTTAGCGGTTACTTCAGGATCGGTGTCGCAGACCGTGTGCAGCGCGCCCAGCTCGGCGAAGTTGCGCACCAGGTTCTTGCCCCAATAGCCGCTGCCGACTACCGCTATATTACGGGCGGACGTATCTATGTCGGCCATTATTCTCCCAGCCTTACGATATTTTTGCCGCGTATTTCGCGTGTGGCGCCGCGGGCGTCGAAAACCAGCCGTGCGCCGCGGACGATTTTTACATAATCATACACGCTGTGGTCGGTGGCGATCACCACGCAGTCGTACTTTTTAAGAGCACCGTAATCCAGCCCGACCGAATTCTTAGCGCCGGCGGGGAGCTTTATCTGCGGCACGTAGGGATCGTGGTAGTCCGCCTGCGCGCCCCGCTTCTGCAGTATGGAGATGAGCTTGACGCAGGGCGAGGCGTGCACGTCCGCCACGTCCCTCTTGTAGGCCGCCCCCAGCACCAGTATCTTAGCGCCGCCCAGACTGATATCCCGGGCGTTCAGCACGTGGGTGATTTGCGAGGCCAGGTAGCCGGGCATGGACTCGTTGATGTCGGCCGCCAGCTCGATGAAGCGTGTGTGGAAGTCGAACTCCAGCGCCTTGTCGGCCAGGTAGTAGGGGTCGAGCGGTATGCTGTGCCCTCCCGTGCCCGGCCCGGGGTAAAAGGGCAGGTAGCCGAATGGCTTGGAGGACGCCGCGCGTATCACCTCCCATACGCTGATGCCCATCTTGTCGCATAGTTGCGCCAGCTCGTTGACCAGCGCCACGTTCACACTGCGGAACACATTCTCGAAGACCTTGGTCATCTCCGCCACCTCGGCCGAGGACACGGGCACCACGCTGTCGGCCACACGGCTGTAGAGCAGGCAGGCCAGACGGGACGACACGGAGTCGATGCCGCCCACTATCTTGGGAATGGATTTGATGGAATGTACGGCATCTCCCGGGTCGGCCCTGCCGGGCGAGAAGGCCAGGTAAAAGTCGCGGCCGGCCTTGAGCCCCGACCTCTCCAGCGCAGGCAGCATGACCTCGCGTGTGGTGCCGGGGAAGGTGGTGCTCTCCAGCACCACCAGCTGCCCCTTTTTAAGATAGCGCGACACCTGATCTGCCTCGAAGGTGATGTGCGAGAGATCGGGCTTGCGCGTGCGCGTGAGCGGCGTGGGCACGCAGATGCAGACGGCGTCGGCCTGCTTGAGTGCGGAATGGTCCGTGGTGGCTGTGAGTTTGCCGGAGCGCACCAGCCGGCTCAGCAGCTTCTCATCCACGCCTGCTTTGTAGGAGCGGCCGCTGTTGACCAGGTCCACCCGCTTCCGCTGCAGGTCGATGCCCGGCACCCTGAAGCCGGCGGAGGCGAAGGCCGCTGCCAGCGGCAGCCCGACGTAGCCCAGGCCGATCACGGCCACGACCGCGGATTCATCACGCAGTTTAGCTTCGAGCTGTATCATTCTCGTTTTCAATGTGAAAGAACGTATGCGCTATTTTATACGCATTAATTTTAGAATACAAATATCTGTAAGCGGCCATAACATATTGGACTTTTTAGAGGGGATTAAGAAATTGTCTATATAGTACCTGAGAGGCGATATATTGCCAATGCCTCGATGTGCTTTTTCGGTATTGTACCAAATGAGGTAATCCATC
>DAOUFT010000115.1:0-6656 GCA_034429855.1 Dehalococcoidia bacterium
CTAAAAAAGTAGCAATAACTGCCTGTATGAGAAAACTGCTCACAATAATAAACGCTATAATCAAAACAAGAACTACCTGGGCCGCTCCGATGCCACTGATAAATAACATCGGATAAAGACAGTTGCTACAGGATTGCCACAACCTTCGGCTGTGCAATGGCGTGGTGACTATGCTTTCTCCTGACTATCCAGTATAAGCTCGCCGGCGATGCGGGCCGCCTTTTCAGCGGGTGCGCGGCACTTTTTAGCCGCATCGGCCTTGATGAACTCCATGGATTCGGCCGGGTCGGCCACATTGTAACTCCTGCCGAAGATGCGGTGCTGTACCTCGCGGCAGTTGCAGCCGCCGAACTCCTGCTCGAAGCGACGGCACAGCCTGCGCGCAGCCTTAGTTGTGCGCTGCACCGCTGCAAAGTCGTCGGGTTGTACGCGTCCCATGGCCATGCCCAGCGCCATGATGGCCCCGACCACCGCCCCGCAGGTCTCGCCCCGCAGCGCGATGCCCGGCATGGCCGTGGCCGCCCTTAACGACTGCTCATTTCCGAGATTGAACTCCTCCTGCAGCGCCAGCAGTGTCCCCTGAGCGCAGCTCCCGTAAAGCTCCTCATAGTCACCCGCCTTTCGCTCAAGGCGGTCTAACCTGTCTTCCCTCGATTCGGACATTGCCGCTCCTCCGAAGATTGTTGAATTTATCGCTTAAGAAACCTGATAATCCTTTCGCTGCTCTCTTCCATCGTGTCCGAGATAAAGCCGTGGCCGGCTTTTTCGAAGACCGCCAATTCCGCTCCGGATATCCTGGAGGCCAGTATGCGGGAGTTCTCATGGGGTATCAGACGGTCCTGTTTGCCCGTCAATACAAGTGTGGGGGCCTTTATTTCGGGCAGGCGGTCATAGGTATCGTGGGTCAGTATGAAATGCGCCTGGCCGATGTATCCGTGCATCGGTGTTGGATACTGCGTCGTGATCTTTACATAGCGCTCCACAGCCTCGGGGTGGTGATCGATAAAATCCCGGTTCCACAGCCAGGGAACGGTGGAACGTGCCCTCTCCTCGTCCGACAGCTTGGCGCGGTCGGGGTGGAAAAGAAAGGCCCTGGCCTCCGGTGTGGAGCCCATGGCGTGGGCGCCTCCGCAGGAAGTGCATCCAAGCACCAGCTTCTTAACGCGAGAGGGATGCCGGAGGGCTATTTCTTGCGCGATCATGCCGCCCATGGAAACACCGAAGACGTGCGCCGATTCGATGCCCAGAGCGTCCAGCAGTCCGATGGGATCTCCTACCATCATATCGGTGGTGTAGGGTATCTCCGGCTTACCGCTCCTGCCCGTGCCACGGTTGTCGAAAATAATGGCCTTAAAGTGCTCTGCCAGGCGGGGCAGTATCACGAACCAGTGGCCCGAGTTTGAGCCGTAGCCCATGATCAGTAGCAGCGGATCTCCCTTGCCGTGGACCTCGTAGTAAAGATCGATGCCGTTTACTTTTATTAAAGGCACTGCATACCTCCGGATGGTAAATAATACCCATTATATCAGCATGACAAACAAAAACTGAGACACGATCAAGGTTGACAGATGCCTCCATGATTAAGTAGTATTAACCTATAGGGTGTAAGGGTGAAGTTGGAGTTTTCAACAAGGCATCTGGCTGATGCGAGCATTAGTCTTTCCGTGGCCGGCCGGATTTTTGGTATTCCGATCGGGCGTAAATATATACAGAGGATTGCTGTTTTAAGAGCTGTTGAAAAGTTCAGTCAACTTTATGGGTTGAAGGCTATTCGATTGCATGCTTTGAAAGGTAAATACGAGGGACTATACTCGATCACCCTTACCGGAAACTACCGGCTTATTCTTGAGAAAATTGAGGAAGATAAGATGAAAATCATAAGTCTGGAGGACTATCATGGTAACTAAAACAAACGCCTACCCTGATCTAGCCATCCCTCCTGGAGAGTTCCTTGCTGAGGAAATCGAAACTCGAGGCATCTCTCAGAAGGAACTGGCTAAGCGCATGGGGCGGCCGCTAAATGCTATCAATGAGATTATTAATGGAAAGAAGATGATTACGGCTGAGACTGCCATACAGCTCGAGGAAGTTATGCCGGAGATCCCGGCCAGATTCTGGCTGAATCTTGAAAGCGATTTCCAGTTGACCAGGGCTTTGATAAAGAGGCGCAGTTCAGTGATTGCCTGAATCAGGATGATCAAGTGCAGGAAAGGATCATCGAACAGATACGCGGGGTGATACCGGACGACGGCAGGCACATCTGGGGGCTGGCCGATCTGACCGGGCTGCTGCACGAGCGCTTTGCCGGCTACAGCTACGGTATCAGCATAGGCAAAAAGCTCGATGATGCCATTATCGACTCGATCGTCACCGGTCCCACACCGGAATACTGGAAGCTGTATCAGGATACCAATGTGTATTTAGCCGGCCTGGCGGAGGATTTGGCCGGGAAGATAGCTGCAGCCGGCGTAAAGAGCCTGGCATTTACGCCCACATCCAGCCGGTTGGACCGGTCTCCCGACTTCGCGCGCACGCTCAGGCATGACTTTTCTCACAAGATGGTGGGGACGAGGGCAGGGCTTGGCTGGATCGGCAAAAGCGATCTGTTCATCTCGCTCAGGTTCGGTCCAAGGTTGAGGCTTGTCTCCATACTGGTCGACTGCCCGCTTACGCCGCTGCAGCCGCCCATCGATAAAAGCCGCTGCGGCAAATGCGTTGTCTGCGTTGAGGCCTGCCCGGCCGGGGCTATAAACGGCAAGCTGTGGAACACTAAAATCGATCGGGACGAGTACTACAACGCCTTCAGGTGTCGTGACAAGGCCAGGGAAATTTCGCTGGCCGCCACCGGTCAGGACGAGCACGAGCTCTGCGGCATCTGTATCGCTGTCTGTCCGGAAGGGCGTAAAAAGGACGGTCGGTAAAAAGTCGTTCAAGCTGGCATTATTTAAAAACAGCTTTCCATAGACCTGGCATGGCCTCTTTTACAATCGTTTGCATCCCTTTGTTGGCCTTTTTCATGCATCCTAATGTATCGTATTTAATCTTAAGCAGGCAGGCGTTGCACGAGACACATTCAGCCTGAACGGCTCCGCTTTGGGACAGCCATTTTTCAGGCAGATCAGGCTCGCAGATAAGAGGCCTCGAAAGGGAGAGAAAGGATATCTTGCCTGCTTTGAGAATATTCTCCATCAATTCGACGTTGCGGTTTCCACCTACCAGTATCAGAGGTATGTCCATTTCCAGATGCTCGGTGTAGGGGAGAAAATAAGACTGCAACCGGGGAGAGTGAATTCTTGTGCGCGATTCGGGAATAGGCATGGGTATGAATCCCAATTCCGCTCTGCTCCTGGCAAGGCAGTCCCACATTCCGCCGCTGATTTCGAGACCATCGATTCCGCAGCCGGCAACCAGTTTGGCGACAATAGGAAAAGTATCGAAGGAGATTCCTCCGGCGACGTGATCCTCAGCATTCATTTTAATTAGAATCGGGAAATCCCCTACCAGATCTCTGGCCCTGTGGACTATGTCTCTGATGATACGGACCCTGTTCTCAAACGATCCGCCGTAATCATCCGTACGCTGGTTGGTATAGGGTGATAGGAACGAGCTGAGAAGCCAACCATGACCGGCGTGGAGCTGTACTCCGTCGAAGCCTGCTTTTTTAACACGGACGATGGCATCGACAAAACAGTTGATAAGATAGCGCACTTCCTCGATGGTCAGCGCTCTGGCCTGTCTCTTTAATACAGGGCTTCTTATCTCGGATGGGCCTACCGGAGTGGCATGGCGGTTGTCATGGGCTACCTGCCTGCCTGCATGGTTTATCTGTGCGACAGCCTTTGTATCATTGCCCACGCTGTGGATTGTGTCAGCTATTTTGCCGATTTCATCGATAAAAACATCATCATATATGCAGGTTTCTCTGGGAAACATCTTGCCGCACAATTTGCCCTCCGGCACCACCGTCATCGAACCCGTAATAATCAGGCCTACACCGCCACGGGCCAGATCTCTATACAGGTTGAGCATACTTTCAGTGGCTTTCCCCTGCGGGCTCATGGCTGACTCATAAGTGCCTGAGCGCACCAGGCGGTTCTTTAACTGGATGCGCCCTAGTTTCCCCGGGGAAAACAGACGGTAGTCCTTTCTCGTGCTCATAACTCCCTCCTTTATTACACAACCTCAATAGCTGTCTATTGCGCTAACTCGCGCGGTTCTTGATGAATGTCCGCTATATAAATGAAGCCGAAGTGTTCTCGAAGTACTCGATGATACGATTGGATGATATCAGTATTTGTCCTGGCTCTGTAATAGTGGTACAGGTTGCCGTTGGATACTTCAGCCTTCTCAGCATTATCGCAATGCTGGTATTGTCATATCTGGGCTGCTTGCGAAGCCTGAGTGCGGCTTTAAGAATATTGTACGTTTTTCTAAATCGGCCCGCGTACCATCGTCTGTTACCTACGCATGATTATATTAAACGTTCAATGATACAATCGAAGTGTTTCAATTATCGGAATTCTTGATCAACTGGATAAAGAAAGAAATCATCTCGCCATAGTTGTCGACTGATACCCGTTCATCAAAGCCATGAGACCTGTTGAGGTCTGCAATGGTTAACCTGTACGGGGCGAAGCGGAAGATACTGCTGGATAAATCGTTATAGCGATAGGAATCTGTTCTTACAAGAGCTACGTGTGGAGTCGTCAAGACATCAGGGAATACTTCTCTGATGGTCTTGCTGAAAGTCTTATAAGCCGATGTTTCCGTATCGGACATCGGTGACGGCCCGCGATTATCATAACCGCTGTATAATTTGACCGTTACGCGCGGATCATTAATAACAGTATTAACCCTTTGTATTACATAATCGATGGTTTCTCCGGGAATAATGCCGAATCTGACAACTGCAGTTGAACGCGGTGGAAGTACGGTAGGCTGACTGCTTCCTTGAAACATGGTAGGTGCGATAACGGTCCTCTGGCTTGCGTCTGTACTGGCCGCTTTCGATAGCTGTGCTTCTATGAAGGGGCCGAACAACCATGTATTGGCAAAAATCATTTTGTATGGCATCGACATCTCTGGTCCCAGAAAATCGAACGTCTTAACGGTGCCGTGGCAGGGAAAGGGATTTTGTCCAAGTTTATCTATAGCAGCTGCCAGTATGGCCACAGTGGTCTGTTTAGGCGCTGTTCCGGCATGACCTCCCTCGGATTCGGTCGATAACTCTAGATAAAGAACTCCGTTCTCGGCGATTCCGATTAAAGCCACCGGCGATGAGATCCCCGGCACTGCGTTGCTTATAATTACATCGCCTTCATCATTGATGTATTCGAACTCTAGCCCCTGCGCTTTCAGATATTCAGCTATCTTGACTGCTCCGTTTGGTCCCTGCGGCTCCTCATCCTGCCCATAGGCGAAGTAGACGGATCGCGATGGTTTAAATCCATCTCTTATTAGATACTCCACCGCTTCCATCTGGGCAATCATGGGAGACTTATCGTCGAAAGTTCCTCTGCCCCAGACGTATCCATCGGCAATAGTGCCCGAGAATGGCGGGTAGGTCCATCCCTCATCGGTGGCCGGGACAACGTCCTGATGAGCTAACAGCAGGTAGGGCTTCTTTTGAGGATCTTGTCCATGCCATATATATAGCAGCCCATAGTTATTAATAACCTTTTTTTCCAATGTTGAATGAACCAGCGGATAGGTCTTTTCCATATAGTCTTGAAGCCGGGTGAATTCCTCGTAGTCTATTTTTGATACGTCCTGATAGGAGACTGTTTTGAATTGAATAGCCTTGGCAAGCCGCTGGGCGGCTAGTTGTTTATCGATGGGATAACTCACCTGTGACGATACCGGTAATTGCCTGGAACTGAATGTCAGTGTTTTAATACCTACAATTGCTGCGATGATGACAATCAGTGCTACCGGTAATAGAACCGCAATACCCCATTTCTTCATATTTAACCTCACCAATTTGGATTATTTTGACACAAATTATACAGAGATATAATCTAAATTTGTCATGGAAATCAAATAATAGAAAGTCACTGGCGGTAGCTTCAGTATTATAGCATAATGATAGTTTCAATTCATTAGAAGCACATATGACAATCCAGGCAGGGTGAAATCGAGATTCTGCATCGCGGTCTCTCCGGAAGGGCGTAAAAAGGCCGGCGTAAAGACAACGTAGTGATTTCTTGATATCGCGCGGATTTAGGGTATTATATAGAAAAGGAGGTGTGAGATGCCCTGGTTATCATTCGGTCTGCCGGCAGGCGGTCCCGCCCTGGGGATTATCCTGCTGGTTATAGGTATTATCATCCTGATCATTCCCCGCATCGTCAACTACCTGATCGGCGCCGCACTCATACTGAGCGGCATCGGCTGGCTGATCGCCGGCGTCTGGCTGTGGGGTATCCTGTCGCTGATCGCCGGTATCGTTGTCTTCATCGTCCCGCGCATACTGAACTATATAGTCGGTATCTACCTGATCATACTGGGGATAGGCCAGATACTCGCATCGGGCTTCGCTTTCGGTCTGCCGCTGATCGTCGGCGCGGTCACGCTGATCTTCGGCATCATCGTAATGGTCAACCCCGGAGTGCTCAACGCGCTGGTGGCCATTATCTTCATCATCCAGGGCATAATGA
>DAOUFT010000116.1:0-4089 GCA_034429855.1 Dehalococcoidia bacterium
GATGGATTACCTCATTTGGTACAATACCGAAAAAGCACATCGAGGCATTGGCAATATATCGCCTCTCAGGTACTATATAGACAATTTCTTAATCCCCTCTAAAAAGTCCAATATGTTATGGCCGCTTACATTATCTATCAATTACCTGACTTTTTCGATATTATTTATATAAGGAGGTATGGATATGAGAATAAAGGTGCTGGCGATCACCGCCCTATTGGCAATTATCCTCAGCCTTATTCCCGCCGGCGCGGCGACAGCTGCAAGCATGAGCCCCGCTATGGGAATAGTCGGTCTTGAGGTTACAATCACCGGTCTCACAGAGGGAAATTCGTACAAGATTAAGTGGGACGCGGAGGTATATAAACAGGGAGTAGTGGGCAGCGGCGGCAGTGTATTCTTTGTTGTACCCGAGGCATACGGGGGAGAGCACCCCGTTATAGTGGAAAGTCCCAGCGGCACCCAGGCATTTTCGGGCAATTACATCGTCGTACCTAATATCACTATTGATCCAACCTCCGGCAAGGCCGGCACGGAGATAACCGTCTCCGGTTTCGGATTCGGCACCAACGAAGATGATATCGCAGTCACCTACGATGGAACGATCATCAAGAGCGGCATCTCGGCCGATGACAACGGGTCATGGACCACGACTTTCGCTGCTCCTCTATCCGCACGAGGCGCGCGCGCCATCGACGCGTCGGGCGATACCACCAAAGGTTCTGATGTGGCTGATAAGAACTTCACCGTCAGCCCCTTGGTCGAGATGGACCCCACTTCGGGTGGCGTTGGCACGCAGGTAACGATCAAGGCCACCGGATTTGCCACGGCCGAGGGTGGGATCAAGGTGCTTTTCTCCGACAAAGAGGTCAGATCAAACCTGACCGCCGAGGTCAACGGATCCTGGAGCACAAGTTTCGCCGTCCCGCCTTCGACCAGGGGAGGCCATATAGTCAAAGTGCAGGGCAATACCACGGCGTCCAGTGATATACCCGACATGGTCTTTACGGTGGGGCCCGCCATAACCATTAATCCCACCAGCGGCGCCGTGGAAGATGAAATAAAAGTTAGCGGCAGTGGATTCGCCAACAATGAAACAGCCATCGAGGTCACCTTCGACGGCAAGGTTATCGAGCGCAACCTGCTGGCGGACGACAACGGCAGCTGGTCCGTTCAGACCAGGGTGCCGCCCTGCGGCAGCGGTCCTCACAACGTAGGGGCTTACGGCAGGATAACCCCGGCAACGGATATAACACCGGCCGTCTTCACTACGCAGGCCGTGCTGACCGTTGTACCCAAAAGCGGTAATGTTAAAGATGAGCTGCGGGTAACCGGCTCCGGCTTCACCGCCGGCAAGGATTACTCTATTATGTGGGAGGGGACCGCAGTTGCCAGCGGGTCCGTCAACGAATCCGGCAGCTTCCAGTCAATTTTCAAAGCGCCCGGTGGCAAAAGCGGCTCTCTGACCATCACCGCTACCGATACCAAGGGATCCACAGCCTCCACCACCTTTATGATGGAGAGCAGCGCCCCCGACACCCCACAGATATCCTCGCCCAAGGACGGCGCAACGGTAGGTTTCATGGGCGATACCAAAGTTACTTTCAAGTGGACTGAAGAGAGCGATCCTAGCGGTGTTACCTATGATCTGGATGTGAGCGAGGGCTCAAATTTCGCCAAAACACTTATTTCGCACACCAAACTTGCCGACGCCAAGTATACGCTGACGGAGGCGGAGGCTCTGCCCAACGGCGAATATTACTGGCGGGTGAGGGCGGTGGACGGTGCGGGCAATGCCAGCGACTGGACTCCCGCCACACTGGTGAAGGTCGGCTTCATGACCACCAACACGCTGGTATTCATCGCCATCGGTATAGTGGTCCTGCTGATACTCATTATGGTGCTGCCCAGGATACTCAAGAAGAAACGTCCCAAGAGCGATTGGGAATAAAGACGATTAACCCTTCAGAAGCTCGCTGACCGAAGAGAGCAGGCTGGCGTTGAGCTCGCGCCAGTCGTGCGGAGGGACGGGAGCGTCCCGGCGTGCCACCAGTTTGAGGGAGCCTGTCGCGCAGGTGGAAGTGCACAGACCGCATCCGATGCATCTACTCTCGTCGAAAAAGAGGCTGCCGTTCTCCATTTTCAGGGCTTCCATGGGACATCTTTCCACGCAATCGCCGCAGGCGATGCAGCTATCGTCGTCAAACGAAGTGATGAATCCCGAGACCGCTGCAGAGCCTTTCATATTAAATTTCTTCATGCTCTGCAATATGCCGCAGTGGCAGGAGCAGCAATTGCAGACGAACTGGACGTATTTACTCATGTTGCTGGAGCAGTGTACCAGGCCGGCTTCCTCGGCGCGTCGCAGAATGGCGCGGGCCTCATCCTTGCTGACCAGCCTGCCGAACTTTCTCTCAGCCATAAACCTGGCGTCGGGTCCAAACCCCATGCAGACGTCCTTGGGCTTCGTGCAGGGACGTCCCAGCAACTCGCCATGGTGACGGCAATAACATGTCCCGACCGCGATGTACTCCGCCTTCTCAATATATTCCGAGACTTTGTCGTAGGGATGTATCACATAACTGGCCTCGATTTCTTTCTCCACGCTGACAACGCGCGCCACCGGGAATGGAATGGGTGTTTGAGCGGTAGTGGCGCTATATCTGTCCAGCGCCTGGAAATAGTCTTCGAATAAGTGCGCCATCTTGACCGCCCTCTCACTCACATCGCCGCTGAGGAACTGCATTTCGAAGATACCGGGCAGCAGCGGCAGCAGGCTGTAGAAACGTACCCCGTTCTTATCGAATGTGTAGACCAGGCCTTTATCGGCCATTGTTTCAAGATGGGACCTGACGCCGGCGGCGTCCCGGTTTGTCTTGATGGCAATATCTTCAGCAGAGGCCGGCAGGAGGGGCATGGCGACGGCCAGATTTGCCTCTTCAGGCGAGAACAAGAAATCTATAAGCGCAAAGAACTCAGGGCTCTTAATGGCGGGCATTGAACCGCCCCGCATCTGGATGGCCGCTCTGAGTTCCTCGTACTTGTGATCCGGCATTTTACAGTTTCTGAATATTAATGTGGAGATGGTGGGCAGTACAAGACTCGAACTTGTGACCTCTACGATGTCAACGTAGCGCTCTAACCAGCTGAGCTAACCGCCCTCCGGACCACATGGAATTTTATCAATGGCTATACCCATAGTCAAGACTGGAACGGCCGGAGTCTGCGGCTATACCTTGGTAGACAGTTTAGCATTGCCTGTCAACGAGACGTGGACGTTGCTGCCGCACTTGGGGCAGGTCACCTCTATGGTGATGACCGGCTGGCGCATGACCCTTTCGATCAGGGTGGACACCATGGTATCGAGCTGGTCGATGCGCTTGTACATCATCTCCAGGCGCTTTTCCATCTGGGCCAGTTTATCAAGCTGCTTTTCGGCATCCTCGATTTTTTTATCCATGTCGCCACATACGTATCAATAATCAGTTATACAAATGAAAAAGGAGAAATCTTAAATTCCTCCTCTTGATGATATCGCCTAACCCGGATTCACAGGCTTTTTTCCTGGACCCCCATGGAATTAAGTTCATCCCTATCTTCCTTGATCTGGGAGTCAAGCAATCCGGTCATCTTGGATTCGAGCCATTTCTTGTAAGCTTCCTTGGCCTGCGGCGAATTCCTTACCGCTATCTTGGCGTTCTCCCATTCCTCGATGAAAAGCTGACTAAGACGCTCGTCTTTAAGCGGAAACTCCACATCCATCATAGCTTCTGCCCGCTCGATTATCCTGTTCATCACCGCCCTCTTGAGACGATCTATCGAAAGCAGCTCCTGATCTTCGTAAGGCCGCGAAACCCATTGCTCGGTTGCCATCAGTACGACCTCCCGTACATGCTTTTTCTGACCTTATAATATGCTGCCGAGTATGCAATGTCAAGCAAATGTAAGCGGCCATAACATATTGGACTTTTTAGAGGGGATTAAGAAATTGTCTATATAGTACCTGAGAGGCGATATATTGCCAATGCCTCGATGTGCTTTTTCGGTATTGTACCAAATGAGGTAATACATCAGTTTACGATTGAATTC
>DAOUFT010000117.1:0-3681 GCA_034429855.1 Dehalococcoidia bacterium
GATGGATTACCTCATTTGGTACAATACCGAAAAAGCACATCGAGGCATTGGCAATATATCGCCTCTCAGGTACTATATAGACAATTTCTTAATCCCCTCTAAAAAGTCCAATATGTTATGGCCGCTTACAGGAAATTGACTTGAATGCCTTGACTCTATAAAATGCTTCGAGGAGTTTTCCTGTGAACAGCAACGAGATTCGTAAGGCTTTTCTGGATTTCTTCGTGGAGAAGCAGCATAAGATTATTCCGAGCTCTTCCCTTATACCGCATGGCGATCCGACACTGTAGCTTACCACCGCTGGCATGGTGCAGGTAAAGCCGTATTTCCTTGGACAGGCCGTTCCGCCTGCGCCGCGGCTAACTTCCTGCCAGAAGTGTTTTCGCACCACTGATGTGGATTCGGTGGGCGACAGCAAACACCTTACCTTTTTCGAGATGCTGGGCAACTTCAGCGTTGGCGACTATTTTAAAAAAGAGGCTATAACATGGGGCTGGGAATTCGTTACCCGCAGGCTGCGCCTGCCGCCAGAGAGATTGTGGGTGACAGTTTTTCTGGATGATGACGAGGCGTTTAATATATGGCGGGGCATAGGTGTTCCGGAGAATAAGATCGTCAGGATGGGTGAAAAAGAGAATTTCTGGGGACCGGCAGGTGATAGCGGTCCGTGTGGTCCATGTAGCGAGATACATTACGACTTCGGCAAGAGAGAAGGCTGCGGCAGGCCTGAATGCGATCCTTCCTGCAGTTGTAGCCGCTTCTCAGAGATATGGAACCTGGTCTTTATGCAGTTCGACCAAGCCAAGGATGGCAAGCGGACACCTCTTCCCAGACCCAATATAGACACTGGAATGGGATTGGAACGCATAGTGGCCGTTTGCAACGGTAATCCCTCCGTCTACAATACCGACCTTTTTAAGCCGCTGCTCGACAAAATATGCCGGCTCACAGGCACGTGCGAGGGAAAGGACGAGACGACGGACAGGATGCTCAAGGTTATCACCGAGCACAGCAGGGGAGTCACATTCCTTATCGCCGATGGACTGCTGCCTTCCAACGAGGGAAGGGGTTATGTGCTCAGGCGAATTCTAAGGCGCGCCTGCTTTATGGGGCGAAAACTCGGTCTGAACAAGCCATTCATGGGCGAAATGGCCGGTGTGGTGATCGAAAATATGGGAGCTACCTATTCAGAGCTGGTCACAAACCGCAAGTTGGTATTGGATGTGATTAAAAACGAGGAGGAGAGGTTCAACGATACGCTGGATGCCGGCATTAATCTCTGTGAGAAGGCTATTTCTGAAGCCAAAGCACAAAATAAAACATGCCTTATGAACGAAGATGTTTTCAAGTTCTGGGATACATACGGATTCCCGCTCGAGTTGAGTGTGGAGATAGCCCGGGAGCATGGTCTCGATGTCGATCTCAAGGGCTTTGAAGCTGAGATGGAGAAGCAGCGTGAGAAAGCCAGGTCGACACACAAGTTCGGTGGCGGGAAGGATGATCAGGACATCTTCACCAGGCTCGGGCCTAAACTTGAAATAAACGAGTTTGTGGGATATGAGAAACTGGCAGACCGTGCGAAAATCCTGCAGATTATCGATGGGAAAGCAGCAACTCTTGTTGAGAATGCCGGAGAGGGCAGGGATATTACGCTTATTCTGGATAGAACCCCGTTCTATGGAGAGAAGGGAGGTCAGGTCGGCGATACAGGTAAAGTCGTAACAAAATCAGGTGAATTTCTCGTCAGTAATTCACTGTCTTATACGGGTGGCGGCATTGCCCTCGTCGGGAAGGTTAGTAAAGGTTCGCTAGCAGTCGGTGATATTGTACAGGCTTCGGTTGATGAGGAACGCAGGAGGGACATCGCCAGGAACCATACGGCCACTCATATTTTGCAAGCTGCATTGAGAAAAGTCCTAGGCAGCCATGTAGCCCAGAGGGGATCACTGGTTACACCGGAGCGACTGCGATTTGACTTCACACATCTTACCCCCATCGGTAAAGACGAATTGAAAGAGGTGCAGTCCTTGGTAAACTCGGTAGTTAGGCAGAACCTGCCTGTTTCTACGGAAGTGTGTACCTATGACCAGGCCATAGGACAGGGTGCGACAGCCATCTTCGAGGAGAAATATGGTGACATGGTGAGGTTGGTAAAGATAGGTACACCCTCTCTAAGCGCTGAGCTTTGTGGCGGTACACATGTGAAAGCGACGGGTGAGATCGGTTATTTCCTGATCACAAGCGAGGCCAGCGTTGGCACCGGATTGCGCAGGATCGAAGCTGTTACAGGCCGCGAGGCTGATTTACTGATCGGCCAGAGACTGGAAGCGCTGGATCAGGTCGCAGGCAATCTGAAAGTGTCTCCAATCGAGGTTCCTTTGCGGGTGGCGGATCTTATCCAGAGCTTGAATGCCAGCAACAAGGCCGTGGCATCTCTTCAACGGGAGCTCTCCAAGAACGAGATCGGACGCTTGCTTGAGCATAATCTGAAGAAGGTGGGGACTGTAAATCTGGTATATGCGCAGGTTCCTTCGGCTCCTTCGTCAGCTGTAATGGAGATGGGGGACATGTTAAGAGAAGGAATGGGCAGCGGAGTCGCTGTGTTGGCGTCGCAATACGATAACAAGCCTTTTTTTATCGCCACTGCCACGGCGGATGTCGTTTCAAAAGGTGTTCATTGCGGTAAGCTGATCAAAAAGGTTGCCTCCATTGCAGGCGGTAGCGGTGGTGGTAAACCTGATATGGCACAGGCGGGGGCCAGGGACAGCGCAAAAATCAATGAAGCCCTCGATGCCGTGCCGGCGGCAATCGAGGAGATGCTGAAGGCCGGCCGTGCGTAGGATTATGGGACTGGATGTTGGCGACAAACGCATAGGTGTCGCTGTATCCGATCCCCTGCTGATACTGGCCAGTCCTTTAAAAACCATAGAAAGAAAAGACGACGCCTCCGCCATTCTCGAGATCAAAGCCCTCCTGCAACAATACGATATCGCAAAGCTGGTGATAGGCCTTCCCTACCTGCTTGACGGTACACTGGGCGAGCAGGCCCGCAAGGTCATGGAGTTTGTTGCCGGTATTAGGGAGCAGTCAGCTGTGGAAACCGTGCTGCAGGATGAAAGGCTCACATCCGTTACAGCGGACCGAATGCTGCGTGAGACAGGTAAAAAGCGCGACAGACTGAAAAAAAATATTGATGCAGCCGCGGCCGCCATAATATTACAGTCGTATCTCGATGATGCAGCCGAAGGCGGCTCCATTTCGTAGGAGGAATCTCCATCTTTATAATTAATGGGGTGAAAATAGTCTCGTGTTATCCGACTATTTAAGTGTTCTCAAGCCCAAGGAAACCAGTCTGCTGGTCTTGATAGGCGTCTGCTCCGCGCTGGTAGCGGCGGCAACAATGGGCCGGCCGTTCCCGGTCGTTACTTTTATGCTGACTATTGTGGCAATAACCTGCGGCAGCGCAGGCGCCAACGGACTGACCAACTATCTGGATCGGGATGTTGATGCTCTGATGTCCCGTACCTGCAAACGGGCGCTGCCGTCGGGCAGGATCAGGCCGGCCTGGAAAGTGCTTCCCATGATCGGGGGGCTAATTGCGATAGGATTGATCATAGCGTGGATTCTTTCGTCGGTGTGTTTTGTTATCGGTCTGATCGTCGTGCTGGATTCTGGTATTCT
>DAOUFT010000118.1:0-9662 GCA_034429855.1 Dehalococcoidia bacterium
GATGGATTACCTCATTTGGTACAATACCGAAAAAGCACATCGAGGCATTGGCAATATATCGCCTCTCAGGTACTATATAGACAATTTCTTAATCCCCTCTAAAAAGTCCAATATGTTATGGCCGCTTACAATACTTTGACACCCAATTCGGGCTTCTGTTAAAATGCGACACCGGGTGGAATCAGCAAGAAACCCCGCACGGCAAACAGCCGGCCCGGGAATTCACATTAAACCTGCAAATCCGCTCGATCATGCGGACTTGCCGCCGGGCCGATAAATAAAATCGCATAAAGGAGGCCCCATGAAAGTCACACTAAGTGTAATCAAGGCGGATATCGGAGGATGGGTGGGGCACTGCAGCATGCATCCAGAGCTGATAGCCGAGGGAGAGGCGTGTATGGCCAAGGCAAAGAAATCAGGCCTCCTTATCGACTACCATGTTACACGCTGCGGGGACGACCTGCAGTTTATCATGACACACAATAAAGGCATCGATAACCGCAAGATACACGAGATGTCATGGAACGCTTTCCAGCGTTGCACGGGCGTAGCCAAGAAATTGAAGCTCCACGGCGCAGGCCAGGATTTACTGTCCGATGCCTTCTCGGGCAACGTCAAAGGACAGGGCCCGGGCGTGGCTGAGATGGAGATTAACGAGCGGGAAGCCGAGCCGGTCATCATCTTCATGGCGGACAAGACCGCATCCGGTGCATGGAACCTCCCCCTTTACTCGATGTTCTGCGATCCCTTCAACACCATCGGCCTGGTAATCTCGGCCAATATGCACGGTGGCTTCAAATTTGAGGTGCACGACGTTAAGGAAAGCAGACGCATCATATTCAATTGTCCCGAGGAGATCTATGATATGCTGGTCTTCATCGGCGCGCCGGCGCGCTACACCGTTAAGTCCGTTTATTCACGAGAGACGGGTGAAATAGCAGCCACCTCATCAACGCAGAAGCTGTCGCTGATCGCAGGACGATACGTAGGAAAGGACGACCCGGTCTGCATCGTCAGGGCACAGGGCATTTTCCCGGCCGTGGGCGAGGTGCTGGAACCCTTCGCCCGGCCGCATATCGTCGAGGGCTGGATGCGGGGCTCGCACAACGGCCCGCTCACTCCTGTCAGTGTAAAAGAATGCAATCCCACCCGTTTCGACGGGCCTCCGCGCGTAATCGGCGCAGGCTTCCAGCTTGCGGAAGGACACCTAGTTGGACCAGTCGATATGTTCGACGACCCGGCCTTCAACAACGCCCGCCAGCAGGCCATGGATATGGCAGATATGCTGCGGCGGCATGGTCCTTTTGAACCGCACAGGCTGCCGCTGGACGAGATGGAATACACAACAATGCCTCAGGTCATGAAGAAGCTGGCCCGACGATTTGAGAAGATATAAACCGGTCTATGACCAGGCTGCTGCTGGCCACCACCAATAAAGGCAAGGCTGCCGAATACCGGGACCTCCTCAGGGGCCTTGACTTGGAGATAGTCACTCTCGAACAGGCCGGTATAAACAGAGAAGCCGACGAAAAATATAATACCTTTGAAGAGAACGCCCGCCATAAGGCTGTGTTTTACGCAGGCTTGAGCGGGCTTCTAACTTTGGCCGACGATTCAGGGCTCGAGGTTGACGCCTTGAGTGGCGAGCCGGGTGTGCGCTCGTCCCGCTATGCAGGAGATAACGCTACCGACGAGGAAAGGGTGGATTACCTGCTGAATAAACTCGAGAACGTCCCACTACCAGAGCGCACGGCCAGGTTCCGCTGTGTTATCGCCATAGCCAAGCCGGGAGGCGACGTTGAAACGGTCGAGGGTATGTGCGAAGGGTATATAGCCAGGGAACCCAAAGGCGGCAACGGCTTCGGGTACGATCCAGTCTTTTACCTGCCGGAATACGGCAGGACCATCGCAGAGCTTCCAGCACAGATAAAAAACCGTATCAGCCACCGCGGCAGAGCGGCAGCTATGGCGCGCATTATACTTGGCAATTTAGTTAAGCCTTGAATTCCAGGCCTGCAGTCCGCCTCGTAACCGCTCCGCTCCCTCGAGCAGTACAGCCTCAATCCATAATCTGGTCCACCATCGTTATTGCAAAGAACTTGCATTAGCATTAAAATGGCAATCGTGAACATGAGCGGCTTCTGCACCGGATGCCGGAGTTGAGCATGGAGAACACAGTCATATCGCTTTCGAACTTGCGGGATGGTCAGCAGGCGGTGGTGTCAGCAGTGGAGGGAGGAAGAGGATTTGTAGAGAAGCTGACAGCAATGGGCATAAAGCCGGGCAAACGCATTACACGTTTCTGCTCGATGTACATGCGAGGTCCGATTACAGTTCGCGTGGATAACGTTCAACTCGCTCTGGGACGCGGCATCGCAGACAGGATTTTCGTGATTCCGGATATTTTCAATGGTGAAAATACCTCTCACAGGTAATCCGTACAGGGATAATACTCATCACAAGCTCAATTAGCCCTGTGTAACAACCATAAAGAGCGAACCTGTTTCCCCTTTTATGCCCACTAAGTGCTATTCTATATAGTCGAGTAACCAGTGATCTCATTGAGGAGTGCCCCTATGTCAGATAAATACCAAGCACTATTTGAACCAGTCAAGATCGGCAAAATGGAGATAAAGAACCGGTTGTCTGTGCCGCCCATGGCAACGGGATTCGCAGCCGGGGACGGCGGAGTTTCCGACAGGCTGATCAAATACCATGAGGCGCGCGCCAAGGGAGGCTTCGGCCTGATTATTGTAGAGGTGACAGCTGTGGACGGAGAAAAAGGCCTGGGAAGCGGACACCAGCTTTGCCTGCATGATGACAGCCTGGTGCCCGGATTTAAACGACTCTGTGATAGCGTGCATAAACACGGCGCCAGGATTGCGATCCAGCTTTATCACCCCGGCCGTTGCACCTTTCCCTTTTTTATCAACAACAGACAGCCTATAGCGCCCTCGGCGGTTCCCGACCCCATTGTTAGACAGATGCCGCAGGCGCTAACCGTCGTCGAGATAAAAGACCTGGTGGAAAAATATGCGCAGGCGGCCCGGCGGGCTCAGGAGGCGGGCTGCGACGCAGTTGAGATACACGGAGCGCACGGTTATCTCGTTGCCCAGTTCATGTCAGCCTATGCTAACAAGCGTACTGACAGATACGGCGGTGGCAGTGACGGCTTTCTGCGCTTTCCCCTCGAGATTGTAATGCGTGCCAGGGAGCTAGTCGGCCCGGACTTTCCGCTGCTATTCCGCATCAGCGGTGAGGAGGCTGTTCAGCTTGGTCGCACCGTACCTGAGAGCATCGAATTGATGAAGCATCTGGTATCAGCGGGCATTGACGCCGCCGATGTTTCCATCGGTGTATACGAATCCGGCCATCTGACCAGTGCGCCACCGGATATGCCGCAGGGATTTAACGCTGAGATGTCCGGTCAATTCAAACAGGCACTTAATGTGCCCGTTCTGGTGACAGGGCGCATCAACGACCCGGATGTTGCCTGTGAGATCATCTCCTCCGGCAAGGCCGATATCGTGCATATCGGCAGGCAATCGCTGACCGATCCGGATTGGCCCGCCAAAGTACTCCATGGCAGGAACAAGGATATTGTTAAATGCCTTTCCTGCAACGAGGGTTGTATCGAAGGGCTGGCCTTCTGGCTCAGGCCGTCTATAACCTGTGTACAGAATCTGGCGGTCGGCAGGGAGGAGCAGTACTCTAACCCCAAGTCCCCTTCTCCTAAAAAAGTGCTCATCGCAGGGGCCGGTCCGGGCGGGCTGGAGGCAGCCAGGACTGCCGCACTGCGGGGACACAAGATTATTTTGTATGAGAAGGAAGGCTATCTGGGAGGCCAGATCAAGCTCGCCGCCAAACCTCCCTCGAAGTCTATCTACCAGGAGGCGGCACTTTCGCGCATTAAAGCCATTCAAGAGCTGGGAGTACACATACAATGCGGCCAGGCGCTGACACCCGATCTGATCAGGGAGATCAGGCCTGATGTTTTGATCATAGCCACCGGGTCGGAATCAGCCATTCCCAATATAGAGGGCATCAACAGCAAGAAGGTTATCAGTGCGCGCCGGGCTCTGACCTCGGAAGATGTCGGACCTTGTGTACTGGTAATAGGAGGCGGCCTGGTCGGCTGCGAGACGGCTGATTACCTGGCGGGACAGGATATGTCCGTGACCGTAGTTGAAATGCTCAAACATACAGCCCGCGATATAGGGCCTGCAGCACGCTTTTTCCTGCGCCGCCGGCTTCAGGAAAAGCAGGTGTTAATTCTGACACAGTCAACGGTTAAATCCATCGATGACGCTTACGCCGTCGTAGATACACCGGGAGGTAAACAGAGGCTCGGGCCATTTGATACCATCGTTATGGCAACCGGAGCGGTTCCCGTCGACTCACTTAAAGATCAGGTCAGAGATATCGTGCCCGAAGTATATGTAATAGGGGATGCCTGCAAGCCGGGCAAGATACTGGCCGCTGTCGAACAGGCGGCTGATATTGCTCTAAAGCTGTGACCTTGCACTTCAGGCTAAAAGTGCTAAAATTATCGACCGTATATATAGAAAGGAACCTGTCAATTATGGATTTTTCAGACAAACCTAAAAGAATTCAGGATGAATCAGGAAGGTGGTTCACGGTAGTCAGCCAGGTTGAAGGCGGATATTTGGCCCGGGATACGGTGACCAGCGACCTGGTATATATGCGACATTGCGATATCGCCTGCAGGGAAGAAGGCAGCTCCGGCGAATAGCCCTTATTATTCATGGCTATCCAGCAACCTTTCACACTGCCTCCCAGATTTGACACGGGAGCTTCAGGCTGATATATTTACACGGTTATTGTTTCTCACAGGGAATAGATAAAATGAGCAATGCTTATGCAGTAATTGAGAGCGGCGGCAAGCAGTTCAGGGTCAGGTCCGGCCAGGTCATCAACACCGAGCTTCTTCACGTTGAATCAGGCAAAGATGTGGAGCTCAACCGGGTATTGATGATCTGCGACGGCGATGAAGTCGTCGTAGGCACCCCCGAGGTCCAAGGCGCAAAGGTGATCGCTAAATGCCTTGAGGAAGGTAAAGCGCGTAAAATTATCGTTTTCCGCTATAAGAACAAGGTTCGCGAGCGCAGGAAGACCGGGCACCGCCAGCCTTATACCAGGCTGCTGATCAAGGAGATCGTTAAGCCGGGCGGCAAAGTCCATAAAAAGGCCACCAGGGCAAAGGCAGCCAGCGGAGGTGACAGCTAATGGCACATAAAAAAGGAGGCGGCAGCACACGCTGCGGTCGTGACAGCAAATCCAAACGTTTGGGTGTCAAACGCTTTGGAGGTCAGGCCGTCAATGCCGGCACCATTATCGTCAGGCAGCGCGGCACCAGGATTCATCCGGGCACCAATGTGGGCTGCGGCAGGGATTACACTCTATTTGCCACAGTCGACGGCATAGTCAAATTCGAGCACCACGCCAAGAATAAGAAAAGGGTCAGCGTTTACCCGGGGCAGCAGCCATGAAAGAGAAAATACATCCTAAATATTACCCCGATGCCAAGGTTACCTGCTCATGCGGCAACAGCTTCACCACAGGATCCACAAGGCAAACGCTAAGGGTCGAGTTATGCAATAAATGCCATCCCTTTTTCACGGGCGAGCAGAAGATCATCGATACCGCCGGCCGCGTGGAACGCTTCAACAAGAAGTACAAGAGGGATAAAAAAGCCCAGTAATGCCATTTTGGTATTGAAAGGGGCGGTCATCAAGCCGCCCCTTTTCTTTAACCTGATGAAGAAAGAGAAGCCCTTTTACTACGGTGGGCAGGCTGTGATGGGAGGCGTGATGATCCGCGGACGCAACAGCACCTCAATTGCCGTACGCAGGATGGACGGCGGTATCGAGGTCAGCACCCGTCCGCTGGCCATACTGTACAAGGGCAAATGGCGCGAGATACCCCTGATCCGCGGCGTGATAGTCCTGATAGAAACGGTGGTGCTGGGTACGGGCGCCCTCATGTACTCGGCGCAGGTATCTACGGAGACCGAGCAGGAGAAGATAACCCCCGGCATGATCTGGGGCAGTGTGATCACAGGCATCGCTCTTGCAGTAGCTCTGTTCTTCATCCTCCCCCTGCTGGCAGCCAGGCTGCTGGACCCGTTCATCTCCTCTGCCTTTGTCAGCAATGTAATAGAAGGCGTGATCCGTATTATCCTGTTCATCATCTACCTCGTTATCATAGGTCGAATGAAGGATATACGCGAGATTTTCGCCTATCACGGCGCTGAGCATATGTCTGTAAACGCCTACGAGGCCGGAGAGCCGCTTGAAGTGGTCAATGTAATGAAATATTCCACAGCACATACGCGCTGTGGAACCAGCTTCCTGCTGGTTGTCCTAGTTCTGGCCATCGTCATTTTCGCCCTGCTGGGCCGTCCCTCCATCTGGATCAGAATTGCCTCACGCATTCTGCTGCTGCCCGTCATAGCCGCGCTCAGCTACGAGCTGATCAAATTCGAAGCGGCTTACAGCCACAACCGGCTTATGCACTGGCTTCTCGTCCCAGGATTGTGGCTACAGTCTATGACCACGCGCAGGCCCACAGCCAACCAGGTGGAAGTCGCCATTGCGGCCATGAAAAAAGCTCTCGAGACCGACGGTCTGGCTTCTGTCACTGCTACATCACACTGACACCGTTCAATCCGGTCGTGTCAGATAACACTACCTTTTCTCTTCGGTTTGACCCCTTTTTCGAGCAGGTGTTAGAATAGCCTGCAGCCTTGGCTTTCCAAATCCTTTTTAAATTCAGGAGGTATTCCCAATGGTTAATAGTTATCAGCCGCTTCTCGGAAAATCAGCCTTGGTGACGGGCGCCGGCGGTGGTATTGGCAAGGCGACAGCACTCAAGCTTGCCGAAGCAGGCGCTGACATATTGTTGTGCCAAAAAAAACCTGAAGCTCTGCAGAGTTTGGCTGACGAAATCAAGAAAAAGGGCAGGAAAGCGGTCTGGACCGGAGTCGATCTGGGCGTGATGGGAGATGTTAACAAGCTGATTGACAAGGCCAAAACCGATTTTGGGAATATTGACATACTCATCAATTGTGCGGCGGTGAGCCCTTTTTTTGGCCCTGTGCTGCAGGCCGATGAGAAACTCTGGGACAAGATTATGTCGGTTAATCTAAAGGGGCCTTTTTTCCTGTCTCTGGGTATAGCCAAATTGATGATCGAAAACAAAAAGCCGGGCAATATCATTAATATCGCATCCGCGGGCGGTATGCGGCCCGATCCCATGCTCGCCGTATATGCAATCAGCAAGGCGGGGATGATACATATGACCAGGATGCTGGCCACCGAGCTCGGAGCGCACGGCATCCGCTGCAATTCCATCTCTCCGTCTTTTATACGCACCCGCTTTTCGCAACCCATCTGGGGTATTCCAGAGATTCTTGATATGGCGGTCAAGCAAATACCTCTGGGGCGCATCGGCGAGCCTGATGAGGTGGCCAAAGTGGTGGTCTTCCTGGCCTCCGACGATTCGAGCTACGTGAACGGTGAAAACATCGTGGTAACTGGAGGAATGTACGCCGGATAAGGCTGTTATAGAGGAGGTGGCCCATGATTTCATCCAGCGAATACCGCAAGCGCCTGAGCAAGATGCGGCGCAACGTCTACAACAACGGTAAACTGATCGACCGCGATTACAAGTACCTTGAGGGAGCGACCAACGTACTGGCTAAAACCTATGACCTGATTACCGACCCCGAATTCAAGCAGTACGAAGACCTGCTCACAGCAACCTCTCATCTGACCGGAGAGAAGATAAACCGCTTCAATCACATCCATCGAAGCATGCAGGACCTGCTGGCCAAGCAAAAGATGACCAGGCTCACCGCGCATCAGGTGGGGGGTTGCATAGCACGCTGCATGGGCATCGATTCGAGCAATGCCCTCTCCGTCATCACATACATGACCGACCAGAAATACGGGACCGAGTACCACAAGAGGTTTGAGAAATGGCTGCGGGACTTCCAGACGAATGACCGCACCTGTTGCTGCGCGCAGACCGATGTCAAGGGCAACCGGCCCTGGAGGCCGCATGAGCAGAAGGACCTTGACCTTTACGTCCGTGTGGTCGAGAAGAAGAGTGATGGAATAGTGGTGCGCGGGGCCAAGGTTCACAATTCATTCGCACCGGTAGTGGAGCAGATAAACGTAATCCCCACCCGTGCGCTGACCAAAGAGGAAGGGGACTGGGCAGTAGCGTTCAATATACCCGCCGATGCCGAGGGGGTGAAACAGATAGTAAGTATAGCCATGCCGGACGTACCTAAAGGTTACGACGGCCCCGGGCCCTGGGGTGGAGCAGATTCAATGACCGTTTTCGATGATGTATTCGTCCCCTGGGACAACGTCTTCCTTTGCGGCGAGCCCGATATGGGCGGCTACCTTGCACTGATGTTTGCGCTTTTTCACCGCCATAGCTACACAGGCTGTAAACCTGCCATGACCGATGTGCTGACCGGTGCAACCGCTTTGATGGCCGAGGTCAACGGCATTGAGAAAGAGCACCATGTCAAAGAGAAGCTGGCCGAGCTGATCTGCACATCCGAGCTCTGCTACGGCACCGGCATTGCCGCGGCCATCAACGCTACACAGTCGCCATCCGGCACTTGGGTGCCCGATATCACGTACTGCAATGTCAGCCGAAGGCATGCTGGCCTTAACATCTATCATGAGTATGACATATTAGCCGATATAGCCGGCGGTATGCCGGCCACAATGCCTAGACCCGAAGACTGGGTAAGCGAGGAGACCCGGCCCTTCATCGAAAAATACATGGCGCGCAATCCAGCCGTTGATGTGCAGGATGTATTAAAGGCTTTTGCCTGGGTGCAGGGCATAACTTGTTCGGAGCTGGCCGGTGTGATGCAGTATGCGGGTGTACACGGGGGAGGCTCTCCCAGGATGGAGCAGATCGCCATCATGGGGGCCTACAATATAGAGAACACCAAGAACATCGCAAAGCGGCTGGCCGGCATTAAAACCGCCAAACCCTACACTTTCGATCGCCTGGGCAACACGCCCTCTTTGTAATTCGGCTACGTTGAATGCGAAGCCGAAATATGCTATATTGGCTTAATTCAAGGTTGAGGAGGTATGTTTGTGTCAAATAAGGACATCTATGAATCGAGGCCGTGGCTGAAGTTTTACGCAAAAGGTGTTCCGGCCGACGTAGTCATCCCAGAAAAATCGGTAGTCCAGACCATAGATGAAACCACTGAAAAATACAAGGACAAGACGGCTGTAATATTTTACGGTCAGAAAATAAGTTACCGTGAACTGAGGGACCAGATCGATAGATTTGCCACCGCCCTGTGCGAGCTGGGCGTTAAAAAGGGCGATAAGATAGCCCTTTTACTCTTAAATTCACCGCAGTTTATCATCTGCTATTTCGGTGCCATCAAGGCCGGGGCCGTCGTCACCGCCATCAGCCCCGTCTATGTCAGCCCCGAGATCAAGCACCAGATACTCGACAGTGGGGCCACCGTTATCGTATGCCAGGATATCCTGTGGGAAAACGTTGAAAGGGCCGGCGTCAAGCTTGATCATGTTATTCTGACCAATATCGCCGAATACCTCCCCGCAGTGAAGAAATTCTTGGGCAAGAGCATGCTG
>DAOUFT010000119.1:0-9630 GCA_034429855.1 Dehalococcoidia bacterium
AAAACTGCTCACAAAAATAAACGCTATAATCAAAACAAGAACTACCTGGGCCGCTCCGATGCCACTGATAAATAACATCGGATAAAGACAGTTGCTACAGTAAAAATGCCCTATGCGGGCGCAGCCTCCTGAATAAAATTAATCCCTCCGGTAAAAGAGGAGTCGCAGAGGGGCGCAGCCCCTCTCGAAAATTAAATTTACCCCCTCTCCGCCCGGAGAGGGGGCAGGGGGTGAGGCAATAAAATGAGAATACTCTCGTCAGACCTCTTAATCGAGCAGCGAAAGCCGGTCCGCCGGCCTCTGGTCAAAATTGAAATAGCCGCCTTCGGCCATCCTGAGGCCGTGCCTTCTTCCAGCCTCCAGTGGGCCGATTTCGCCTGGGAGCGTCTTACTTCCCCCACCGATACCACGGCCGTCGGCCTGCACTCCGTGGCCATACCCGCCGACGGTTCACTCTGCCGCGTCCGGGCCGGCAGCACTATATATTACCAGCGGGTCACTTCGCCCTCCTCCGGATCCACCTGGACTTCATGGTCCTCATGGGGCGGCGGCCTGGCCGGCTCCCCCGTGGCCATCGCCGCTGCCGGCACCGAGGTGATCGCCTTCAGCTCGGACGGTGTCAACCTCTATTACAAAAAAAGCACAGATAGCGGCGTCAACTTTGGCTCATGGACCAAAATGTCCAACGCCCGCCCCTGCGAGCGGGGCTGCGCAGCCGCCTTCAAGCCCAACGGTGATGTCGCCGTAGTCCATGCCACCGATTTCAACGATCCCACTTCACTCTACATCCAAAGGAGAACATCGGGCACCTGGTCAACCGGACTGGGGCAGATCTCCGGCGATCACGCCGTATCCGCCCTGGCCATGTACTATAATGGCGACTGGAATATCCTGGCCCTGCTGCTGGACGGCTCATACGTCCGCCTGGCACGCGGCGTTTACGGCGACGGATCTTCCTATCCGGCGGGTACCTGGTCCGGCTGGGAGTTCATCAATTCCTATAAGGCCCGCGTCGATTTCAGCGCCGCCATGCATATGCGCCAGTTCCGCACGGGTAAGGCAGGCCGCAGCGTCCCCACCTACTATGAGCGGGTCAGCTCCATCCAGCAGCAAAGGGCTGTCGACAACCTGGTCGTGGATGACCCATTCCTTACCTATCACGCTTCGCTGGGAGCGGTCTTCAGCTTCGCTAAAGACAATCAGCCGTGGTTTTACCGGCTTCGTCCCGGCACGTTGTTCAAGGATTCCGACTGGTCCCGTGCCTGGCCGCTGGACGTCACCGCCACTTACGGCCTTGCCCTGGCCTGCGATGGAACTTATCTCTATGCCGCAGCGCCCAACCAGGTCTGGCGCACCGCATTGCCCGGTTCCTGGGCCCCACCGGCCGCCGGATCCGGCGCAGGCACTGACTATGTTGTTCCCTCTGCACATATATTGGCCGTCAGGGAAAAGGTCGAATCACTGGCTGCCTCCGCCCTCGAGGTTACCCTGGATAATTCCGGTGGCGCTTACAACAGCATCGGCGGCGGGGAGAACTCGGCCGCGGGGAAACTCAAACGCGGCGCACAGGTCACTCTCTCCATCGGCTACCGCACCGCCACCGATCTCTATTCCGTGGCCGGCAAATACTATGTCGAGCGCATAGCTTACGCCAGGTCGCCGGGGTGCGCCAATGTGATCATCGGCTGCATCGATGCCTGGGGCCTGCTGCAGCGCTACTCTTTCAACCGGCCTGTATTCTGGAACGAGTATACGGATGCCTTCACCGTTTACGATCTGATAGAGAAGGTCATGCAGGCCGTGGGCGGCAGACTCTCGTATAAATCCCGCAGCTCCGATATCACCGCCATTTATCCCCGTCTTGAGATCCATACCGGGGAGAACGCCGCCGTGGTCCTGCCCCAGCTCCTCGCCCTGGTGCCCGACGTCATCTATTTTGTCGGGCTTACCGGCTATATCGTCCATCCACAGGCTACGGACCCGGCGTCCTATTACCTGAGGTTCCCGCAGACCGATGTTGCATCTTCTCACATTATTCTGGAAGCCTCATATGCTGAGGAGTCCCCCCAGATCAACCGGGCCTTCGTGATCGGAACGGACGCCGCAGCCGGCCAGGTGTCCGGATCTGCCGTCACCCAGGCCGACGTCGACCTTGTCGGTGAGCGCATGGACGCCCACCACGACCCGGCCATCCCCACGGCCGCCATCGCAACCGCCGTGGCAGCCGCCCGGCTCGCAAAGGCCCGACTGGACGGCGCACGGGCACAGGTCACCATTCCTCCGCATTGCGGCCTGGAGCTGTGGGACGTTATCGCCGTCACTGATACCATGTGCAACAGGCGCGAAGCTCTCTACCGCGTGGCCGGCTACACCTTGGACTACGACACCCTCAAGGGCATCTACCGGCATCAGATCGATCTCTGCGCAGTCTGATCCGCTTTTTCCTTTTTTCGACTTGTTGGAAATACCGGAATGGCCGCGCCTGTTATATTTTATCTGCGCCTACAGCAGGCTGATCCCCTGCAACGCCTCAGCCACTATGCCTATTTCACCGGCGCGCTCTTTTATTTCGCCAGGCGTGTAACACAGCAGGTCAACACGCCTGAGGTCGCTGCGCTCCAGTATATAGGTGCCCCTATGGGGAAAGGGTATGGCAGCAAAATCCGGGGCAATCAACAGCACATCCCAATCGCTGTCCTGCATGTGATCACCTCTGGCCCTGGAACCGAAAAGGTAAGCGCCTTCGAGCTTGAGCGGAAGCAATCTCATGAGAGAGCGCAACTGCTCTATGTCTTTGATTTTAGTTCCAGTTTTACCCATTTTATAACTCTCCCGGCATAATCCAGGTGGGCTGCCGCCGATTCTTCGTCATATAAGGCGGCAGGCACTCCATTGGCGGCGTCCGGGTAACGCGTAATTATGTAATCGGGGCTGAGCTCGGCAGCAGCCTTAAGCACTTCCCGCGGCGCATCCAAATCCTGTGTCAGCTCAACAAGGTCATGTGTGAATGCAGTCTTACGCTTTTTCTCGATGTATAGCGCTTTGATAGCTTTTTCAGCAGCCTGTTCCGCAAAGAATACGGAAGCATAGTAGATATTTATTTTGAGCAGTTGTGCGGCTGTATAAATATCGTGCCCGCTCTGCTCCAATAAGCGCAGGGATTCCTTACGCATCTCTAAACGCCTGCCTTCTTATCTGTATCTTATACTCTTTTATATTCCAGGGCAATTGTTGCCACGGCCGCGCGTCACGATCAATATGCGACATGCAGCTATTGTCCTTATGTATATGCGTACGCTATTATCGGCTTCATCAGGATAAGGAGTGATCTGATGTGGAAATTGGATAACGGATCAAAATCAGGCACCACCAGCGCCGCCTATGTAGCCGCCCTCGATTGGGCCGTCTCGGAACTGGGCTCTAAGACCATACTGCTGGAAAATACCCACACCACCTTCACCCTGAAATACAGGCTGCTCGCCTATGCCGTGCCGGACGGCCTCGACATCACCATCGTGCCCGAATCCACCCTCTCCCCTGCGGAGGTCGCGGAGTTCCATTATTCCAATCAGTGGGACCGGCTGGTCCTGCAGATCATGGACGGCTCCGGCCATGCCACCTACCGGCTCGACTTCTCGGGCCAGGGAGCAGCCTAATGGCGAATAAACTTCATGCCGACTCTGCCCTTCCTCCCATCATTGAATCCATCAGTTTATTAAACTGCCAGGTCGCCAGCCCCGACCTCGAAGCCGCCACCAGAACCATCACTGCCACCGCCGAGGCCTCCGGCCTCGCCAGCGCCGATTATTCCTACGGCGCCACCATTCCCGTGCCCACCGATGCCCGCCTGGCTATTTTAAATTTCGCCGCCTTCCTGGCGCTCAGCATAGATTCCGACGACGGCACCCACGACCTGCGCTGCCGCGTTTACGTGGATGTCCAGGACGCCGCCCACATGCTCTTCGACCTCTCCTGCACCACCACCGGCGCCCAGGCCGCCGCCACCAACCTGAATTCAACCACACTGGCCGATATCTTCAACCTCTGCAAAGACGGCACACGCCATACTTACTATTTCTTCCTCTGGTCGCCGGGCAATCATTCCCCTGTTGTCTCGCTGGCCTCTATTACCGTAATGCTCGGGGCTTCTTCCACCTCCACCTTCGGCCTTCCCTTTCTCTCATTCCTCTCCCCCGTTCAATGCGAGCTGCAGGTCAGATGTCTGGGATCCTGTAATGTGGGGACCTCAACTTACTACGCCTTCATCAACGGCCTCGGATATTATGACGCCGCTTTCGCCGTCCTGGACTCCGGCGCTCTCTACTACACCGCTGCCGCCGGTGCTTCCGGCGCCGGTTCTTGGACCTGGCAGCTGCTGCCGGCCGGATATGTCTTTAAACTTTACGCAAAGGGCAACACCGCCGTGGCATACCAGGGCCAACCGGATACCATTCTCTATATAAAGAGGTGGAGCTGATGAATGTAAATGCCCTTCACGAAAATATTCCGGGCGGCCCCGGAGCTGTTGCATCCGCCCGCCGGTTGGCTTGAGCCGCCGCTTGTTGTATACTGACAACCTGATATGAGGCAATCAGGAGAAATCAAGTGGCTGTGAATTTCAAGTACGACCTGCTGCTGATCATCCTGATAACAATACTGCTGTCCACCGTCATCGTCTTGCTGCCGGACAGCGCCCTGCGCGTCATCATCGGACTGCCCTTCCTGCTCTTCTTCCCCGGTTATACGCTGATAGCGGCCCTCTTCCCCCGTAAAAGCAGCCTGGACGGCATCGAGCGCGTGGCGCTGAGCTTCGGCCTGAGCATCGCCGTCGTGCCGCTGCTGGGCCTCGGCCTCAACTATACTCCCTGGGGCATCAGGCTCTACCCGGTATTGATCACCGTCAGCCTTTTCATAATCGCCATGTGCGTCGTGGCCTGGGCAATGCGGCGCCGGCTGCCCGAGGAAGAGCGCTTCACTGTCGCGTTCAGCCTGGATACGGCGGGCTGGATGGGCTCCTCCAGACTGGATAAAGCTTTGACGGTGATACTGGCGCTGGCCGTGCTGGCGGCCGTGGGCACGCTCATCTACGTGGTATCCACACCCAAGACGGGCGAGAAATTCAGCGAGTTCTACATACTGGGTTTGGGCGGCAAGGCCGCGGATTACCCCCGCGAGCTGGCGGTGGGTCAGCAGGCCGCCGTGCTGGTGGATATCGTGAACCACGAGGCCGGGGAGATGACCTACCGCGTGGAGGTGGTCATCGACGGCGTCAAAGACAAGGAGATAGCGCCGATAACGCTGGCCGACAAGCAGAAGTGGGAGCAGGAGGTGGCCTTCACACCATCGAAAACAGGCGATAACCAGAAGGTGGAATTCCTGCTCTACAAGGGGGGAGAGACAACGCCCTCGCAGGAGCTCCACCTTTGGATCGACGTGAAAGAGTGACCGCCACAGTAACAGCGCCGGCTGTTGCCTGAGGCTGTAATTCCTCTGCTATAATTCATAACTCCACCGCTACTTGACATACCGAAATACGTATATCTATAATAACCATAGGGTTTAAAAAAACCCTGCTTTTCCGGCAAGCTCAAATCTCCCGCAGATGCAATTTAGCCCGTGATTGATTACACAAACGCAGACATATGTAATGGCAGCCTTATATAGCCATGGCTAAGTATATTTTCGTGACAGGCGGCGTGGTCTCCTCGGTGGGCAAGGGCATCGCCACGGCCTCCATCGGCCGCATACTCAAAAGCCGCGACGTCTCAGTCTCGGTGCAGAAGCTCGACCCCTACCTCAACGTGGACCCCGGCACCATGTCCCCCTACCAGCACGGCGAGGTGTTCGTCACAACGGACGGCGCCGAGACAGACCTGGACCTGGGACACTACGAGCGCTTCATCGACACCAACCTGACCGCCGCCTCCAATGTGACCTCGGGACAGATCTACTCCGCCGTCATCGCCGGCGAGAGGCGCGGCGACTACCTGGGGGGCACGATACAGGTTATACCGCACGTGACCAACGAGATAAAACGGCGCATACGCGAGGTGGCGCAGATCTCCAAGGCGCAGGTGGTCGTCGTGGAGGTGGGCGGCACGGTGGGCGACATCGAAAGCCAGCCGTTTTTAGAGGCCATCCGCCAGATGCGCAACGAGTTGGGGCGCGACAACGCCCTGTATATCCACGTCACCTACCTGCCCTTCATCGCCACCACCAAGGAGCTCAAGACCAAGCCCACGCAGCACAGCGTGAACGAACTGCGCCGCATTGGCATACAGCCGGACGTGATCCTCTGCCGCTCGGATTACCCCATCTCGCAGGGGCTGCGCGACAAGATCTCGCTCTTCTGCGACGTGGAAAAGGAAGCCGTCATCCCCATGGTTACGGCCGAGACCATCTACGAGGTGCCGCTGATCCTGGAGGAGTTCGGCATGAGCAACTTCATCATCAGCCGCCTGCGGCTCAACGCCACCAGGGCCGACCTGACGGAATGGCGACAGATGGTGGCGCGCATGAAGGAGCCGCGGGAGAGCATCAACATCGCGCTGGTGGGCAAGTACGTGGAACTGGAGGACGCCTACTACTCGGTGCGCGAATCGCTGTGCCACGCCGCGCTCTACCATGACCGCACGGTCAATATTATCTGGGTGCAATCGGAGGACATCGAGAAGGGGCTGCACCAGGATGTGCTGGGCTCGGTGCACGGGATCATCGTGCCGGGGGGGTTCGGCAACCGCGGCATCGAGGGCATGATCACCTCCGCTTCGTACGCCAGGCATAACAACATCCCCTACCTGGGTTTGTGCCTGGGCATGCAGGTGATGGTGATTGAGTTCGGTCGCTACGCGCTGGGCAACAAGCGCGCCAATTCCACCGAGTTCGACAGCGCCACGCCCTACCCGGTGATCGACCTTATGCCGGAGCAGCGCAAGGTCAACGACATGGGCGGCACGATGCGGCTGGGATCCTACCCCTGCGCGCTGGTGGAGGGCACTCTGGCCGCGCAGGCATACCATGAGACGCTCGTCTACGAGCGCCACCGCCACCGCTACGAGTTCAATAACGATTACCGCGATATCTTCGAGAAGAAGGGACTGGTACTGAGCGGTCTCTCACCCGACAAGAGGCTGGTGGAAATAACGGAGGTCAGGGACCACCCGTGGATGGTGGCCTGCCAGTTCCATCCCGAATTCCGCTCGCGCCCCAACCGACCCCACCCGCTGTTCATGAGCTTCATCGGCGCCGCCAAGGAGACACTGGTCGAGGGCACGCAGGTCACGCTGCCCATAAAATGATGCTGCAGACAGGCGCCGCTATGAGAATAATATCGCGACAGGGAGGATCACATGCGCCTCTTTCTTGATACGGCCAACCTGGAACATATCAGGCACGGTGCCAGGCTGGGCGCCATAAGCGGCGTCACCACCAACCCCAGCCTGGTCTCGAAGGAAGGCAAGGTCAACTATAAAAAGCTGGTGCAGGAGATATGCTCCATCATTCCCGGCCCGGTCTCGACCGAGGTCATCAGCCAGGACGCGGCGGGCATGGTGGCCGAGGCGCGCGTGATCGCCGGCTGGGCCAAAAACGTGGTGGTCAAGATACCGGCCGGACTGGAGGGCACCGAGGCCACGGCAACGCTGGCACGGGAGGGCATAAAGGTCAACTATACGCTGTGCTTCTCGGTCAACCAGGCGCTGCTGGCGGCGCGGGCGGGAGCGGCCTACGTGAGCCCGTTCGTGGGCAGGCTGGACGATATCGGCGAGGACGGCATGGCGCTGGTGCGCGACATCGTACAGGTCTACCGCCAGTACCCCGAGATCAAGGCCGAGGTCATTGCAGCCAGCATACGCCACCCGCAGCACTGCCTGGAGGCGGCCAAGGCGGGAGCGCACATCGCCACCGTGCCCTACGCGGTCCTGCTCCAGATGGCCCGGCACCCGCTGACCGATAGCGGCATCATCCGCTTCGCCGAGGACTGGAAGAAGGTGATGGGGGATACGAAGAATATATGAAGACAACGGCGGGCGCACCTGAAGGTACGCCGCTACAGGATATTCGCAGGGGCGGGTTTTTAATCCCGCCCGTTAATAAAGGGAAAATACATTACCCGAGGTAGAATCATGATGAATTTAACCGACCTTGAAAACAAGCCCCTTGAGGAGCTGATGGCGCTGGCCAGGGCGCAGAATATCGAGAACTTCGATGTGCTCACGCGCGAGGAGCTGATCGCCCGGCTGCAGGCCCTGGCCACGCCGCCCGAGCCGCAGGCAGGCTTCTACATGAGCCTGGGAGGCGTACTGGAGATCATGGACGAAGGCTACGGCTTCCTCAGGCAGGAGAGTCTGCTGCCCGGACCCAACGACGTCTACATCTCCAACTCGCAGATCAGGCGCTTCGGCCTGCGCAACGGCGACACCGTGGTAGGCCAGGCCCGCCCGCCCAAGGAGGGCGAGAAATACTGCAGCCTGCTGCGCGTTGAGACGGTCAACGGATTAGATTCAGACCAGTCAAAGGGACGCCCCCATTTCGGACAGCTTACGCCGACCTTCCCCGACAACCTTTACGACCTGGAGGGCAATCCCAAGAACCTGTCCGCCAGATTGATAAACCTGGTGGCGCCCATCGGGCGGGGTCAGCGCGGCCTGATCGTATCGCCCCCCAAGGCCGGCAAAACGCTGCTGCTGAAAAACATCGCCAACGCCCTGACCACCAACTATCCCGAAGTGCACCTGATGGTCTGCCTGATCGGCGAGCGCCCAGAGGAGGTCACGGATATGAAACGCTCGGTCAAGGGCGAGGTGGTCTCGGCCACATTCGACGAGCCGGTGGAGAACCACACGCGCGTGGCGGAGCTTGCCCTGGAGAGGGCCAAGCGCCTGGCCGAGATCGGCAAGGACGTGGTCATACTGCTGGACGGCATCACCCGCCTGACACGCTCCTACAACCTGGCCATGCCCCCCAGCGGACGCACGCTCTCCGGCGGCATCGACTCCGTGGCGCTCTACCCACCCAAGCGCTTTTTCGGCGCCGCACGCAACATCGAGGAGGGCGGCAGCCTGACCATTCTGGCCACCTGCCTGGTGGACACCGGCAGCCGCATGGACGACCTGATCTACGAGGAATTCAAGGGCACGGGCAATATGGAGCTGCATCTGGACCGCAGGATGGCCGAGAAGCGTATCTTCCCCGCCATCGATATCATGCGCAGCGGCACGCGCCGAGAGGAGCTGCTGCTGGGCGAGGCCATGATATCCAAGGTCTGGCTGCTGCGACGCATGGTGAGCATGATAGCCGAGGACTCCAACAACCCCACCGACGCCTCGGAAAGGGTGATCGAGCGGCTGTCGAAATCGCAGACCAACCAGGAGTTCCTGGACAAGCTGACCAGCAAGGACGTGTAAAATATTTTCGCAGGGGCATTGCTTAAGCTGCGCCCGAGCGTTGTTGCGCGTGTCGCCCGCTGCGGGCGGACTTGAAAGTCCGCCCCTACGATTATATTATCAAACGAAGTAACAGGTGTCGCCAGCTGCGGGCGGGTGACTTGAAAGTCCGCCCCTATAATTATATTATCAAACGAAGTAACAGGTGTCGCCAGCTGCGGGCGGGTGACTTGAAAGTCCGCCCCTA
>DAOUFT010000120.1:0-6718 GCA_034429855.1 Dehalococcoidia bacterium
ATGGATTACCTCATTTGGTACAATACCGAAAAAGCACATCGAGGCATTGGCAATATATCGCCTCTCAGGTACTATATAGACAATTTCTTAATCCCCTCTAAAAAGTCCAATATGTTATGGCCGCTTACACAGCCTTGCCCGTAGTCGACTTTGCGCGGTATACTATGCTTCATGCCAGCGTAGCTCAGTGGCAGAGCAGCTGTTTCGTAAACAGCCGGTCGTCAGTTCGACTCTGACCGCTGGCTCCAGAAACCTGAGGAATACATCGGCCTGTCAGGTGGGGAGGTTAAAGGCATGACATTAATAACGAGATCAGTTGGTGTGATAGCCGTGGTTTTGATCTTCCTGGCGGCCGCGGGACTGTCCGGGCAGGCGCCTGCTGCAGCGGATGACAATGCCACAACGCTAACGCCGTGCGTGAAGACCTGGGGGAACAGCTCGGGACGCACAAGCTGCAATGCTGCCGGCTGGGGCAGGAGCGACACGACCATGGGTTGCTCGGGGATCAACAATAACAGTAAATGTTACTTTGTGCCCTGCAAATACTGCTGCCATTGAACGATCTGACGGCGGGCGGGAACCGGCAGCCCGGCTTTATCTGAAGGCCCTCGTTTTCACCTCGCCATATTCGTTTCTGGCTGTGATGGTAAATGCTGTTGCAGGAGAGGAGACTATTCGATTGCCCGAAGCCGCTACGTAACCGATGCCGTTGTCGATGTACACCAGCGTTGCACCCGTCACCTGCCAGGTAAGCATGGTGGCGCCGGATGACCCCACCACATTGGGGACCTGCTTGAAGTAAAAATAGTCGATTTCGGGCAGTGGGTTGATTATCGATGGAGATTCGGCGGTTTTTTCATTAGGAGAAGTCTGGCTGTTCGCAGCGGATGCAGTGGTATGGGAGGCAAGAAAGGTTTCGGAGCCGGTTATAAAAGCCGTCTCACCCAGATAGTATTTATCATTGAAGCGGGAGTAAATGGCGTATCTATCGGCCGTGTCTATGGCGGTTAAATCCGAGACGACAAAGCCTCCCACCTGCGGTTCGACTACCTGCCAGCGGTCCATAATCCATTTTTCTACGATGAAAGCGTGCGTATTATTGCTGCGGTCTTTGCCGAGGGCTACGAAAATATCGTCGGCCGGCACGCCCGCCGCCCGGCTGAGGGTGCAGAGAAGAACCGCGAAATCCTTGCAGTTACCCGTCCTTTTTTGCAAAGTCTCCGCGGGTGTCTGCCAGTGGTAATAACTGTCATTGGAATATACGATATGCGTCGATACCCAGGCCTGCAGTTTTCTGAAATCCGATCTGAAGTCGGCCTTATCGGCGGTGATCATATTCAACGTCAGGCGGACGGATGGATCATCAACGGTAATCAGTTGACGGGGGTCGACGGGGAAATAAACATATTTGCCCAGTGCGCCGGCAGGCATGAATCTGGGGGAGCAGTTCGCCGTAGCAATCACCATGCAGACGATTAATATCGCAATAAAGTTCTTCATGTTTGCACTGTTTTATTCTATTACAACCGGGGCGTCCGTTTAAATTGATACACATACCTTGCTATTTTGAGCTTCGAGGAGCACAATATCCGCAAAGGGGGTGAGCTATGGAGGAATATCAACCGAGAGCAATGCAAACAGCCCCGGACAATCTGGTGGAAGATGGCAAGTTTGCATTCGGCACCTTCAGCAACCAGTTTAAAAAGGTTAATCCGCTCGACGCTGTAAACGTATTCGGCGTATGGCTCCCCAGGCCAATCCTCAATCTCAGGCTGAAAGAATGGCAGGCATTTCAACTGGGAAACAAGCGGTGGTTCATGCTGGCGGTTTTATACAGCGCCAAGGTCACGGCGCTGGCACAGTTTGTCGTCTATGATAAAGAGCAGAACAAGAAATATCTGTTCGAGAAAATATTGCCTGCATGGAAGATAAAAGTCCCGGCGTCCATCTGGGACAGCCGACAATCATACAGGGACAAGGACTCTTCGATAGAGATCATTAACCAGCTGGCGAAGGGCAGGTTTTATATCGACATACTCATACGCGATCAGAAAGGCCTGCCGGATATGGAAGCCCATTTTGAAGCCATACACGACGAAGGGGTTGTCGCGCCCATCGTCGTCTCCATGCCGATGGGTAAAAACAGCGGTGTTTACTCTCACAAATGCCTTATGCCCATGCAGGGGGGCCTCATCCTGGGCAGAGAGAAGATAGAGTTTAAGCGCGAGGAAAGCTTTGCCATTATCGATGATCACAAGGGTTTTTATCCCTATGAGATGAAGTACGACTGGGTGACTTCGGCCGGCTACGATGACAAAGGCCGGCTGATCGGTTTCAACCTGACCGACAACCAGTCCATCGATGCGGAGAGATATAACGAGAACTGCCTTTGGGTGGGTGGTAAAATAGAGCTGTTACCGCCGGTCAAGTTCGACAGGCCGCAGGGTGTTGAGGGGGAGTGGCAGATACGCGACCGCTATGGCATGGTGAACCTGTATTTCAAACCGGTCGACATGGGTAAAATAGATATGAATATAGGGATACTGAAGGTAAAGTATTTCGGCCCCTTCGGCTATTTAAGGGGAACCGTCAGCGACCGGTCGGGCGCCGGGCTAAATTTTGACCGCTACTTCGGAATGGGCGAACAGAAATACATTCGTGGGTAGCATTATTATCGCTTTAACCGGATGTCTCTTTTTTTTGCTGGGCCTGATATGCGGTGCAGCCATCAATTGGCTGGCAGGATCGGTAATGGAGGAAGGCGGGATAGAGCCGAAAGCACCGGCCTGTGCGAAGTGCTCTACCGGGCGTCGAACAAAACACCTCATACCGCTGATCGGCTATTTTATGGCGAGAGGCCGTTGTCCGAGATGTGGAGAAGCGATTCCACTGCGCATCCCGATCGTGAAGGCCGTGACAGGCATCCTCTTCGCAGCCCTCTACCTCAAATACGGGCTGACCTGGGCACTGGCGATATTGCTCGTTTATTCCCTCGTGCTAATCATATTATTTGTCACCGACTTCGAGCATTTCATGTTGCCCAATATAATAGTCTACCCCTCCCTGCTGCTGGCGGCGCTGGCGGCACTGGCGGTTACGCTGGGTCGCTACAGTCTGCCCTGGTCCCTCTACTTCGGCGGAAGCGGCCTTATCTCCATTCTCAACAATTTCCTGCTGTGCTCACTGGCAGGCGGAATGTGCGGCGCGCTGCTTCTCCTGCTGGTTGTTGTGCTGTCAAGGGGCGGTATGGGTATGGGGGATGTGTTGCTGGCCGGCCTGCTGGGATTGATGCTGGGATTCCCTCTGGTATTTGTGGCGCTTTTCCTGAGCATACTGGCCGGGGGTGTGGTTGCCGCCATCCTGCTGATCAGCGGCCGTAAAAAGAGGAAGGAGATGCTGCCATTCGGTCCTTTCCTCTGCCTCGGCGGCATGGTTACCCTGCTGTGGGGAAAGGAAATACTGGACTGGTATCTGCGCCTTATCTGAGGATAATAGTAATTAAACGATGGACTATTTAAAGGTGGGAGCCTGCCAGAAGGGCGCCAGCGATGTTCGGGTAACGGTCCTCTCTTTCTGTACCTGTTGCTCCAACTGGTACGGGACCGTTCTTTCCACCATGCGGGTCGCGTTCTCAGTGATGTAATCGTACCAGGAGAGCGAGGCGCTGAACCTGACGTTCTCGGAGGTGGTGGGTCCCGTGAACAGGACTGCGATCTCCCGTGCGCCCCGTGTATCGAACTCGATATCGTAGGGCTGCCACCGGTTCAGCCATAGATCGGCCTGCCCTCCCAGGTAGCGGGCGAAATTGAGCTTGATGTTGGCTGAGTCAAGCCATTTTTCCATCGTCTCGGCCTCCGTGCCGTAGGTGAACCAGTCCCACCGGACCGATTGGTTGTATATGGAATCCTGGTATGAAACCTGCGGCGGCTGCAGCACTTGCCCGCGAGCGCCCATGTCGAAAAGGCTGACGGCAATGTTCTCATAATAGTACTGCTTGTACAGGGATATTCGTATTCTCTCAACATCATGAGTTTGTGCGCCGGGAAGCCTGTAGCCGTAGTACCAGACGAACGGGGTGCCCTTGAACTTTACGGTGGGGTTGCTCCATGCTACATAGGGCGTAAGCTGCTCCCGTCCGCTTTCAGTGCGGGTTATGGTATAGGTTTCGTTGAACATCTCGGTGCGGTTTTCGGTGACGGTTACCGTCTCATAGTAGATCTCTTTGTGCGGATATTGAACGGGGACGCAGGAAAGAACGGGGAGGACCAGTGCCATCAGTATCAGCAGGACGCTGCCTGCTTCCGGCCAGCGGGTCGAAAATAGGTTCGATCGGCCCCGGGGGAGGCGATGCAGTAAAGGGAATAAAAGATTCATGGCAAAAACATTTCCCAGAAAGGCACCTGCCTGACCTGATAGGTGGTCTGTTGTTTCTGTATCTGGTATGGAATCTGTTTCTCCACCTGTCGCTCTTTAACGACTGTTTTATGTGAGATGATGTTGTGGGTGAAAGTGCCTTTGAGTGAGATCCGTGCGTTCCACCGGTTCTCCGGTCCGCAGACGATGACGCCGATTTTGCGCGCCTTGCCCGCGTCCAGATCGAAGACCTGCGGGTCCTCTGATCTGGACCAGAGATTGGTCCTGCCGCCTAAAAACTTCGCCAGGTTGATCTGGGCATTGGCTTTATCCAGCCAGGTTGTCGAAGCGCCTCCGATCATGACGACGTTAGTTTCTTCGGAGGGACTCTCCGCTGTTTCCGTGGATGAACCGGCTGAACTGACGGGGGAGCCGGTGGTGCTGGGTGTTATCCATGACCATTTGATCTGTCCCGTCTCGGTATCTCCGTAAATGGCGGGGTCAGGCGAGGTCAGGTGTCCGCCCTCGGTCATGTCGAGTACACGTATGGACGCCGATTCGTACTGATATTGCTTCCAGATCGAGATCGTCAGGCGCAGGTTATCGTAGGCCGGCCATTGCGCGATATCGTAGGCAAAATACCAGAAATTGGACTGGCCATTGAAAGCGATGTTGTTTGAGAACCAGCTGTAATAAACCGGTAGCTCATAGCTGTGGATAACGGGCTCCATCGAGGTCTCATTTTCAGTGCAGGTCTCCGTTACGTACTCGATCCTGTAGTGTGTCTCCGTGACGGTGCTCGTGACGGGATATTCTCTGGGTATGCATGATGAGGCAAACACCAGCAACAGCGCCAGCCCGGCCGTTATATAAATATATTTCATCGCGCCGATAGAATGCTTGGCAGGAGTACTGATAATAGCATAAGTACGCTAAACCATATTGTCAAAGTTGAAAGGCCGACCTGCGGTTCCATTATTAGAATCGCTCAAGATATGGACGGTTAAACTGCCTGCGCGAAACGATGGAAAAACAGGTCATCATGGTATAATGCGGTTGATGCGAATATAACGGTTAAGGAGGAAGAAATGGCCGCGTTTAAAAATTTTACGCTGATTCTCATAATGTCGCTGGCTGTGGCCTTTACCATGTCTTCCGTCGGCTGCGTGCCCCCTGTTCAGCAGCCCGCCGCGCCTGCACCGACATCGCCATGCATAATGGCCGTGAGTCCGGACAAACTGGAGTTCACCATAGGGGAGGGCCGGGGTCCAATTCTTGATCAGGTGTTATCGGTTGTCAGTCAGGGCGAGGGTATACTTAATCTATCCATGAGCGATAACGCGCGCTGGATAAACCTGCTGCAGGTGCCCGGCGCAGCAACCGCTCAGACCACCGATGCCAGGGTGAACGTCGATGCGACGGGGATGGCCCCGGGCCAGTACACGGGCATAATTACTATTACCGCCGACGGCGCTGCCAACAGCCCGATTCATATACCGGTCTACCTCACTATCCTGCCGGGCGCCAATATTCCCGCGCAGGTTATCCAGACGCCTTCACCCTCCTCCGTTCCTCCTGCCGATACCGCCGTAGTCTGGGTAAACCAGACGGATTTCTATCAATATGCCGGCGTCAGCTCACTGATAGTTAACGGAAGTGTGACCAACTCTGACAAGTGGTGGTATCTGTCCGAGGTCAAGATCGTGGCCAACACCACCGGCAATAATGTAACAATCGCTGAAAGCATACCGCCCGGTGAAACAATCATGTACAACCGCTACATTCCCAGCTATCAGAAAGACACGGTCAGGCTGAGCTATCGCTGGTACAAGCCATAGGCACGGGAAATCGAGCGTTCAGCCCTGCGCTGATATCATCCAAAAGTAGTAGCCCAGCAACCGCCCGGGCTACTACTTTTTTGTCAGGTCGAATCGTACCGCGCGGGCCGGCAAAATCGTACTTGTTGCTCTGTGATGCCTGTGGGCGGCGCGGCATAATAGGAACATGAGTTCATATAGTACTAAGGTCACAGAACAAATAGTACCGATTACTTATTGTATCGGCATAACGGGGCGGCATAAAATTTATGTATCAAGCAAACAATACGGTCAGGAGAACGGAGATGAGTGAGATTAAATCGATTGTTGGAACGGTAAAGGCGGATTGGAAAGCGCAGGCTCTCTTCTGGTCCATGGTGATATGCGGGATGTTGATTATCAGTGCGGTGGTGGTAGTGGCCCGTATGGTTTAAAGTTAGCGGTTCTCCTCCCAAACGCGGGGGACGCCAGCACTCGGGCGTCCCCCGCTTTTTTATTGACCTCTCCGGTTAAGCGACACCCTTGACGGCCTCGACTTCCAGCCTGAC
>DAOUFT010000121.1:0-26879 GCA_034429855.1 Dehalococcoidia bacterium
TCATGGGGCTCTGCATCGGATTCATGTTTATCTTTCAGAAAAACTGGGTATGGGCCTCAGTGTTGGGCATGCTTATTTACCTCGTTGTGCTGTTTTTCATACCGGATACTTTCATCCAGACGTACAGAGCACCTCTGTTCTGTACGGGATTGGTGCATACGGCTATTATGACCATTAAACGTTATACCTATTTTAAAAGCTGGCCGGAGCTACAGGCCTGGCTGGGTAAGGCGGTGGGGAAACGATGATTGCCGGAGATCCCCTGCTGCTGCCCAATTTACTCATTGTTCTGTGCCTGCTGATCATGCTCATCATGGCCGGTATCAATATGCGCACTTTGCGCAACCTGAAGGATTATAAACGGATTAAAGCTGTTCAGCGCATCTCTGTTCTTATACCGGCCAGGAATGAGGAGGAAAACATCGGCGCCTGTGTCGGTTCGCTTCTGAAACAGGATTACCCCGACTTCCAGATAATAGTGCTTAACGACAATTCCACGGACGATACCGGCAGGATACTTGCGGAGCTGGCCGATGCCGACGATCGTCTCAAAATTATCCGCGGTCAACCGCTGCCGCCCGACTGGCTGGGAAAGCACTGGGCCTGTAATCAGCTTTACCATGCATCGGACGGCGAACTGCTGTTCTTCACCGATGCAGACACGGTCCATGCGCCCGATACACTCAGCTGCGCAGCAGCTGCACTTCAGAATGAAGAAGCGGATATGCTTTCCATCATCCCAAGGCACAAGCTGGGCAGCCTGGCCGAGAAGCTGGTCATGCCTATCTTTGCTCTGGGAGTTTTCGCCAGCAGACCGCTGCCGGCACGATTCAGGCCACGGGGAGTTAATGTATTGTCCTGCAGCGGCAAGCTGATGCTCTTCCGGCGCAGCTCATACAAGGCGATCGGCGGATTTGAAGCCATACGGCAGTCGGTGCTGGACGATCTGGAGCTGGCGAAGAAGGTAATCGTTTCAGGCTTGCGCTACCGTCTTCTCGACGGTACGGACAACGTCTCCTGCCGCATGTACCATAATTGGACGGAGATGCACGAGGGTCTGGCAAAGAACACCTTCCCGGCCTGCGGCTACAATGTGCCGCTTTCCATCATCACCTGGCTGTGGATAAATTTCGCTTTCTGGGCGCCGATCATAGAGCTGGGAGTACATAAGGTCCCGGCCTATCCACCAGTACTGTCTCTGGGGCTGGCAGCCATCAGCATCATCGCCTCACTGTTATTGTTTGCAGGTTATTACCTGCGCTTCAAGCTGCCGCTGTATACCATACCTTTATATCCGGTCAGCGCATCGCTAATTACAGCGATTTTATTCTCATCCATGTATCTTACACTTTCCGGCAGAGCCACCTGGAAGGACCGCAAGCTGCCCAAAAGCAAGATTCCCTGACCTACAACCGCTCATAGAAAATACGGACGCCTCAGACTATGAAATAGGACAGAGTGCCTCAAATATTATTTATCGAGATCCTTTTCTACGTACAAACCGCAATAGTGGTAAGCCTGCTAGTGCTGCTTACCGTGTCTCTTTTCAACATGAGGTACCTGCGGCACCTCTACAGCTACCCGGCGCCCCCCACCTGGCCGCGATGCTCCGTGCTGGTCCCGGCCCGCAATGAGGAAACCAATATCGGCAGGTGCGCTGGCAGCCTGCTGGAACAGGATTACCCCGATTTCCAGGTCATAGTGCTGGATGATAATTCCACCGACCGGACCTGGCAGATACTGCAAGATCTCGCGGCCAAGGATAAAAGGCTTGCCCTAATAAAGGGCAAACCGCTGCCTGATGACTGGCTGGGCAAACACTGGGCATGCTCACAGCTTGCAGAGGCCGCAGACGGCGAACTGCTGGTTTTTGTCGATGCAGATACCTACCACGAGCCGGGTATGCTGCGCGGAGCAGCTTCCGCCATGGTAGCCGAAGATACATGTCTGATCTCTGCGCTGCCGCGGCAGATAGTCGTCTCCTGGTCGGAGCTGCTGAGTATACCGGCCTTCTACCTGGGAATGCTGTGCGGAGTGCCGCTTGAACTTACCCGACTTCAGCGCAATCCGCTGCTTTTCGCCATACTGGGACAGTTCCTGGTCTTCCGCAGGGACGCCTATGATGCGGTAGGGGGCTATGCGGCGGTCAGACATAATGTAGTCGACGATATCGCCATCGGCAGAAGAGTGCATGCCATGGGGCTCAAGTACAAGCTGCTGGACGGAGGAGGCCTGGTCTCCTGCAGGATGTACCGCAATTTTGACCAGACCTGGAAGGGCTTGACCAAAAGCACGTTCGCCACCTTCAATTTCGATCCCTATTTCATCACATTAATGTATATATTGGTGCTGATTTTCTATGTCAGCCCGCCGATCGTACTGATAATAGGACTGGCACAACCACAAATCCCCCTGGAGATAACGGCCATGGCCGGTATCGCTGTATTTCTCAACATCGTCTTGTGGACGATCAGCAATGTGCGTTTTCATTTTCCCCTCTATGTCGTATTATTCTATCCTTTCAGCGCCATTTTCATGACGGTGGTCGCCTTTGCTTCCATGATCCTGACCATTCAGGGCAAAGCGCTGTGGAAGGGCCGCAGCATGCCCAAGTTCGTAAAGCCCTGAAGCGGCATCCGTCACCGTACCCCCTTCTGCCAATATGTATCAGACAGAGCTCCTGACCATCTTCTCCTGCAATGTTATAATGCTGTCTACGATGGACTACACAGTCGCCGTATCGTTTCTGGCTGGGCTCACAGATTACGAGGTATCCCCCGCCACGGCCTATAATGCAGTCAATTACGACCTGCGCAGGGTCGAGATGCTTTTACGCAGGTTGGGCCAGCCCCAGATGGGAAGAATGACCGTTCATATAGCGGGGACCAAGGGCAAGGGCAGCACGGCGGCCCTAGTATCTTCTATCCTGATCTCAGCCGGCTACCGAACCGGCCTTTTCACTTCGCCCCACCTTTATTCCTGGCAGGAGAGGATCGCCGTCGACGGACGCCCGGTAACGAAAAAAACTTTCGCCGGTCTGGCAGGCGCCGTCCGGGAGCATGTGCTATCAATCAACAGCCGAGCACGCTTCGGTAGAATCACCACTTTCGAAGCCCTGACTGCTATGGCTTTCCTGTATTTCAGGGCTTGTAAGGCGGAATTCCAGGTGCTGGAAACGGGCATGGGGGGTAGACTGGATGCCACCAGCGTCGCCCAACCCGAAGTGTGCATACTGACCTCCATCAGCCTGGATCACACAGCTATACTGGGAGATAACCTGTCCAAGATCGCAGTCGAGAAAGCGGGTATCATTAAGCCCGGTTGCACGGTGATCAGCGCCCCGCAAAAAGCGGAGGTCCTAACGGTTATCAAGCGTACATGTAGGTCGGTGGGTGCAGAACTGGTGCTTGCGGGCAGAGACATAACCTGGAAACGGATAGGTGGAGATCTGACCGGACAGAGTATTGCCGCACGTGGCAGAAACGGCATCTATACGTTGCGCTTACCACTGCTGGGCGATTATCAAATGGAAAATGCATGCCTTGCTGTAGCTGCTGCCGAGGCACTTCAGCGGCGGGGAGCAAGGATCTCCACGGGGCACATCGCGACCGGACTGAAAAGCGTCCAATGGCCAGCGCGGCTGCAAATCCTTCATAAATCTCCGCTGATTGTGATAGACGGGGCACATAACACCTATTCGATCAATTCTCTGCTGGAATCGGTGAAAAAGTATTTACCGCACCGAAGGCTTATTGTGATATTCGGCTCATCCAGTGACAAAGACATCGAAGGTATGGCGAAAGCGTTAGCCGCATCTGCATGGAAGGTGTTAGTGACCAGTTCGTGCCATCCCAGAGCTGCTTCGTCAGAGCTGCTGGCGGAAATCTTCCAGTCGCAGGGCGTGACGGTCGATATCAGGCGCAATGCCGCGCAAGCGCTGTCGGCGGCTTATTCCGCCTCGGAAGAAGACGACCTGATACTGGCGACCGGATCGTTATTCCTGGCTGCAGATATCGGTAAAGCTTTTAAAGAGGGTAATTTCGGATAAATTGACCCTGCACCGTATTACGGCGCCGGGAAATTTTAACTGCTTAAGCCTTTTTAGAGGTCTCGGTTGCTACAGGAAGCATCCTGCCGAGCAGGCGCTGCAACGTCATGATGTGAACACACTGGCCCCACTGGGAGAAGAAATGGCAGTTGCAGAACCATTTACCATCACTGAATGACAGGGAATGGCTGTCATTTTCGCCGCGGAAATCGGCTGAAAAATTGTGGATGGTAACCCGCTCGGGCTCCTCGGCATAGCGTTTTGCTTTTTCGATCTTGCCGGCGAGACTGGGTTGCATTTGTTACCTCCGCCAAAAGTATATAACGGCCGGTATTAAAAGTCTATCGGGATTGCGTGATTTTTATGTCAAGTAACCGTATATGGTATGGAGGTGCGGCCACAGCCAGGCCTTTACACCCTATCTGAATTAATCTGCTAAAATTGATATTTCAGGAAGGTTGATGCAGGATAAGCTGTTTTCTATTATCCAAAAATTCAAAACTGATTACCTCGAGGTGCGTCTTGACGACAGCCAGTCGAGCCGTCTGGTCTACCGGGGCGAGCGGCTGGAAGAGGCGGGCAGGACAGCCAGCTCGGGCGGCTGTGTCCGTGCTCTGATAAACGGGGGATGGGGCTTCGCCAGCTTCAACAGCCCTGACCGGTTGGAGGAGAGCGCCGCCCTGGCCGTGGAGCAAGCCTCGCATGTAGGCAAGGGCAAAAGCGAGTTCAGCCACGTCGATGCCGTCGTCGACAGGGTTGAAGCAGAGTATAAGAAGAATCCGCTTGAAGTCACTCTTGCTATGAAAAAGTCACTGCTGGATGAATATAACCGTATCATGCTGCAAACGCCGGGCATACGTACCACCAGCATCGGGTACGGCGATGTCCGCAAGAGGGTCATTTTCGCCAGCTCCGACGGCACTTATATCGAGCAGAGCCGTGTAGATCTGAACCTGCGTCTGGCGGCCATTGCCAGCCGAGACGGCGATGTTCAGCAGGTCGGCCTCAGCATCGGCAGCAAGGGTGATTTCTCTACTGTAGAAGGGCTTCACGAGAAGGTGCAGGGCGTTGCACAGAGGGCTGTCGCCTTGCTCTCCGCGCCCGAGGTCAAAGGCGGGACTTATACAGTGGTCCTCGATCCGGTGCTGGCCGGAGTCTTCGTGCATGAGGCCTTCGGCCATCTCTCAGAAGCAGACCATATCTACGAGAATCCCCAGATGCGGGAGATAATGGTCCTGGGCCGCAGATTCGGGGGGCAGCACCTAAATATCGTGGACGGCGCAGCCATACCGGGCCTGCGCGGCAGCTACCGGTATGATGACGAGGGCACGCCGGCTGGTAAGACCTATTTAATTAAGGAGGGAGTTCTCAGCAGCCGCCTTCATTCACGTGAGACTGCCGCTAAAATGGGGGAGAAGCCCACAGGTAATGCCCGGGCCATCAACTATGCCTATCCTCCCATCGTACGCATGACCAATACCTATATCGAGCCAGGGCCCACTACATTCGAGGAGATGAGCGCTGGAATCAAAGAAGGCGTCTACGCCAGAGAATGGTACGGCGGCACGACCAGCCTGGAGATGTTCACCTTTTCCGCTGGCGAAGCCTACATGATCAGAGACGGCAAGATTGCTGAGATGATCAGGCCCGTAGTCCTCAGTGGCAACGTCTTCACAACGCTGCATAATATCGATGCCATCGGCAACGACCTTGATATGAACCAGGGCGGCGGCTGCGGAAAAGCAGGCCAATCGCCGCTGCCCGTCTCCAACGGTAGCCCGCATATAAGAATTCAGGGCTGCCTGGTAGGGGGCAAGTAGATGGAGGAGATACTCGATATCGCCCGAAGGCATGCGGACAGCGCCGAGGTCTTTCGTGTGACCTCGGTCAGGACTCCGGTGCAGTTCGAGGCCAACCGTCTCAAGCAAATTCAAACCAAAGAATCAGTCTCGATCGCTCTGCGACTGGTCAAGAATGGTAAAATGGGTTTTGCCCAGGCCAGCGGACATATCCCTGCTGCTGAACTGGTCAACATGGCTCTTGAGACCAGCGAATTCGGCTACCCGGTCAATTTCCGGTTCCCCGCACTCGGACCCTACGAGGTGGTTACAGTGTACGATCCGCAGGTCGAGAGTATCGGGCTGGACAGCATGGTCAGCCTGGGTCAGGAGATAATCGATGCCGTATGCGCCGACACCCCGGGTATACTCTGTGAAGGCAGCATTTCCCGCGGTACATCCATCTTTGAAATAGCTGTCAGCGGAGGTGGACAAGCATCGTGCAAGCGCACTAATTTCAGCATCAGTATGGACGGCATGCTGGTCAGGGACGGCGATATACTGTATGTGGGCGACATCCGCAGCTCCTGCCGGCCCATCTCCAATCCTGAGCCTATTGTGGACGAGATCATCAGGCAGCTCGACCTGGCCAGGAATAACGCTTCCATCCGTTCGGGCGCAATGCCCGTCGTTTTTACGCCTTTCGGCGTGGCTGGCTCTCTGATAGCGCCACTTGTCTACGCATTCAACGGCAAAACCGTTCTGGATGGCGCGTCTCCCCTCAAAGACAAGAAGGGCGCGGTTATATTCGACAGCAGACTATGTTTATTCGATGATCCTTCCTTACCCTACCAGCCGGGAAGCACGCCTTTCGACGACGAGGGGATGCCGGCCAGGCGCAACGCACTCATCGACCATGGGAAAGTGGTCCAGTTTTATTACGATTTACACACAGCGGCGCTGGCCGGATCGTCGAGCACGGGCAATGCCGGCCGTAGCGGCGGCATGCCTGCCCCTTCCGTGCACGCCCTGGTGATCGAAGGCGGGAAGACCCCTCTATCCGATATGATTAAAGACATCAAAGAGGGGCTGATCATAGAGCAGATGATGGGAGCCGAGCAGGGAAATATACTCAACGGAGATTTCAGCGGCAATGTGCTGCTGGGCTACAAAGTTGAAAAAGGGGAGATCACTGGCAGGGTAAAAGACACCATGGTTTCCGGTAATGTGTACCAGCTTTTAAAAGAGGTACTGGCCATGGGCAACGACAGCCGCTGGATAGCCGGCTATGTTAACACACCCAGCATCTATTGCCCCACCATCTCGGTAGCAGCGAAATAACGATGAAAAAGCTGGTCAATTTTAGCAAAGAGCCGCGCGCTCGCGCCTGTGACCTGATTGCGGCATGGCCCGGTATCGGTAACCTGTCTCTTATAGTGGCGCGTTACCTCAGGGAGAAGCTGGGCGCCGAGGAGATAGGTGAGATCGAGCCCTTCACCTTTTTCGATCCCATCGGCGTGATGGTCAAGGACAACGTGGTCGAGACCCCTCAGTTCCCCGAAGGCAAGTTCTACTACTGGCACAATACGGCCAATAAAAAGGACCTCCTGTTTTTTATCAGTGATGAACAGCCGGCTTACAAAGGTTATGACCTGGCCAACTTCATTCTCGATGTAGCCAGGAAATTCAAGGTGCAACGCATCTACACCTTCGCCGCAGCCATAGCCAAGATCCACCACACCGAGCAGCCCAAAGTGTGGGGCGTGGCCACCGACGCCTCGCTGGTGGAGCACCTCAAGAAGTTCGACGTCGTGCTGCGCGGCCGCCTTCAGATCGCCGGACTGAACGGGCTGCTGCTGGGAGTCGCCAGAGAGCGCTCCATGGAAGGCATCTGCCTGCTGGGGGAGGTCCCCTCTTACACCACCCGGATACCAAATCCCAAAGCTTCGCTGGCTGTATTAAGAGTATTGTTGCAGGTGCTCGAAATAGAGATAGACCTCAGCGAGCTGGCCAAGATCGCCGAGGAGTCGGACCAGCAAATGAAACGGCTGGCCGCCCAGGCAATGGGTGAATATATCGACCGCTATACGCGTCCGGTCTGGCCGCCTCAGGAGGACGAGGGGGAATTCGAGGACGAAGAGGAAGAGGAGGAGGAATGAGGGAATCCCAACTCCCGTTGAGCGAGGTCATCACCAGACTTCTGTTTTCCGGCGATGACATCAGGCACATCGACCTGGTGCGGCTGTCCGATTTGAATGATGAAGAGCTGGCGCAATTCAAGAGAGCCTGGAGCAGTGCCCACCTGGAAAGGCGCGTCCCCCTTATTTCAGGTCTGTGCAGCCTTGGTGAGGACGATGCCCGGCTGGATTTCACTCGCATATTCAAGTTCTGCCTGGATGATATCGATCCCGGCATACGCATCAAAGCCCTGGACGGCCTTGAACTGGAGGACAAGTATAATTTCGCACTGCCGGTGATTAAAACGCTGCAGATGGATGAGTCGCAGGAGGTGAGAGCAGCTGCTGTTCGCGTGATGGGCAAGTTTGCTCTCATGGCCGAGCTGGGAGAGATCCCTTCGGCCGTAGGCGATGACATATTCGACGCCCTGCTTGCTGTGCTGGAGAATCCCGCCGAACCCGACTCGCTGCGAAGCAGGGCGCTTGAGTCCATCTCGCCTTTCCGGCAGGAGCCAGTGGCAAGCTATATCGATGATTTTTACTTCAGCGATAACCCGTCCTTCAAAGTCAGCGCCATCTACGCCATGGGCCGTAACTGCGATTCACGCTGGCTGGACTATCTCAATGAAGAGCTTCACAGCGTCAATGCGCAACTCCGCTATGAAGCGGCGCGGGCCTGCGGCGAGTTAGGGGACGAGGCTACCGTGCCCGGTCTGCTCGACCTGCTGAATGATACCGACCAAGAGGTGCAGGAAGCCGCCATCGCTTCCTTGGGAAAAATCGGCGGCCAGAAAGCTAAAAATGCACTCAACCGATTAAAAAATTCACCCGAAAACAGGATTAAAGAAGCGGCTGTTGCCGCTCTGACAGAGCTTGAGATTTGCCAGGATCCACTATCTTCGAGTTCCTGAAGCGACAATCTGTGCTCACCGGAGAAAAAGTTCGGCTGAGGCCGCGCCGGCCGGAGGATGCGGCGGCAGAGTATAGATGGCGCATAGACAGTGAGCTGTGCCGTCTGGACGCCACCGAACCACTAACTCGCGATTACGAAGACTTCCAAACGCGCTATTTCGTCGAACTGGAGTACCCGGGCTTAACCTACACCCTGGCCATCGATACTCTGGACCGCCTTCACATCGGCAGCTGCAGCCTCTTCAATTTCAATCTGGCTTTAAATTCAGCAGAAATCGGGATCATGATCGGAGAGAAACTGTACTGGGGACGAGGATACGGGGTAGATGCCTTGACTACATTTATGCTCGATATTTTCCGGGTCTCAGGCCTGCAGAGCCTGATATTACGCACGCTGGACTGGAATATACGGGCCCGCAGCTGTTTCGAGAAATGCGGTTTTGTGACCTGCGGAGACATCGTGCGAGGAGATCACCGTTTCATTATTATGCAGGCGGATCGGGGATTGGTGCTGAAGAAAGATCAGTGAACCGCTATGGGAGAGGCATCGGTAATGATTTTACGTGATCGTCCCAGTTTGCGGCGTAATCTCAGCGGCAGAGAGAAAAGACCCCGATGGGCGATACCATCATAAGAACGCAGACGTCCGTTGACCCTGTCGGATATCCTTTTGTTTATCTCTCTTGGCGAGAGGCAGGCCGGGTCCAGCGAGTCCGATGCTGTGTGAAATCCCCAAAGGTCCACAAAGGACGGCACATAGACCTGGTACGGGCGTACGATATGAAAGATGCTTTTTAAAGTGCCGTTGATGGCCACGAAATTGTCCAGGTTGATCCAGCCAGACTGGCCGGACTGAACCACCATGATTCCTCCCGGACGCAGCTTATCCCTGACAAGGCTGTAGAATTCCTGCGTGTATAACATGCGGGCGGGCCCCTCTTCCACCGGATCGGCCAGGTCGATTACAGCCACATCGAAACGTTCACTGGTCTCCGCAATATACTTTCTGGCATCATCATGCAGCACTACCGCCCTTTTATCCTCAAAGGCGCCCTGGTGGAAGGTCGGCAGGTATTTGCGACACAGCCCGACCACCTCGCCGTCTATATCCACCATTACCGCCCTACGGACGGTTCTGTGCTTCAGCACATCGCGTAGCGTCGCCCCCTCCCCGCCACCGGCTATGAACACGCTCCTGGGATCGGGATGTGCCAGCATGGCCGGGTGAACCAATGATTCATGGTAAATGAACTCGTCCTTTTCACCGGATTGTATCTTTCCATCCAGCACGAGGCAGATGCCGAAAGTATGGGTTTCGGATATTTGGGCATGCTGAAAGCGGGTTTTTTTATCGTGCAGTACCCGCCTCACTCCATGTATCTGCACCAGGTCGTCAGAAAGCTCGTCGATGAGCCACTTATTACTGTCGAAATAATCCGGCCTGGCCATCTACTTTCCTTCAGCCGCCACGCTCTCCGTCAGGAGGCCCCTCTTCAACTCTATATAAGACGTAGACCCGGCCTTGAGTTTCTCGGCCAGGGGTTTAACCGCCCTGACCGGGAGGATAACCTCGCCGCAGGTAAAAACGTCCACGGCGGCATAGCGAAATTCCGGCCAGGTATGTATGGATATATGCGACTCAGCGATAATGACAACGCCGCTGACCCCCTGCGGCGAAAACTGGTAAAAGGAATCCTTTATCACTGTCGCCCCTATCAATGTCGCCACTGCGTTGAGCGCCTCTCGCAGATAATCCAAATCATTAAGAAGTTTTACGTCGCAGTCCTTCAATTCCAGCAGCAGGTGCTTGCCTAGGGCAGCCAAACGGATTCCCTCCTTACAACAATTACATTACATAAATTGTAAAACATGGTATCATTAATTCGAAACAGAGAGTAATTTTATATTTTATGTTGACTTATTTCAAGAAATGCCTTATTCTGACTATTGACAAAGTCTATTTGACCTTGTAAAATGCGTTCAAAATTCACTATTTAAGGAGGCGTATGCCGTGAGGAGAATTTTTGGAACCCTCGTTGCACTCGTAGTGGCTTTATCGTTGGTTTTGATACCGGCCACTGTCTCAGCCGATCTCGGCAAATGCACGGGTTGGGACAAAGTTAAATGGGAAAATAACCAGAATTCCTGGAAGCTATATCTCCAGCACTGGGGAAGGACGCCCACGAGCGCCATGTCCCGGCTTGCTGGTCTATGCGGCCCCGATAAGCTTTGTCCAGGCGTGTGCAATACATCCCAGTGCCCCAAGCCGACGGGCTGCGATATTAATGAATGCCTGGGTGGCTGCAGCAACTGCAATACACAGGCAGGAACTCTTGGTGCCGCCTGCACTGATTCCCAGAGATGTCTCAATCCCGAAGTAGCACCCACATCCCTGCCGTTGGATGACTGCCCGCTCAATTGCCCGGCCAACACCACCACCGCCGGCCTCGGAACTTCCAAGTGCTCCGGCTGCTGGGGCAAGAGCCTGTCCTATGCCAACAAGAGCTGGTCTGCCGCCGACATTGGAACGAGGGCCAACGTCAATAACAGCCATATGAACCACAGGGGAACATCTCCTATCGGTGGAGGTGACTGGGGCATCACCGGTTGTCCGCATCCCGAGTGTGTCTCTCTCACCTGGTGCCTGCAGAACAACCTGCTCTCCAAGTGCAAGGTCTGCAGCAGCGGCAAATAAAGTATAACGATTGATTTGAAAATAAATAATCGCTGCCCCGGCCGGGGCAGCGATTATTTATTTTCTTTCACTGGCATATATGGATGAGAAAGAGAAACTGGTGACTATCTATAAAGCCTGCGGGCAGTTGGAGGCCGAGATCGTGAGAGGCAGGCTTGAGATAGAAGGTATACTCGCACTGCTGAAATATGAAAGTATCGGCAGTGTATACGGGCTGACGGTGGACGGTCTGGGTCAGGTGGAGGTACAAGTGCCAGCCAGGTTTGCAGATCGGGCAAGGGAGATAATCGGTTCAGCCAGCGACGAACTGGAGGCCTGAACTACCCTCTATTTCAGGCCCAGTGCAGAGTAAAGCGTTTTATAATCGAACCTGCTGTCCAGCAGGACAGACATCGCCTGCAGCTTCTGTGCCTGATGGAAACCCGCGCCCGCCAGCGATTGCTCGATCCCTTTGATTATTTCATTTATATCCCGGTCGACTACGATCACCGGCACCTTTTTATCCTCGGATTTGACCATGACCGAAGTCGACGGCTTCTTGCCGCTGATCACCAGGCACTTTGTCGATGTCTCCAGCGCCGCCAGCTGCATATCGGCACGCTCATGACGTGTAACTACCGCCTTGTTGCGCAGCCTGTTATAGTAATCCCTGGCAGAATCGGGCGACATGGCGCCCAGCATGACGTTTTCCACAAGCTCGCCGGCTCTATCCTTGAAATTGATGATCTCGCCGCCGATGGCACCGGCTATCTCGCCTACGGTAACACCCAGCAATGCACGCGATTCCGGCAACACGCCCAGCACAGTGATGCCCTTTTCTTTAAAGTACGCCGTGCATTCCGCCTGGACTCTGGCTACCTTTGACGGCGGTACCTGGTTTAACACTATTCCCACCAGCCTGTCGCCCAGCTTCTCGGCCACCTGCAGGATGCCCGCCTCCCGGTAATCCGAACGCCAGCAGAGCAACATCACCACCCGGGCATCGAGCCTCTCGGCGATTGTATATGCAGCCAGCGTGGACACCTGGTCGTTCTTGATGGCACCCGGGCTCTCGATTATCAGAATGTCTTTATTGGCGCCGGTTTTATCGCAGGCCGATTTAATCCCAGCGGAGAAATTATCGGCATCCTCTGTGAGGCCGCGCCACAGCTCCTCTTGTTTGATGTGCAGGGGACAAAGCAGCTCCCTGCTCTCGTTTAGCTCAAGGGCGCCGCCGATAAAGGTCGCATCCAGACATTCCCCTCCATCACCCTCCATTTTTACATGAATAGGCCTGATATAGCCGATTTTTTTTCCGGAATTGGCCAGTTTCTTACCTATGCCGGCGCATAATGCCGTTTTCCCGCAGGATTCGTAAGCTGCGATAAGCAAATTAGTCATGGTGCCTCCTGAATTTTAACCGGCAGACATTATACCATTCTTTACTTCCCCGCTGCATCGGAATATAATGTTTTGAAAGGCAATGAAAAAGCTGAGAGTTCTTACAGCTCTCAGTTTTTTAATATCCGGCATGCTGGGAGGTATCACCCATGACATTAAAGAAGTTCGATATTACCCGCGAGGGCCTTGAAAAGCTGAAAGCTGAATACGATCAGCTAACCTCAATACGCCGCCAGGAGGTGGCCGATAAGATCAAGAGGGCTCGTGAGATGGGTGGCACTGAGAACAACGCCGAGTATGAGGACGCCAAGAACGAACAAGCGTTCATCGAGGGTCGAATAAGCTCCCTGGAGAACATTATCCTTAACGCCCGCATCATAGAGGCCCCCCATCAGCCGGGTGTGGTGGAGCTGGGCGACTCGGTTCTCATCCAAAACCAGGACGGCAAGATCGACCGCTATACGATCGTGGGCACCGCCGAGGCCAATCCGGTGGAAGGCAAAATCTCCTGCGAGTCGCCGGTGGGAAAGGCGCTGCTGGGAAAGAAGAAGGGCGATAAGATTGAGGTGCGCACGCCGGCGGGGATAATGAAATTGCACATCATCGAAGTAAGCTAGGAAAATGGCCGGGGAGGAACGTATTGAGCAACCACGCCTGGAAAAACTATCCAGGCTGAAAGACCGCGGCCTTGACCCCTATCCACATAAATTTCACAGGTCTCACACAGCAAGAGAGGCCGTGCGCCTCTATCAGGAGCTGCTGGAAAAAGACCCTGAGGCAACTCTGGCGGGCATCAGCCTGGCCGGCCGCATCATCGCCTCCAGGTTCATGGGCAAAGCGGCTTTTTTCGATATCCGCGACGGTTCAGGAAAGATACAGGTTTTCTTCCGCCGCGACTCCCTGGGAGATGACAAATATGAACTGCTGCACGAGCTCGATCTGGGCGATTTCATAGGCGCCTCGGGCCATATATTCAAAACGCGCAGCGGCGAGATAACCCTCGAAGCTTCCGACTTCACCATACTGGCCAAGTCACTGAGGCCCATGCCGGAGAAATGGCACGGTCTTCAGGATGTTGAGAAAAGATACCGTCAGCGTTACCTTGACCTGATCGCCAATGAGGAGGCCAGGGAGCTTTTCATCAGAAGGAGCGGTGTCGTCAGTGCCGTGCGCGCTTTCATGAATGCGCACGGATTTATCGAAGTGGAGACTCCGGTATTGCAGCCCATGTACGGCGGGGCGCTGGCCAGGCCCTTCATAACACACCATCACGCCCTGGACCAGGACCTTTACCCGCGCATCGCGCTGGAGCTTTACCTCAAGCGTCTGCTGATCGGCGGCTTCGATAAGGTGTATGAAATCGGACGCGTGTTCCGCAATGAAGGCATCTCGACCAAGCACAACCCCGAGTTCACCATGATGGAGAGCTACGAGGCATACGCCGATTACTATGACGTAATGAAAATGACCGAGGAGCTTGTCTGCAGTGTGGCTCAAGCGGTATTGGGTACTACGCGGATCAGCTTCGCCGGAGAGGCTATTGATTTAACCCCTCCCTGGAAACGGCTACCCCTTCGGCAGGCTCTAATAGATAAATGTGATATTGATTTCATGCAGTACCCTGATGCCGAAAGCCTGCGCAAGCGAATGACGAAGATGGGTTTGCAGGTCGATCCCTTCAAGGACAGGGGCCGGCTGATCGATGAGCTCCTTTCCAACTATATCGAGCCTGAGCTGCGCCAGCCCACATTTCTGATCGACTACCCTATAGATATGTCGCCGCTGGCCAAGCTCCACCGCCGTGAACCGGGCCTGGTGGAAAGGTTCGAGGCGTTCATCTGCAGCATGGAGGTGGCCAACGCTTTCTCGGAGCTGAACGACCCGCGCGAGCAGCGCGAAAGATTCACCCGCCAGCGTGAGATGCATGCTGCCGAGATAGAGCGGGCTGTCGCGGCAGGGGAGCTGCCCGAGACCGCCATGATCGATGAAGACTTCATCACCGCCATGGAGCACGGCATGCCGCCCGCCGGCGGGCTGGGCGTGGGTATAGACAGGCTGGTCATGCTGCTCAGCGATAGGCAATCGATTCGCGAGGTCATCCTCTTCCCGCAGCTGAAGACCAGGCAGGGGAGGAATGAAGAATGATAGATATTAAATTGATACGCGAAAATCCCGAGATTGTATATCAGGCAATGGACAGGCGCGGTGAAGAGCGCGCAGAGGTCGACGAGATCATAGAGCTGGACGGCTCTTACCGCTTGATGCTCAAGGAGGCCGAAGCTCTGCGCGCGCGCCGCAACGAAGTGAGCAAGCAGATCAGCCGCATGAAAGAGAAGCCACCCGATCTGATAGCCGAGATGCGGCAGGTCGGCGACCGCATTTCAGAGATCGAGTCCGAAGCTAACCTGCTATCGGATAAGCTGGAGGACAGGCTGTTGCGCCTGCCCAATATACCGGCGGACGACGTTCCCGATGGGCAGGGATCGGAAGATAACGTCGAGATCAGGTCATGGGGCCAACCGCGCGAATTTACCTTCAAGCCGCTGCCCCACTGGGACCTGGCCGAAAGGCTTAACATCATTGACTTTCAGCGCGGCGTTAAACTATCCGGCACCAGGTTCTACGTTCTGCGCGGCATGGGCTCCATGCTGCAGAGGTCGCTCATCAGTTACATGCTCGACGTCCATGTCAGAGAACACGGATATATCGAGGTCTATCCGCCCTTTATGGTCAAGCGGGAATGCATGGTTGGGTCGAGCAACCTGCCCAAGTTTGCCGACAACCTTTATCACGACGCGGAAGAGGATTACTGGTTCGTGCCCACGGCCGAGGTCCCCCTGACCAATCTGCACCGCGACGAGATACTCGCGCCCGGCAGCTTGCCTTTATATTACGCGGCGCACACCTCATGTTTCCGGCGTGAAAAGATGGCGGCCGGCAAAGATACCCGCGGAATTAAGCGCGGGCACCAATTCGAAAAAGTGGAGATGTACAAGTTCGTCGATCCGGCCACTTCCAACGATGAGCTGAACAGCCTGGTAGATAACGCCGAGGATATCTGCCGCAGGTTGGAATTGCCTTACCGCGTAATACAGTTGTGCACGGGCGACCTGGGTTTCGCTGCAGTAAAGACCTTCGATATCGAAATGTGGTCGCCGGGATGCGGCGAGTGGCTTGAAGTCAGCTCTTGCAGCAACTGCGGCGACTTCCAGTCGCGACGCGCCAATATCCGCTACCGCCCCGACTCCGAGGCCAAACCTCGCCTGGTGCACACGCTCAACGGCTCCGGCCTGGCTTTGCCGCGTGTTATGATCGCCATCATGGAAAACTACCAGCAGGAAGACGGCAGCATCCGGGTGCCGGACGTACTGCAGCCTTATATGAATACCTCTCTCATAAGGTAGCCCGCACCGCACACCGCCTGCATCTAACCGCGGGCTGCATTCAGGGCCGCCAACGCGGCTCATATATCAGCTGCCTTGACATTGGCTTCAAATTCAATTTAACTATATGTATAATTAAAAGAAATATTGCAGGCACGGCTCTGATTAGATATGTCAGCAGGTGAACCGCAGACAGGTCCCAAGTTCTGCCGCCAGTGTGGCGGCGAAGTCCCCGATGGAACCCCTATCTGTCCGCGGTGCGGACAGAAGTGGTATATGGATCGTGTGGAGCAGCAGGGAGCGGATCTCTGGCAAAAGATAATTGAAAAAAGGGCGGCGGCCGGGCTGGTTGAAGGCGCTCCCGCCCAAGAACAGAAGCAGTACCGCTGTCCGAACTGCATGGCTGTTTTGCATGGGCCCTCCCCCACATGCCCTCACTGCGGCAAGAGCACTACCGGGGCTAAAATAGTGCCACCGGGCAAAAACGATGAGGCATCTATCGAAGAGACCGCCCGGGAGCTGAACCTGCCGCCTGCGGCCAAAGGGCTGGCTGCCATTAAGGGCGCTTCTCAGCGCGCGGAGAAAAAGGGCGGTCGGACCCGCATTAAAACCCTCGATATCATCATCGGTATAGTCATCATAATCATCCTGCTGGGTGTCGGTTACATGCTGGCCAGGCAATACGACGTATTGCCGCCTTCCCTGACCTTCTTCAACCCGCCCGAGCAGCAGCAAGAGCCGCCGGAGCCGACCGCGGTAGAAGAGGTTTACAATATAACTATCTCGGATATAACCTCAGATAGCGCAGCAATTGCCTGGGCCACCTCCAAACCTCTGTGGGGTAAGGTCATATACGGCAAGACCGAGTCATACGGCGAGTCGGCGGCTGCCGTTCTGCAGGGCAGCAACCAGAAGGTCACGCTCAGCGGCCTGGAGCCCTCGACGACCTACCACTTCGTTGTGGTGGTTACGGACGGCAAGGGTAATGAACAGTATCGCAGTAACGACCATATGTTCGATACGATCAGGCGGGTGAACACCGTCCCACCCGTCGTTACTGGATTTAAAGTCATTCCCACAGATACAAGCGCTGTTATTAGCTGGACCACGGACAATCCATCCAGCAGTCAGGTGCTTTACGGTACGGATGAGTCATGTTCGATCGCCACCGTCGAAGATACCAGGATGCTTACGGATCATGTCGTGCGCATTCTGGGTCTGGAGACCGATACACGGTACTATTACCGCATCAGGTCGGTGGACGCGGACGGCAACGAAGCGAAAATGGATCCGCCCAATATCTTCTCGACCCTGGTCAAAGTGCCCGTCGGCCCTCGCATAGGAGACAGGGCTCCTGATTTCACGCTGCCCCTGGTCGGCAAACAGGAAACTATTTCGCTGCGTGACTACCGCGGCCAGAAGGTTCTGCTCACCTTCTGGGCGGTTTACTGTCCTGAGTGCGACCGTGAGCTGTCTTTGCTGCAGTCAATCCAGGATAAAAACATGCAGGGTGTCAAGATCATAGCCGTCTTCATGGAGAGTAAGCTTGAAGATATCGACAAGACCATAGCCAAGTATAGGTCGGAACGCGGTGAACTAACCGTGCCGGTGGTGGTGGATATGTATAAGACCACGGCCCATTTATATAATGTAGAGAAAGCGCCGTACACGGTATTCATCGACGGCGATATGATCATCCGCGATATCAAGCCGGGCAATTTCAATGTAGAACAGGTCGAGAGGATACTTAATACTTTATAGCTCCATGCCTTTATTAAATCTCTTGACAGCCGATACGCCCCGTTGTAGTGTAGACTCATAGGGAGATACCCTTTTGGACAGCCAGTTCAGATGTAAATGCGGCAAGCCGATGGCCTACTCAAACGAGCCGTGCAAGGACTGCGGCAGCCTCGGTCCGCACGCTTATGCAGGCAAGCCCGGGCCCCCGGCCATGACCACCCAGATGCCAGCCCAGCCAAAGCGACCTGAAAACATTCCTGTTGACAGGGGCGAGCGGCAGCCACCGATGGGGCGCGGTATCTCCTCAAGTTATGAGCCTGCCGATATAGGCGGCCCCGTGCAGGAGAAGGGACATGGGGCACGCTCTGATGAAGCATCCAGCTTTCCCGTAGGGATCAGTCGCAGGGCCGAGATACTCAATCATATTGAAGCCATGGACGGTCAGGAAACCCGGCAACCGTCCGGACGGCCACGTAAAGAGAAGAAACGGCAAGCCAAAGAAGATTGGGATACGAATGACCAGCCTGCCAGAATCAAACACTACGAATCGTTTCTGGAGGAAGAGGAAGCGGAGAAGCCTCGAAAAAGAAGCGGAGGCCTTGCCGGCACTATTATAAGCGTGGTACTGGTGCTGGCGTTGATAATTGGTGCTCTCTGGGCATACAGTAATCAGGAGGAGATCTCCAGGTGGCTGATGTCGCCCACAACCCCGGAGACGGCTCCGCCATCGGACCAGCCTTCCAATTCCGGCTCAGGTCAGAATCCCTTTGAGGCATTTCTTGCTGCATTCGGATGGAAGCCGGCCGCGCCGGTGTCGACCGATAATACAAACACACCTGCTGCTTCAGGCAACCAGACGGAGCCGGTCGCTTCGGACAACGCGCAGACACCGGCCACACCTGCGGTGCCATCCGATACCGCCCCACCCATCATCACAGAGATACTCATCAAGTCCATCACCGATCACGGCGCCACAATCACCTGGAAGACCGATGAGCTCTGTACCAGCAGGATAACATATAAGACGGAGCTGGGAGAGCCTCATGTTATCAACGCGGCGGCTACGCTCACCCGCTATCACAAGGCTGACCTCAGCGGACTCGAAGGCGGCAAGAATTATTACATAACACTCATCAGCCGCGATGCTGCAGGTAATGAGACCAAACAGGAGCGAAGTTTCCCGACTCTACTTTCGGCCGCCGACACTGAAGCGCCGCAGCTGGAGGGCGAGCCGACAGCATCGGCTGACGAAACGACCGCCACTATCTCCTGGAAAACAAACGAAAAGGCCAAATCGCAGGTCAGGTACAGCCTTGGCACAGGATACGAATTCCCCTCCGGTTTCACCTACGAATACAGCAACGTCCACAGCGTTTTCCTGAGCGGGCTTTCACCCAATACCGAGTACCATTATCAGCTCATATCCAGGGACGCCTCCGGCAACGTGATGACCTCCGGCGACTACACTTTTAAGACCGAGCCGGAGTCGGGGTCTGCTCCCTATCTGGGCAGCAAGGCGCCCAATTTCACGCTGTGCGACCTTCAGGGCGAGGCTGTATCTCTCAGCCAGTACCGCGGCAAGAAGGTCATCCTCAATTTCTGGGCCAGCTGGTGCACGCCCTGCAAGATCGAACTGCCTCATTTCCAGACGCTGTGGGCCAGGTATAATCCCGGCGCCGATTTCATCATTCTGGCCGTGGCCGGCAGCCAGTCGGAAGAGTCTGTCATTCGGGACTTCGTTACCGACGGCAATTACACTTTCACTGTTTTGCTCGATCCCAACGAGGATGCCTTTAACAAGTACGAACTGACCAGCATACCCAAGACCTTTTTTATCGATAAGGACGGCGTCATCCGCAGGATACAGCAGGGCATGTTCACCGGGCCGGGTGAGATTGAGTTCCTGCTAAACTCGTACTGACACGGGCATCCGCCGCAGTCCATCATTAAATCAAGCCGCTTCAAGATGCTTCCTGTTACGTAAGGATAAACTTGACATGGCGGATATCTTGTCTTACCGTTAATATAACATTGAATACAGCTCGAAATGGATAGGGGTTAATGCCCAGTACAATAATCTGCCAGAGGTGTCATGAGATCAATGAACCAAACGCCACAATCTGCCAGAAATGCGGCGCGAGGTTCTGCCCGCATTGCCACCTTGTAATCTCCTCATCCGACGCATCCATCTGCCCGCACTGCGGCAAGAAAGACCATTCTTTCAGACCGGGCAAATATTCTGCCGCCGGCGCTGCGCCTTCACAGGTGGCGCCCGGCGCCATGCCGGCCAGCAGGTACATCTGCCCGAGCTGCGGCAACAGGATAGACCCTTCGCTGGGCAAGTGTCCCTACTGCGGACAGCTTGGAAACCGTTTCACAATGATGCCCACGCAGGGACACGGCGTGATGAAGCCCGCCCACGACAACTACTCGCAGTTCACAGCGACTCCGACCGAGGAGGTCCCGAGCACACAGAAAGTCTGTTCCAAGTGCGGCCGGGTCATACCTCCCGGCTCCAGCCTCTGCCCTGTACACGGCAAGTTCGGCGGCGGTAATGCCTTGAGGAGTATCACTCCTCCTGTCAGGGACAAGACCTTCGAGGCCGAAGTATACCGGAGGATGGAGGAGCGGAAGGCCGGTCCGCCTCCGCATTCCAGCGTGAGGCAGGTGGCGCCTGAAGAAATATATCCCCAGATGCAGTCCGGTCCATCGGCTCATGCCCCGATGCAAGAGGCGCCGCCCATGCCTGCCGAGCAGCGTACCTGCTCCAACTGCGGCAGCGCAGTACCCGATCGCAGCAAAGTCTGTCCCACCTGCGGAAACAACCGCCTTCCCCCCCAGAGGAGCAAGCCCTTTATCAAGGCGGAGGACCGCTTCAGGGCCGCGGAGGCCGCGCAGCAGGCTTACGGTCCTTATCCGCCGCCTCAGGATGCTTATGGATCCTACCCATCGCCGCAGAGCCAGTATTACGGGCAGCCGGCGGTGCAGCCATACGAGCTTGCCTACCCGGTTGCATCACCGGGATTCGTGCAGGAGATATATCCGGAGAAAAAGCGCGGCAAAGAGAGGATGCCCCGTGATCGCAAGGAAAGGTCGCCCAGGCCGGGGCAGAAGTCTTCCCCCATCCCCATCCTGCTGGCGCTTATTGCGCTGGCCGGTGTGATCATCATAGGAGTGGTCTTCCTGATCGACCAGCTCAAGGCACCTGCACCTGCTGTGGCGCCCACCAACCCCATCACGACGCCCTCAGGCACGGACGAGGGGCCGGAGATATCGGACGTCGAGTTCAGCAACATCACACGTACCAGCGCCACTGTGACCTGGAAGACCGACAAGAAGTCCAACAGCCTGGTTATCTACTGCCTGGCCGGCGGCGACATCTGCGAGAACGCCAGGGACGACGAGCTTGTTACCAGCCATAGCGTCAATCTGACCAACCTCGAACAGGGCAAGTCCTATCACATAACTGTTAAATCCGCGCTGGGCAATGATCCGGATTCGGCGGACTCCAGCCTGGAGGTTACCAATGTACTTAGAACTTTAGACATGCCAGATACAACGCCGCCTGTAATCAGCGACATGAATGTCACTAATTTGACAAGCACGGGCTCCACAGTGTCGGCAGAGATTACATGGAGCACTGATGAGCCGGCAACCAGCCAGGTCAGCTACGGTACTTCGGCTGGTTATGGAACGCTTCAGCCGTCGCAGACCGACACAGATCTACTGAATGACCATCACGTTATACTTAATGGCTTGCCTCCTCGGGCGACTATACATTACAAGGTGATATCGAGAGACGCTGCAGGCAACGAGAACTCATCAGGCGACGCCACGTTCACAACGCCAGCTCCGGCAGGGTCCTCGATCGGAAGTTCGGCACCTGATTTCTCTCTGACCTGTGCTGACGGCAGTAGCATTACCCTTAGCAATCTCAAGGGAAAGAAAGTCATAATTAACTTCTGGCACACCAATTGCAGTCCATGTATGTCAGAGATGCCACTTCTGCAGGAAATGCATGAAAAATATCCAAATATTGCCATGCTTGTTATACATGGAACTGCTTTGGGAGCTATCAATGAAGCTTACGTGGGCTCATTAATTGGCGAAAGGGAATATACTTTTACAGTGCCTTTAGACACAATGGGACAAGTTAGTGCCTTATATGGCATTACTAGTATCCCAAAAACTTTTTTCCTCGATTCAGATGGCATTATTAGGGAAACTCATGATGTTGCCTTTACTAGTCTGAGCCAGATTGAGGGTTTATTGAATTCTTACCAATAGCTCCGTTCTCATAATACTAAAACCAAATTAATATACTCACTTTCATCATTCCCTTTATCAGATTTCATGCAATCGCTCCTTTATTTTCATCATATCTTCATACCTGTCGCCTACAATTAAAGTACGAAAAATATATAGGAGCAATAAAATGATGGGTTACTGGATAACAGGGATGGGATGGTGGATGGCGCTGGCGGGTATTCTGTTCGTGCTGTTCTGGGGCGGTGTAATCTGGCTGATCGTCTGGGGCATCACCAAAGCTACCGGGCACAGGGCCGGGTGCGCTACCATGGAAAGCCCCCTGGAGATCGCCAAACGGCGCTATGCACAGTCCGAGATAACCAGAGAGCAATTCGAACAGATCAAAAAAGACCTTTAGCGGCAACTTGCCTCTCTGCGGGGCATTAAATATACTATTATGTCCCGCGGAGGGGTGACCGAGCGGCCGATGGTGACGGTCTTGAAAACCGTTTTAGCTTCGTGCTAACGCGGGTTCGAATCCCGCCCCCTCCGCCACCTTTCCAGCTTCGAATTTCTATTTCTTGGCCAGCTCCGCCATTATCTCCTTGCTCAACTTATCGACATCGATGTTTTTAAGGGAGAAGCCGAGCAGCATCAGCAGCAGGCCGAAAAGCACCAGGTAAACGGCTACGATCACCACCAGCAGCACGGCGCCCGCCACCACATTGGCCAGTATCAGAACGCCCAACAGCACCGAGATGATGCCGGTAACCAGTATCATCCAGGCGCCCGGTATGTATTTCCACTCGGCGATGGAGAACACTATCTCAAGTATGCCGGTGAGCAGCGCCCAGAAGGCGATGAAGTATATAATGATCACGCCCGCCAGCATTGGTGCAAGCAGTATGGCCATCCCCGCCAGAATGCCGATAATGCCCTCGGCGATCAGCCAGCCGCGGTCTCTGTGCGGCGGCCTGTTGACGATGCCCACTATCAGCGCGAATAAGCCGTCAAGCAATGCATAGATACCTATAAACAGTATCAACAGCTCAGCGGCAATCAATGGATCCAGTACCAGCAGGATCACACCCAGGACAAGCGCGACCAGACCGCGCAATGAGATCAGCCACCACCTCTTGCCCATCGTCTCCAGCATTCCCACCTCCTATTAGTTGCACACCAAACGTACAATATATTGTCAGACAATCACGCGGACACTATAATGTTTATCCGACCGGCATCATGGACAACAAATATATCAAGATAGCTATCATACTGGTTATCGCCAGCTTCATCATAGTAACAATGGTCTTCGCTGTCATCGTTCTGGCTGTGCGTGGACCAGCCTGGCTTGGCAACTGAGGATCCCGTAGCCTCAGCTCCGACTCTTCTTGATTTTTTCCATCTCCTTTTGCACCTCCTTCCTCTCCCAATCACCCCCCTCTTTGGGAAAAACGAATACATTGAAGAAATGGAAGATCAGCGCAATGCCCCATCCACCCAGCACCCACAGGAACCATGGATATCCAGCCCCACTGACAAAGTACCAGATCAGCACGAGCAAAGCGTTGACTACTATATAACTGAGGAGGTTGCTGTAAAACCCTTTTTTGGCTGCAACACGGCTATGTGCTATCTTACGGATCTCCTCGTCGCTCATCTGCGTAGACATCTGAACCTCCCTCCTTAAACCGTTCGAATTATACCACACTCGACGAAGCAGTCGGGGCGCGGCCCCGAATCAGGCGTACCTAAGGAATTCTCCGTACCTGACCATAGAGTCGAGCACTTTAGCTGCCTCTTCGGGCATGCTGTAGCAGATCATATTCTCTTTGGCTATGGAGCGCAATATGTCCACATCCAGAGCCCGCTCGCCGCGCGGCGTGGGAAGCTCGGCGGCTATTATGACGGGTTTACTGTATTTTCGCGATATGGCCTTCATCTGCCGGAATGACTCGGTGTACGACTCGATAACGAACTCGAAAAACTTCTTCTTCTCCTCTTCGTTGGTGGGAAGGCCAACTCTGGCGAAATGTGGGAAGGGCACACCCAGCGCCAGCACACTGTCGGTCTGATCGCACGCGGCCAGTATATCCACCACCCGCAATATATTGTCGGCCGAGCCTGCCACCAGGTCCACGGGGTTATTGCGGCTCCACCATCCGGGCAGGAACGAGTCCAGCTCCTGCATTACGTCCTCCGGTAGCTTTATGACATCCAGGCCCAGCCTGGCGCACGCGTCCGCCGCCAGCACACCCCAGCCACCGCCCAGTGTAGCGATGCCCACCCTGCGCCCGCGCGGTACGGGGTGGCAGAGAAATCCGTAACCCAGGTTCATCAGATCCTGCAGGTTGGCTGCCCTGATGATGCCCGCCTGGCGACTGATGCCGTTGAACACCTCGGCCGATCCGGACAGCGCCGCCGTATGCGACCTGGCCGCCGAAGCGCCGGCTTCGGTCTCGCCGACCTTCATCATCACAATCGGTTTTTTCAGGCTCGTTTTCCTGGCTATCTCGAAAAACCTTCGCCCATCCTTGAATCCCTCGATATAGCTGAGAATTACTCTGGTACGCTCATCATCAGCCAGATACTCCAGAAAATCCTCGGCGCGCAAATCTGCTTCATTGCCGATGCTGACCAGACGGCTGACACCGAATTCAATGGACATGGCCCGGCGAGCTATGGTCAACCCTACATTGCCGCTCTGTGATACTACCGCCATCTCTCCTTCCGGCGGGAAGATGGGCGGCATCTGCGCATACAGTCTGGCCGAGGGGCTGAGTATACCGAAGCAGTTGGGTCCGACCAGCCTGAGCCCACCCTGCCTCGCGATCCTGACAATCTCCTCCTGAACCGCCGCACCGTCCCGGCCTACCTCGGCAAAGCCCGCGGTCACTATGACGCCGGCCTTGATACCTTTGGCAACGCATTCTTTAATCGTGTCGATCATAGCCGGCGGCGGTACCACGATGACCGCCAGGTCGGGCACCTCGGGTATCTCTTCAACCGAGGTGTATACCTTCAGGCCCAACACCTCGCCACCCTTGGGATTGACCGGGTATATATTGCCCTGGAAACCGCCCGTTCGTACATTAGCCAGAATGCGGAATCCCCACTTTTTGGTATCGTTGGACGCGCCCAGGAATGCCAGCGAACGCGGCGCGAAGAATCGGTTGAAATCAGTCATGAATAGACAGTCCTTTCAGAAAAATTGAGGCGCCTTATGACGGCAATATAAAACAGCAGATATTCTATCACTCCCGCCTAAAAGGTAACAAATGGAGCGGGAACTCTGCCAGATAGCACAAGCTGTTATAATAAGCCCGGGCACACCGGCAGTGAGAGGTTTAAAATGGAGATCTGGAGAAAGCTGCTCAACCGCATGATGCTGGCCTCAAGGCTGGATTCCGGCTTCTATGAGGAGATTGAGACCGAGGAAGACGCGCTGGCGCACGGCATCATGGTAGCGATGTTGGTCGGTGCCGCTACGGGAATAGGCATGGGACTGGCGGTTCTGATGGGGGGAGCAGGCGCCATCTGGTTCCTCTGGGGACTGTTGAGCAGCTTCCTTGCTTCACTGGCCGGATGGTATGCCTGGGTGCTGATCACATACTTCTGCGGCACAACCTTCCTGCGCGGGCCCGAAAAGGCCAGTTTGATCGAGCTGCCCCGAACGCTCGGCCTGGCCAACTCACCCGGTGTACTGCGTATTCTTGCCTTTGTGCCCATGCTCGGCTGGCTCGTACTGGCGCTGTCCGGCATCTGGACGCTGGCCGCCGGCATCATCGCCGTAAAGCAGACTTTTGAATTCGATACAGGCAGGGCTGCCGCTACATGCGTCCTCGGCTGGCTGCTATATATGGCTGCGATTGTGCTGGTTTATTTATGGCTACCCTCGCCTTACAAAATACCGCGTTTTTAAATAAATATCATCCGATGGGATCTTGAACTCTGGAGAAAGGTACCTCCTGTGCTGAACACACTCATTACAAAACATAAAAAGGGCGATCTGGCCCCTCTCACCGTCATAGTTCCCACCACATATGCCGGCCTATCGCTGCGGCGGAAGCTGGCGGAGAAAGGGGGTCTGGTCAACGTCCGCTTTATGGCCCTGCCACGCCTGGCTGAGTATTTAGGCGCCCCTGCGCTGGCTGCGCAGGGTAAATCGCCGCTCACACCCATGATTCGGCTGGCCGCGGTCAGGCATTTCGCGCGCGAGATGTCGGCCAGGCCGCCCCTGGGACCGGTTGCGCTTCACCCGCAGTTCCACCTTTACCTGAGGCAGACTTTCAGCGAACTTAACGCGCTGACGGTGAGCGACCTGCAGGAACTGGAGAGATCCGGAGAGGTTGTGCGCCAGGTCATCGACTGGTACAGGAAGTACACGGAACGCGTGAAACCGTATTATACGCGCGAGGATCTGTACCGGGCGGCCGCCTTGTCAGTGAGGGACGGAGCAGCCGGTAGCGCCCTGCGCGATCTGGGCTTCATCCTTTTCTACGGCATACCGCGCTTCAC
>DAOUFT010000122.1:0-4818 GCA_034429855.1 Dehalococcoidia bacterium
GCGGAGATTATGCGTGCAGCCTCGGATAATTTCTCTGCCGCCTGCGCCTCGCCCTCGGCAGCGATAATTTTGGCTCTCCTGCTTCGCTCCGCCTCTGCCTGCGCCGCCATGATTTTCTGCATATTGTCGGGTAGCTGGACATCGCGCACCTCGACCATGCTTACCTTGATGCCCCATGGTTCGGTGCTCTCATCGATAATATTTTGCAGCTTGGTGTTGATCTTCTCCCGGTGTGCCAGCAAATCTTCAAGCTCGCTCTGCCCTACTACATTCCGCAGTGTAGTCTGACAAAGCAGCGAAGTCGCCCTGATGTACTGCTCCACGTTCAGGATAGCCGATTCCGGCTTCATGACACGGAAATAAACCACAGCATCCACCTTAACTGTGACGGTGTCCATGGTGATGCATTCCTGTGAAGTTACGTCCATGGTCACCACACGCAACTCGACCTTCACCATGCGCTCTATAAAAGGTATCAGTAAAATAAGTCCCGGCCCCCTTACTCCAACATACCTCCCCAGGCGAAAGACTACGCCACGTTCGTACTCATTGACAATTCTGATAGATGCAAAAAGCACTATCAAAACGAACACCGCCAGAACTATTATTCCCCAAATCTGCATTGCTGCCTCCTTATTTTTTTCTTGTTACGTATAACTTTAGATTTTCCACCTTTTTAATAACAACCTCGTCTCCGGGTTGTGCCTGACCCTCATCCAACTCCGCTTTCCACAGCTCTCCTTCAACCATCACCATTCCCGCAGGCTCGAGCACCGTTTTTACCTTGGCTACCTGGCCGATCATCCCCTCCTTGCCGGTGGTAACTTTTCTTTTTTGACCTCTGACTACTGCCCAGATGAGGAAGGCCATAAAAGCGGCCAGAAAAACCGCTATATACACAATTAGACTTTTATCGAACTGCATGGATGCCTCGCTTTCGCTGAAAAGGATGAGTGAACCGATGACCAGTGATATTATTCCACCTGTGGTCAGTATACCATAGGCAGGTACAAAAATCTCAGTGATGAAAAGTCCGAATGCAAGCAGAATCAGCAACAGCCCGGCCCAGCCCGCGTTCAATACACCCAGTGAGTAGAATGCCAGGAAAAGACAGATGCCTCCGATAACACCAGGGAAAATCAGTCCCGGGTTAGATATCTCAGTGATCAGACCTATGGAAGCCAGTGTGAGCAATATATAAGCTACATTGGGGTGGCTGATAACCTGCAACGTCTTTTCCACCATGGTCATATCGCTCTTGTTCACTGCCGCATCTGTGGTATTTATAGTCACTTCCCTGCCGTCTGCCAGCCTCACTTTTCTACCGTTTATCTGCTCCAGCACGCTGTCCAGATCATCGGCCTGGAAATCGACCAGCTTTTTTTCCACCGCCTCTGATACGGTAAAAGATGTGCTTTCTTTGACTGCAGCTTCCACCAGAGCCGGATCCCGTCCGCGTTTCTCGGCTATGCTCTGTATCCAGGCTGCCGAATATTCAGTCGCTTTTTTCTGAACATCTTCCGGCATTTCCTCGCCCACGCTTACGGGATGTGCAGCCCCCAGGCTTGTGGCAGGAGACATTGCAGAGAGGTGTGCAGACACGGTAATGAAGGTGCCTGCTGAAGCCGCCCAGGCTCCGTGAGGCGAAATATATACCAAAACCGGGACTTTAGCGTTCATAATGCGCTCAACAATTTTTGAGGTGGAATCTAGCAGCCCGCCCGGAGTATCCAGAACAATGATACAAACGGTGGCTCCACTCTGCTCAGCCTCACTTATGCCGCGATTGATATAGTCCGCAACCACAGGTACTATATTTCCTTTCACTTCCAGAACATGGACGCCGCCAGTCGGCTGATCTACGCTGCAGGCCACTAAGGAGAAAGCCATTCCGACAAGGAAAAGCGAAACGTATAATATCCGAATGATCTTTCGTACAGTCATGTACATATTGTATAACATACATGGGCGGAAATATGAATAATTATTAGGAAATCCAATCCAATTGTAGCTGTGATACCATTAGTGTAGAATTATCCCGTTTTACTGAAAGGATGAATAGTTATGGAAAGTCAGCGATGTAAAGGGGCGCGCGACCTTTTGCCCGATGATATGGAGCGTTTCCGGCAGGTTGAAGATGCCTTCCGCAATTCATGTCTGAACTGGGGCTACCGCGAAATACGGACGCCTACCCTGGAATATATTCACCTGTTTACGGCGGCGGGGACGTTAACCCCCTCCATGCTGGGACGGGTCTACTCGTTCCTAGATTGGGACGGCTGGGGAGGAGAGCGCGTGGTCCTGCGCCCCGACGGCACCATTCCCGCCGCACGGCTGTACAGCGAGAACCTAGCCAACCAGAAAATTGCCCGCCTCTATTACATCACCAACGTCTTTGCATTTGAGGAGACAGGCCGTGAAAATCGGGAGAAATGGCAGTGCGGCGTGGAGCTTTTAGGTGATTGCGACCGGGCTTCGGACGCCGAGGTGATAGCCCTGGCGTTGGAGATTGCAGGCGCTATGGGATTGGCACAACCTGAACTGAAGCTGTCGCATGCCGGAATATTGAAAGCTCTTATCGAAGAGCTTAGATTGGACGGAGATAGCAAGGCGGCCCTTCTCGATGACATTCTGGAAGGAAACTGGCAGGCATTTTCCGGTGTTAAAAGTAAAAATAAGGAAGTGGTAAAGGCCATCACCACTTTAATCAAGCTGAAAGGAAAATCAAGCGGTTTTCTGGCCAATCTTAAAGCTATGCCGGCCGTCTCTGAAAACGTAAAGAAAGAGATCGACAGCTTCGCCTCTGTTACCGCTCTGCTCGATACCATGAATATAGACTATTCTATCGACTTTACATCCATCAGAGGCTTTGAATACTATACGGGACTTTGTTTTAAAATAATCTCGATTGGAGATAGGATCTGCAGCGGTGGCAGATATGATAACCTGATAGGGCTGGTCGGCGGGAGGGATATACCCGCCTGTGGTTTCGCATTCTATCTTGATACAGTTACAGCCAGGGTGAAACCATGGTCGCAGCAAAAGGCTGAGAAGACCGTATCTGTTAAAGCTACGGGAGGATCGGCCGGCGCAATTAAAACGGCCTTTGAAGCTGCGGCAGCCTTGCGAAAAGTCGGCCTCATCGCCGAACTCGATTTCTGCGGCAGTCAGCTTCAAGCCCGCTGGTCAATTTCAGTCGGCTCTCGGCCTGCCGCTATTACCGTGGTCGACAACTATAAAAAAACACGCAGGAAAGTGGCTACGGTAGGAGAAGTGATCAGTATCATCGGAGGATTTAAAAATCTTGGCCGGTAAGATTAAAACGGATACCCGTTTGGCGTTGCCTAAGGGAAAGCTGCTGGCCGGTACCTCTCTTTTCCTCACCTCCATCGGACTGGGCTTCGAGAATTACAATTCGGGGACCCGTATTTATCGCATGCGTTCTCAGGCCATGCCTGAACTGACGGCCAAAATGCTAAATGAGCGGGATATACCCGTGCAGGTGGCAGTGGGCAATTATGATTTCGGCATCTGCAGCTCGGACTGGCTGCAGGAATTGCTGACCAGGTATCCGGCCAGCCACGTAATGAAAATAGCCGACCTCGGGTACGATGTTTCCGAAATATATATGGCCTGCGCGCTCTCTTCGAGCTATTCCCCTACTCTAGAACGCGACAGCGCAGCTGCCTGGCGCATAGTAACCGAATACCCGGCCCTGGCTGAGGCCGCCGCATATAATATGCGTTTAAAAAGATATCGCATCTTCCCCTGCTGGGGTTCTGCTGAAGCCTACCCTCCTGAAAATGCCGATTTCTCCGTGCTGCGCGTAAAAAATGAGGACGCGCTGCGCAGTTTTAATCTAAAGCCGGTGAAAAGGATTTGCAGCAGCAATGCCTGCATTATCGCCAACGGCAACAGCCTTCAGAACAACGACTTCAGCCGCCTGCTACAACGTTTTGCTTCGGCTGCTACGATGAAGAAAAAACCCTGGCTTGCACCAGAAAAACCGGCCTTCACTGTCAATAACAACCCCGCCGTCAGTAGCCGCGCCGGTGATATCTGGCTGGCATTGGCCGACGGCCACCAGCAAATACACACGGAGGCTTTTCTCAAGAGGACCGCAATACGGATTGAAGGGTATTCGAAACATGACCTGAGACGTCGGCCTTCCTGTGATGTCGATTGGCTCAGCATTAAAGTAATACGTCCTCAGGATATGCCGCAGCAGGTAGCCAACGGCAACTTCGACCTGGCCATCACCGGCAGGGACTGGCTACTGGATCATCTTTATCAGTTCCCATCCAGCCCTGTTACCGAGATGGTCGATCTCGGCTTCGGCTGGGTGCGTATCGTGGCGGTGGTGAGTGAAAACGTGCCTGCCGACTCAATAGGATCATTGCGCAATCTTGTTGCGTCAGGCAAGATGGTACCATTGCGTGTAGCCACGGAATACATCAATATAGCCGATAAGTACTTACGCGATAAGCACATCGCTCGTTACCGCGTCATACCCACCTGGGGAGCAACCGAGGTCTATCTGCCGGAGGACGCTGATATGCTGATCGAGAACACTGAGACCGGCCAGACACTGGCCCGACACAGATTAAAAATTATAGATACGTTATTCGAGTCCACTGCCTGTCTGATAGTTAATAAACTCAGCCTGGAAGACCGCAGGAAAAGGAATAAGATCAATAAACTGATCAGCATATTCAGGGAGGCGGTTAATAATAAATGAAGGTGATATGTGACTATCGGCAGGCTGTCAAAATCCTGGAACGAAGTATTAAGCACGATCCCGGCGCAAAAATCGAGACT
>DAOUFT010000123.1:0-18831 GCA_034429855.1 Dehalococcoidia bacterium
AATTTTTCTATGCCGGCGGTGTAAAAGTCCATGCTCATATCCCGGCCGTAAATAGTGGTATCGTTACGCAGTTTCAACCTGTTTACGTTCTCGATCACTTCCCTGCTAATGCCTTCGACCGTGTCGAGACAGGCTGCCAATAAAGGCCTGGCTTCATCATGTTTGCCCTGGTCCAGCAGGCTGTAGACATTGCTTATATCTGCCTGCACCTGCCGGATGGCGGCCACTTCCCGGCGAAGCTCCTGTATATAGTAAGCTGCAAACGAATTGTCATTGGTTATCGAGAACAAATAGTAATTGGAGCCGTCGACAAACGGGGCTACGTTGCCCAGGCCCGATTCGGGGTTATTGATAGCGTCCTCTAGGATGACTATGCAGGCTTCCAGGTCGGAGGCGGCAACGTACAGCTCGGAAGCCGCCGCACTGTAGTTATCGCTTTGGTAGAGCTCGTTTGCTCTGTCCACCTCTTCCTGCGCCCAGCCATAGGAGGACATGATGGTGGCGTTGGGATAATACATCTGGAAAACGGGATTATTATGTATTCCTTCCGGAGAAAGATACTCGTTCTTACCTGTAATAGGATTCCAACCGAATCTATCGTAGTAAGCACCAGGGAACTGGGGCAGCCGCGGTACGGTTTCGTACAGTGTACTGAGCGAAGACTGAACAGAGTTGTTGGCTGCTTTCACATCCAGCCGTGCGCTGGTGTCGTCCAAGTAGGCCAGAAGCTGGCCCTGTTTGACCCGGTCGCCCTCCTCCACCAGTACCTTTTTGACTTCACCTGAAGCGGCGAACCTGAGGTTGTAATAATCGGTCATCTCGAGGTTGCCGTCCACTGAGACGCTGACCACCAGGTCGCCGCGGGTGACAGGGACCTGCCTGCTGATGGTTGCGGCTGTGCCGGCTTTGGATGCGGCAGTACAGCCAGCGATCGCGAGCAGCGTGACGAAGGTCAGCAGGATGAGCAGGAATTTCTTTGGGGTACTGAGCATATCCGTAAGATTTTACACGCTAATTCTTTATTAACCAAATCCGTGATTTCAACTGATAAACTATAGCAACAGAATATTAAGATTTTATTAAGATCAGCCACGTTTAAATCCCGATGCCATGCCCGATCAGGCTAGCACATTTATTAGACGGTGGGCAATGTGAAGCTGAAGCAGCTGCCTTTGCCCACTTCGCTGTGGGCCCATATTTTACCCTTGTGTTCCTCAATGATATATCTTGATATAGTCAGTCCCAGGCCGCTGCCGCCGGTCGATCTTGATCTGGATTTATCGACGCGGTGGAAGCGCTCGAAGATATTATTTATGTCCGCCGCCGGTATGCCTTCGCCGTTGTCCGACACGCTGATTTCAACGAACCCGTTTACGGGTTTTGCCGCGATATCTATTCGTCCACCATGGGGCGTATGTGCCAGGGCGTTCTCCAGCAGGTTGAGCAGCACCTGTTTGATGCGCAGGAAATCGATATTTACACGGGGAAGACCGGCAGGTATATCATGAGACAGTGCTATATCCTTTTCGGATGCCTTGGCCTGTACCGCAGCGATGGATTGTTTAACCAGCTCCGATACGTCCTCGGGTTGAAGGGAGAGCTTCAGTTCGCCAGCTTCAGCCAGGCTCAGCTCCTGCAGGTCGTTTATCAGCCGGGACAGGAGTATAGTCTCGCCGTAGATCGAGGAGATGGTATCATGATCCGCTTGGATCACACCGTCTTTTATGGCCTCGAGGTAGCCTCTGACGTTGGTGAGCGGGCTGCGCAGCTCATGTGCGATATCCGAAACCATGTGCTGCCTCAATTGCTCATTGCGCTGCAGGTTATCGGCCATGGAGTTGAAAGTGGAAGCCAGTTCACCTATCTCGCTTTTATCGGAGATGTCCACCCGCTGTGAGAAATCGCCCTTGCCCAAGCGTTGCGCCGCCGATTGCAGCTCTTTGACGGGTGACAATATGCGGCGTGAGAGGAGAAGTGTGATCAATGAAGCAACGATCACGGCCAGCAGAGCGCCCATCAGGAAAAAGCCGCCCAGCTGGTTGTATATGATCTGAAGCGCCGCCAGCCCGATCTCGGATTGACTGAGGGGTAGTACAAACAGGAAGCCTATAGTTTTCGATTCGCCCTGCGAAGGTGCGACAGGCTCTATCTGTTCCGCAGGGGGCGGTACGCGAGGTCCGAAGAACATGAAAAGCTGAGGCTGTGATGCAGGGGGGCCGCCCGGCTCGGGATTCCGGCGCGGCAGTGATGAGGTCAAGGTTTTACTGGAAAAGTTATCAAGGTTCAATTTTTCGTCGGACGCTTCTGACGACGAATCAGCTATTATCTTGCCGTCTGCATCCGCCAGAATGATCCGGTGTTGGAACTGCTCTCCGATATGTGATACCAGCGGCTGCACACCTTCCCAGCTGTTGTTTTCCAGGTAATATTCCGTGACCTGGTATTGTATTCGGTCTATGACCATCCGCTCGACGCGATAGCTGAATTCCTGAACCTGCTCTACTGTGGCCCTCCATGTCATGAAAAATACGGCGCCCACGGTCAGTAAAATAACGCCAGTGAAAGCAACCAGCAAGCGGAATTGCAGGCTGTTCTTCAAATCACTCCTCTGACAACTTGTATCCCGCCCCGTAAACTGTCTTGATGTACCTGGGGTGTTTTGGATCGGGCTCGATTTTTCGGCGGAGGTTGTGAATATGGACGTCGATGGCCCGATCAAAACTCTCGAAGTCATACCCGAAAGCCTTATCAATGATTTCCATACGGTCGAATACACGTCCCGGTTCACGCAGAAAGGTGGCCAGTATTTTAAATTCGACCGATGTAAGGTTGAGTTTTTTATTATTGAGAGCCGCTTCCCACTTGGGGAAATTCAGATAAAAGCCGCCGTATTTTATCTCTGCCGGACCCCGTTCCGCCGGCAGCCTCCTGAAGACGGCGCGCACCCTGGCGGCCAGCTCTCCGGGGCTGAATGGTTTGGTTACGTAGTCATCGGCGCCCGTATCGAGGCCGGTCATCTTGTCCTCGTCCCGTGTCCTTGCAGTCAGCATGATAATGGGCACGTCAGATTCCGCCCTAAGTATGCGGCATATCTCAACTCCGTCGATGCCGGGCAGCATGACATCCAGCAGAACAAGATGCGGTTGCTGTTCCCTGAATATGCGCAATGCTGCGGGACCGTCGTAAGCGGTCAGTACCGAATGGCCGTCCCGCTCCAGGTACATCTTTACCAGCGACACTGTCTTGACATCATCGTCGACGACGAGAATTTTTCTGCCGCTCATTTATGGTTTTACCTGCAAGTACTATAAATCAATTGAAGTGTCTTTGCCACAGAAATAAAAATTAACAGAAGATTGTTAGTAAATTATTAAGCGTAAAACTAATAATTCGTTCATAATTCTTGAGTATACTTCCTTGAAGAATGCTGAAATCGAGGAGGTGCATCGATGTTATTTAAATACATGCCCACGCTTTTTGTAGCGGTGGTTATACTGGTTGGATTGATACTGGCCGGTTGCAGCACTGGGGGGACGGGCGCTGCAACGCAAGAATCGTCTTCATCCCCTGAGCAAACCACCAATTTTGAGTCGGGATCAATTGCATCACCACCCCAGGGTAATGCATCTGCCGGTGGACCCCAGGCCGGTGCGGAGATAAACAAAATGTACGCAAGGGCTGCCGAGATATCACTGAAGACCAATTGACCAGTGCCTTCCAGCAGGCTCAGAAGAGCGTTTTCGGCGATGCTCCAATCCAGTCAGGAATTTCAGGTCAACAGGCGGAACCGCCGTCCGGAACGTCAGTTCGACCATCTAAGCTACCGTCAGGACCGTCAGGCCGGCAGCCTCCGTCACAGGGACAAGGCCCTGACCAGGAGAGCATGCAAAAGATATATAGCAAGATGTCTGAAATACTCAACATCTCAGCAGACAAGATATCCAGCGCCATGGACCAGGCCAGACAGGAGCTTCAGAAGGGAACCAGCCAATAAGGTCAATTCATTGTTGTATGTTGTTCAGTCCGCGGTCTGATCAACATAATTCAAATACCTTTTCCAAGCAAACCCCTGGCATGTCTGGTGGAAAGTAATCCTGTGCCGAAGCGATTAAAACCATAGCATGCTAGGGGATTTGTTTAACTATGCGAGCGGCGTAAGAGTCAGCAGCCGCCTGGTGATTTCCGGGTATTTGGCGATAAAGTGCAGCTCGTCCTCGGTCAGAGGAATCTGCGCCTCGACATTGGCGAAGCGCACCAGCTCGAGTATCTTGCGTGCCTCGCTGGCATTGGCAAAAGACACTTCCATCTTGCCCATTATGTGGCTGAAGCCCGAGATGCCCGTATATTCGCCAGAACAAATCATGCGACCGGTCTCAACCAGTTCGGGCTCACCCCTGCCTAGTTCCTCGAAATTGTAGAGCTCGTAGTTCTCGGGGTCCTTCAGAACGCCGTCCGCGTGGATACCCGAGGCGTGGGCGAAGGCGTTTTGTCCCACACCCGGCTGGTTGATCGGGATGGGTACCCCGAAGGCCAGGCTGGCATATTTGGCCAGCTTATAGGCACGGTTGAGTTTGATAGGCCTGCCCAGTTTATAGTTGTTAGCGAAACCCTTGGACTTGAGCAGGGCGAGGACACAGGATAGCAAGTCAGCATTGCCGGCGCGCTCGCCTATGCCGTTGACAGTGGTGTTGATATACGCGTCTTGTCCTGCATCCACGGCTGCTTTAGCCCCGGAGACGGAGTTGGCTACCGCCATACCCAGGTCGCCGTGGCAGTGTATCTCAACCGGCATGGCTGCTTCAGAGGCGATCTTCGATATACTGTCGTAAATGGAAAACGGGTCGTCGTAACCGAGTGTGTCGCAATATCGGAACCGGTCTCCACCCGCCGCTTTAGCCTCACGGGCGAACTCCACCAGGAAGTCAATATCGGTACGGGACGCGTCCTCGGCGTTGACGCCGATCGCCTTCGCGCCCAGCCGACCTGCCATTTCAACCGCGTTGACCATCTGCTCCAGCACATCCACACGGGATTTACGGCCTTTGAATTTACCCTGCAGCATTTGCTGAGAGGTTGAGATGGACAGGTTCAGATACTCGATCCCGGGCACCATCTCGAAAGTTTTCTCAACATCCTCGACCGTTGCCCGGATCCACCCGCTTAAACGAATAGGTTTGAGGACTCCCATAGCGGCCAGCTCGAGATTGGCTTGCAGGTAGTTGGTCTCGTGCCTTGTCGTGGGGAAACCGAACTCGGACTGGAAGACGCCGAAATCATTGAGGTATATATTGATCATGGTCTTCTGCAGTTTGGACAGGCTCAGCCTGGCTGTCTGGACCCCGTCCCGGTTGGTCACATCAATAAAAAATATCTTTCCCGTCATCGGATTACCCTGCGGTCATAAGTTTTATTATTATAGCATCGCCAGTTTATGTTCGGTAATGCTGCCGTAAAGGGGTGATTAAAAAACCCGGCGCAGTTTGACTACGCCGGGCGGGATGCTTGCTCGTATATGTATTAACGTCGGCTGGCCAGCAGGATGATGACGATGATGATAACGATAACAAAGCCGCCGATGATAAGCCATACGAAGACGGGAACACCGGGAACGGGAGCAGGCCCGCCGCCCGGCGTTACAAACGAGCTTATCGATCCGTTGACCGACCGACCGCCGCCTGTCGGGTTGAGAGCCACGGCTCGGTAATAGTATGTCCTGCCCTGCGCCAGGCCGGTAACGACCGAGCTGAAAGAGCCGCTGTTATTCAACATCTGCATATTGGTGGTATTGCCCAAATCCGCTGTGGTGCCGTATTCAAACCAGACCTGGGCTGAGGATGTGTTACCTATATCCTGCAGGTAACCGTTCAGAATGGCGCTTGAGGACGTGACGGACGTGACGGGATAAGTGGCCACGGACAGGGAGGAGTTGGATATTGTGCTGAATATCTCGGTTGGGCCGTATACCTTGAGGTTTTCGGGGGTCTGAGCTACAGATTGGAAATAATAGGTAGTGCCCGGCGTCAGCCCCATTACCTGATATGATACGGCACCCGGTGAGGTTACCGTTTGTGCAGCAGTGACGTTACCGAACCCCATGGTCTTGCCGAAATTAAAATATACCTGTATCGAACGCAGGCCTCCCAATGAGTTCACGTAGGCGTTCAGCGTGGCCCCGGTCGTGCTGATGCCGGTGGCCGTGCCGGTCGTAAGTGAGACGGGAGACGAAGGCGTGGTCTGGAAAGTGCTGTATTGGCCGTACACGTTATATCCGTTGGAGAATGCGGCGGCACGATAGTAGTAGGTCAGACCGGGCTGCAGGTTGGCAACACTGCTATTGAAGCTGCCCGGTATGCTCAAACTCTGGTGCGGAGTCGAATGGCCGAATGTGGTATCGGTACCGTACTCAAACCAGACATATGCAGTACTGCTCATACCCAGTGCAGTCAGATAGCCGTTCAATACGGCGGACTGTGCGGTGATGCTTGATGCTGTACCCGTGCTGACCTTTACTCCCGGAGCAGCGGTGGTTGTAAACATGCTATCGAATCCGTGCACGGTCATGCCGCCGGCCGCAGTCGGAACCGCCAGCGCGCGATAATGATAAATGGTGCCCGGATTGAGACCCTGGATGGTGAAATTGAATGTGCCGGGCGAATACATCGTCTGCATAGTCGTGGTCTGACCATAGGTCGTGGTCGGTCCCCATTCGAACCAGACGTAGGCGTTGCGATATTCTCCCAGCGACTCAAGATAGCCCACCAGTGTGGCAGAGCTGCTGGTTACACTGGATACAGAGCCCGTATTGACCGCCAGGCCGGCGGCGCCCGGTGTGCTGAAGCTTTGAGAATTGCCGTAGACCGCCGATACTCCCAGCAGATCGGGTTTGGCTGCGGCGCGAAAATAGTACATGCTGTTTGCTTTAAGGCCGGATATCTGTATGCTGAAAGGTCCCGGCCCGTAAACGGTCTGCTGGACAGTGGTATTGCCGTAACCGGTTGAGCTGCCCCACTGGAACCATACACTGATGCTGTCGTAGGGGCCCATGCTCGTTAGATATCCGCGTAATACTGCTGAGCCGGTAGTTATATCGGATGCCGATGAAGTCGAGACCTCAATCGGCGCCTGCGGTACCGTATGCTGTGTGGTGAAGCTAACAAACGACCCACGGCTTACCTGTCCTCCCAAAAGGGGCGCCGCAGCTACTGCCCTGTACCTGTAGGATGTGCCCGACTCAAGCTGCCCCAGATAACCGGTGAAGAATCCGGGTGAGCTCATCGACTGGTGCGAGATCTCAGCGCCGTCCTCGGTCTCAAACCAGACATCGACGACGCTGTATGCACCCATTGACTGTAGATATCCGTTGAGATTGGCTGACGTACCCGTTATGCTGGTGGCTCCCTGGGTCGTTACCAGCAGTGGTTGAGAGGGGGTGACCACTCCGCCTCCGCCGATCACCTCTTCTTCATCGGGTATCACATCCTGCGCTAGGGACGGCGCAGCTATCAGTGCTACCAATGCTAAAGCGATGACTGAAATAATAATTTTATATATCATAATCAACCCCTTCCTTACGTTCGCGCACAATGTTACCTTACAGGTATCAGTGTGTCAATAATAATCAATTGACCTAAAACACGGAAATTGATCAGACATCCATAATTTAAATTTACTTGCGGGGCGTCCGGTGCTACAATTCCGTGATACAATCCGAGCGTGGAGTTATATAACCAGGAAGGTAAGGAATCACGATGAAAATGAGAATAGTAATATATAAGCCGTCGGTTTATTACCTGGCGGCTCTTCTGCTTGTATCGCTGATAATACTAACGGCGGCGGCCTGCCAGTCTGCCCCCCAGGGATATAGCAGCAACCAGGAGGCAATTGCCTTTAATGAAACGGGCATCGATCTATACAACAAGGGATCGTTTGAAAAGGCATTGCTTAATTTCGATCGCGCGCTTGAGAAAGACCCCTCCAATCCAGCAGTCCACTTTAATAAAGCGCAGACATTGGACGCCATGAATCGTTTCCAGCAGGCTATTGACAGCTATGATCAGGCCACAAGGCTCGATCCCAATTTTGCAGATGCCTGGAATTATCGAGGTATCTCCTACCTCAATTTAAAGCAATATGACAAGGCAATGGAAAGTGTGGAGAAGGCCATTTCCTTCAACGGCAACAATGCGATCTACTGGGAGAGCAAAGGCCAGATATACCAGGCCCAGAATAAATACCAGGAGGCCGTCCCCTGTTATGCCAAAGCCACCTCGCTGGACTCCGGAAACATAGATTATTGGGACAGGCTGATTTATGCCCAGATGAAGAGCCAGCTCTATGAAGATGTGCTGAGATCGACCGATAAATCCATCTCACTTGATTCTAAAAATTCGTTTCCCTGGGGCTACAAGGCCAAGGCGCTGCATGAGCTGAGGCGCTATGAGGAGGCGCTTATCGCCTTCGACCGTGCGCTGGCTCTGGATGTCGATAATCCGGCACTGTGGTACAGCAAGGGGCTGACCCTCGAAACTCTCCAGCGCACCACCGAGGCGAAGAAATGCTACGATAAGGCGCGTTCTCTGGGTTATCAGTTCTAACAATGCTCTTGCAGTATCACAGTCTTCGCGCATGCGACTTACGATTCACCGGGAGGATACATGAACAGCAACGGCGCTGCCGGGCAGCGCACCTATGATGAGAAGCGCTTTTCGCTTGCTGCCTCCGATCAGGATGACAACGGCGGAAGGAAAAAGTTTGATATCGAGATCAGGGAGATGTCCGTCGACGATATCCCGGATGTATTTCACTTGGGCGAGCAGGTCTTCACGGCCGATAAAACGCCAACCCTATATCGTACCTGGGATGAGTTTGAGGTGATCTCCATGTTCAACGAGGATACCGAGTACTGCCTCGTGGCTGCGCTGGAGGGGCAGATTGTGGGCTTTGCCCTGGGCAATGTGGTTACCAAGAAGAAGTCGGCCTGGAAGTACGGTTACCTTGTCTGGCTGGTGGTCGCTCCGGAGTATCAGAGGATGGGGGTGGCCAGCCGGCTTTTCAATAAGTTCGAGGATAAAATGATCGAGGCAGGGGTACGCATTTTCATGATCGATACTGAGGCGGACAATCTACCCGCCCTGCATTTCTTCCGCGCCAAAGGTTTCGGCAATCCTCAGCAGCATATATACATGACGTATAATCCTGCGGCGACGGAGCAGCAAAAGGAAAAAGAAAAGGAAAAAAAGAGAGGGCTGAAGGGAAAAAAGAATGGCACCGACCACAGACGCAGTGGGTGATATAAAACCGGATCGGCTGAAAAAGTTGCTTCAGGACATGGTGGACATATACAGTCCATCGGGTAAAGAAGAGGAGATATTGCTATTCTGTGAGGAGTACCTCAGAGCGGAGGGTCTGAATTTAATAAAACAGCCCGTAGATGAGAATCGGTATAATATAGTCGTATTACCGCCCAAGACCGACGAGGTGGACCTCTGTTTCGTGGGCCATCTGGATACAGTAACGGCGCACGACCTGGATGATTTCGGATTCTACGAGGAAGATGAGAAGGTGTGTGGCCTGGGCAGCTCCGATATGAAAGCTGGCTGTGCCGCCATGATAGAGGCTTTCACGGTGCTGGCGGATAGGAAAGGCAGGTTCCCCTCTGTAGGCATGGCACTGGTGGTGGGAGAAGAGGAGGAGAGCGACGGCGCCAAGACCCTGGTGCGAGAGTACCGTTTCCCCTGGGCCGTGGTGGCCGAGCCGACCAATATGATGCCCTGCCTAGGCCATTACGGATATCTGGAAGTCCTGCTGCGCACACGCGGTAAGAAGGCACATTCCTCCATGCCCGAGCTGGGACAGAACGCCATTGAGAATATGCTCAAGCTGCTGCTCAAGGTTACGGAGTATACGACTTCGGTCTCCAGCGGGCTGGTCTACAATATAAGGCAGCTTTCTGGTTTTCCCGGTGGATTCGTTGTGCCGGATACCTGCGAGGCTTGGCTGGACCTTCATCTTCCGCCTGATTCACGTATGGATGTGCTCAAAGCCGACTTGGAACATCTTTTAGAGGATGCGGTCGATGCGATACCGTCACTCGATGCTTATATAAGGTTTGAGAATACGCAATCTGGTTACCGTATATCACAGGACCGGCCACTGGTACGCAGATTGCGCGAAGTCTGCAGAGAGATGAAGATACCCTGGGAAACGCAGGATTTCCGCAGCCATTCCGACGGCAACGTTTTATGGGGCGCCGGTGTTGATCCGATCATACTGGGACCCGGCCGGCTTGAGACCGCGCATACTCCAGAGGAGTCTGTGGTTTTCAATCAGGTAGTGCAGGCCGCCCGTCTTTACTTGAATTTCGCTCTGGCGCTTTAAACGGCCGTCTTTCAGTCGGTTGTATAGAGAGCCTCGGCCACCTTAAACAGCGTTTCACATCCGCTTATTTCATGAGGGAAGAGGGGGACTCTGCATATTTGAAGCCGTCGATATTTATCGTTCAGTTGTTTTAAATATATGCTCTGCTGGTCGGCTTTACGACGCAGGAAATCGGAGTCCGACGTTTGAACAACGTTGTTGATAATCAGTCGGTTGACCTTGAGACCGTATTTATCCAGCTCTACAAGTATGTCGTCCAGTTGTTTGACCGCCAGAGCTTCCGGAATAGCAACTACATTAAACTCCACGCCGTTACACAGAAATGATACGTCGGCTGCCGACAGCTCCTCCCATCGCCGGATTATATCCAGTATCTTCTCTCCGGTACCTGCTCCTGCTTTAAACCTTGTATAGATGCGCGGCGCCAGCCGGAGATGCCGCGTCAGCAGGGCCGGGGTTTGCAGCAGTGCCAGGGTCTGTCCCAGAGGGGCAGTATCCCAGACGATGGCATCCCAATCGCCCGCGTCTGAAAGCTCGCGGATGTAATCGACGATGAATTCTTCTGACAGGCCGGGCAACACAGAAGCCATAAAATCCACGTATTCGGGGTAGCCGATATCCACAAATGAAGAGAACACCTGATAAACGTCGCGGCCGAACTTTTTCTCCCACATCTGCCTTGCCTGGGCGGCGCCGATCTCAATGAAATAAAGACCGTCGGCGGCCCTGACCGGGACATCTGAGGGTGTCGCCTGGAAAATGTGTGAAAGCGAGGGTGTTGCATCGGTGGAAAGGGCAAGTATCTTACGCCCCTGTAAAGCGGAATAAAGGGCTGTGGCGGCTGCGCAGGTGGTCTTGCCAACACCCCCTTTGCCGGCGAAAGCTATAATGGGCGAATGCTTCGGTTCGGACATGCGGATATTCTAAATAAACCTGCTGGAAAATGTAAGAGCTTTCTGCTCAGGGGGATGTCAATACATCCACCGGCAAGTCCTGCACATCCTGATGCAGCAGCAGGAAACGCACCAGAGAGTAATCGGCCTTGGTAACGGGGTCGTGTATCATAAATTCTCCATAGTCTGGAGCCATTTCCACCACCTGACGATAGCAGTTGACCATTTTCTGCAGCGACAGCAGGTCTCCTTTTTCCAGATAACTTCTCAGGTGGTGCATACCCATATAGTGCCAGGGTGGGAAGACGCTGCAATTGAGTTTAATAGCCCTGTTAAATACCTCGAATGCCTCAGCCGTCTTTCCCAGATTATAAAGGCAAATGCCCTTGTTGGTTAAAGCCATGACGTTATCCGGTTCCTTATCCAGCGCCTTGTTGAAGCACCCGACAGCCTCCGCATCTTCCTCAAGCTTGAAGTGGCACAGCCCCTTTTTAAAAATATCTTCGAAACTTAATTCTTCGCCATACAGGGTCACCAGTTCTACTGAGCATTCCAGTGCGCTGAGAACCTCATCGCGATCAAAATTTTCGTCGACTTGCTGCCGCAATTCCTCGATTGTCATGACAATCTCCTCCGGATGGTTTTGTTTAACGATATCACATTAACTCAATGCTACCAAATAGTGCCGCGGTGTAAAATATAGAACATATGCAACAGGTGATACCGGGGATTTTTCAACTCAGCCGCTGGTGGGACCAGGCCGATCTGGGATCGAATGTCTATTTAGTTGACGCGGGCGGCGAGCTTGCTCTAGTCGATGCAGGATTTACCGGCAGGGAGCAGATCATAGCTCAAAGAGTCCGCGGCCTGGGATATTCCCCTTCTCGTATCTCTTATATCGTTATCACGCATCACCATACGGACCACACAGGAGGGCTGGCCGGCCTGGTGGAGATCACAGGCGCCAAGGTTGTAGCCCATGAGGCTGATGCGCCCTATATCGATGGCAGTCTGCCACAGCCGGGGCCGTGTCGTCCTGAGTGGCTCAGGCGTGCTGCCCGTCCTCTTCAGCATATGCTGGTAACGCAACCGGTAAGAGTCGCCGTCAGGGTAGCTGATGGGGATGAGCTCCCACTGGCCGGAGGCATACGCATATTGCATACACCGGGCCATACTCCCGGCAGTATCTGTATTTTCCTAAAAACCAGAAGTGCTGTCTTTACTGGCGACCTGCTGGCGCAGCGTTTCGGCCTCAAGTGGCCATCGATGCCTTTTAGTGTAGATGTTGCTCAGCTTAAACAGTCAGCCCGGAAGCTGGCGGAGCATAAATTTGAATCGGCTTGCTTCGGGCACGGCTCTCCCATTAAAACCGATGCAGACAAACGGGTCAGGCGTTTTACCGGACTGGTATAATCCGCCGGGGAGCTGCAATACCTAAAGTTAAAGCGTTGCTGACGGTCGGATGTGGGGTAGGGTTATTCGAGGTCAACGCCGCTTCTGCTGAAGGGAATCGCAGGCTGCTTCAGCTTCGGCGATTATACGGTCTACCAGTTCCTTAACACCCGGCAGATCGTTTATGCCGCCGCAATCCTGTCCCGCAAAAAGTATACCCTCATCGACATCGCCGTCGTTGATAGCCTTGAGGTGACGCCTCATACCGACGGCCTGGCGGGCTTGTGACCAGATGGGGGAGCCCTCCTCCGCCCGCCACATCTGCATGCTTAAACCGATAAACTTCCAGTAGGATAGACCCAGCAGTTTCCTTATCTCCGCAGCGCCCTGAAGGGCTTCGGAAAACTGGATGCCGCTCTTCATCATTCTCTCGGCCGCCTTAGTCTTGAGCACGCGTCCGGGCATGCCGTCGAATGCGTTGCTGTAGAGTGTATCCTGTTCCGTGGCTTTCAGACAAAGCTGCTTGAAGTTGTCATGCACCATGCTCTCTCTGGTCAATGAAAATCTTGTGCCCATGGATATTCCATCCGCGCCCAGGGCCAGGGCTGCTGCCAGCCCCCGACCGTTGTAAAAGCCGCCGGCGGCCACCAGTGGGATCTTTATCTGTGCTGCGACCATGGGGATGAGGACGAGGGACGTAGCCGACGTGCCGTGGCCTGCAGCCTCATGCCCCGTGATAATGACGGCGTCGCATCCCAGCTGTTCGGCTCTGACAGCATGCCTGACGGTAGCGGTTGTGCCCATAACCTTGCCGCCGTAAGCATGCACACGGTCGATGAACCATGGTTTGCCCAGCGCATAGTTGAAAATCGGCACCTTTTCTTCTATGGCCACCTCGACGTTCTCCCGTGCCCCGGGCAAAACCAGGGCCTGGTTGACACCGAAAGGTCTGTCTGTCAGGCGCCTGATCTCCCGTATATTTTTCCTGGTCTCATCCGGTGAGAAACGCGCGGTGGCAAGCATACCCAGTCCGCCCGCGTTGCACACCGCCGCAACCAGACCAGGCTCCGTGATCCAGTTCATGCCGGCCAGCATGATCGGGTGCTGGATGCCGAAGAGATCCGTCATCCTGGTTTTAAACATGTATACATCCTCCTTATTTACGCATGCCTCCTGGCCAACCCGTACGGGAGGTTGAAGCCCGCAGATTTTTATAGCCTATTATGTTACCATAGAAAGGTCATATTTTTTCAGCGCAAACCCGGTCTGAATAGCCGGATTAAGGAGGTTTAAAGTGTGGAACGCGGCAAAATGCGACCTGTGCGGTGATTGCCTGACCAGATGCCTTTATGTGGATTATGATGTAAAGAAAGCAGCGTCGGATATTAAAGATTTGATGGACGGGAAGCCTGCAGATATACTGAGCAAGTGCGTGACATGCTGTGCCTGCCGCGAGTACTGTCCAACTGGTGCGGATCCCTTCGACCTGATACTCAAAGCCATGGAGAAATACAAATCCTTCCCCATTAAACCCGAGGCGGTGGGGTTTTTTAATATGGCGGCGTCGGTGCCGAATCAGGTTATTCAGGGCCGGCCGGGCAAACCAACGCTCTCGCTTTGCGTGATGGAGCTGTCGCTGCCGCCCGATGCCATCGGAGGTCAGATGTTCGAGGAACTGACGGTGGCCAAGGGCGGGGACTATTTCTGCTATGTGGGCTATGTACATGCGGGAATGGAAACACCGCTGGTCGAGAACGCCCGCAAGTTTATCGACAACGTCGCCAAACTCGGCAACGAGATCATCTTCTTGCATGATGACTGCTATGCTATGGTGGATGCAAAGGTCAAAGACTACGGCATCGAAGTGCCGTTTAAATATATGCACATACTGGAATATATGCGCAACTATCTGCGTGATAATAAAAGCAGGATTACCAAACTGGGTATAAAAGCGGCCTACCAGCGGCCCTGCGCCTCGCGCTACACACCCGCCAAGGACGTTTTTGTGGACGAGATCTTCGATCTGATAGGCGTACAGCGTCCCAAACGGGAATACGAGCGTGAGAAAGCGCTGTGCTGCACCGGCGCCTTCGTAAAGGTTTATCCTCAGCTGGCAGCCGAGGTTCAGGCTAAGAACGTGGATGATGCGATCCGTTGCGGGGCTGATGCTTTGATTACGCTCTGCCCGATGTGCGACCGCGTCCTCAGGCGTCCTGCCACCGAGCGGGGTCTGCGTAAGATTTATATCACCGACCTGGTACGCATGGCGCTGGGAGAGAAGGCCTTCCCCGCATAATCGTGTTGGGGCGTTGCTTCAGCTGCGCCCGCCTTTGAGTAGCGCCCGTTTCTCGTGCGTCTTTAATTACCCGCCCTCATTGTCTCTGCATGGCGGCAATCTTCGACTTGACCTTCTCGAATTCCTCCTCCGTCATCTTGTACTTGCTGAACGGTAGGAAGCTGAGCAGTATCATGGCTGCGGGGAAGAGGCAGAAGATGATGCGGACACCCGTAGCCACGCTTTGGGGCTGGACCCCCTCGGTAACGAAACCTGAGAGAGCGAGAGCGAAACCCACTATGGGCGGACCTACCGAGTAGGCGATCTTCTGTCCTGCCGACCACATCCCGGAGAAAATGCCTTCACGCCGCATACCCGACTGCAACTGGTCGTATTCTACCGTATCGGGCAGCATGGAGAAGGGGAAAAGCTGGAAACTGGAAAAGCCGATTCCCGCCACGAATACCTGTGCATAGAACATTACCAGCTGGGATGACCCGGTGAAGAACAGCGATCCCATCGCCAGTGTGAATATGGCCAGGCCGATGTAATATGATTTTATCTTGCCCAGCCGTTTGCCCACAGCCAGCCAGACCGGTATAAATACAACGCCCGTGATCATGAAGATGGGGAAGGCTATATTCATGGCTGTCTCCGGCAGCGTCATTGCGTATTTCACGTAGTAGACGAATCCGGCCATCATCACCCCGATGGCCAGTGCCTGCAGGAAATAGCTTGTCATCAGCACCACGAAAGGATAATTGCGGGCGGCTATTCTAATCTGTTCCCTGACCGGTGGCATCTCTTTGTGAGGAGGCAGCGAGCGCGTCTTGCGCGTGCCGAAGAAGCACCAAAGGCAGGAGACGATTATAGCCAGTCCGAAGATTCCTCCCATAAAGCGGAATCCGTCCGCTCCGCCCCCGCCTGCACTGACAAGTGTCAGCGCCAGCCCTCCGGCCAGCAATGCCCCGATGGAGGCGAACGTCATGCGGAAGGATACGATGGACAGTCGCTCGTTATAATCATCCGACATCTCGGGCACCATGCTGGCATATGGCACGTTGATCACCGTAAAAGCAGTGCAGGCCAGGGCGAACAGCAGCGATGTCTGCAGAGCATTGGCGAATTCCATTTGAAAGCCGGGTGCCAGGAAGAGAATGAAGAAAGACAGACCGAAGGGAACAGCACCGTAGAGGAGGTACACCCGTCTCCGTCCAAAACGCGAACGGGTTATATCCGAGATAGCGCCCATAAGAGGATCCGATACCACGTCCCACAGCTTGGGGAAAAGCAACATTGTGCCGGCCAGTGCCGGGTTAACTCCCACCACATTGGTCAGGAAGAAAAGCAGGTACATTCCGGTGGTTACGATGAAGATGTTGCTGCCGATATCGCCGATGCCGAAGCTCAGCTTTATACCAAAAGGCAGCCTGGAATGCGACGCCCGTGCCTCCGATGTATTTCCCATAGTCCCCTCCTTTAGCCTCATTAATGTCGGATAGCGATGATGCCGGAAACAGTCAATAGACGCGCCTGTCGACGATTGTCTTAGCTCCTTCAGTGATGCTGCCTGACGGCAATGTTTCCAGAGCGTCGAACCTTACCTTGCAGGCATTCTGGAATTCCTTTCTCAGCGATTCTTCCCACGCGCCGCGATCCGCAGGCTCGCGTCTGAGCTCAACCTGCAGCAGCATCTCGTCTCTGTCGGCTGGTCTGTCCACCAGTATCCTGTAACGTGCTATCTCCGGGAATTTCGAGATGACCTCGTCTGTCTGCCTGGGATGTACGAACATGGCGCGTACACGGACGGCGTCACCACTCCTGCCCATAATTTTAGGCAGGCGGGATGTGGTCCGGCCGCATGCGCAGGGCTCATCTATTAGCATCGAAAGGTCTCCCGTGCCGAACCGTATCAACGGATATACATCGTCGAACGGGGTCACCACCACCTCTCCGACCTCGCCGGGAGGAAGGACATGGCCTGTCGAAGGATCGACGATTTCCACAATCACATCCGTGTTGACATGCATGCCCGATAACTGCTCGCAGGAGCCTGCGATAGGACCTATATCGGCCGTAAGATAGTTATCGCCTCCCACACACGTAATGTCGTATTTCTCAGTAAACATCTTCCTGAGTGGGTCGCCGCCCATCTCACCGAAAACCTGCGCGTATTTCAGGTTGAAGTCCTTCTTAATATCGTAGCCCAGCTCCTCTGCCCTTCTGATGATGGCGGCCAGAAAGGACGGGGTGCCCACGAAATATGACACCTTGAGGTCGCGCATTATTTGTACCAGCAGGTCGGTATTGCCCGTCCCGGCCGGGAAGACGGTGAAACCCATCGCCCTCAGCAGGCGATCTATCAACAGCCCGGCCGGCGTTATATGGTAGGACCAGGTGTTGACGGCTATCTGTCCTTTACCCATATCGGATGGCATAGTGCCCTTCTTCAGCTTCCTTTGAGGATCGTAGATTGGCCCCGGAGACTGGTAGATATGGTCGATTTCAGACAGGGGCACGGCCAGGTAACCTCCGAAGGGCGGCATTTCCTTCTGCAATCTGATCAGGTCATCTTTGCGCAGCACCGGGATTTTCTGCAGGTCGGCTATACTTTTAATGTCTCCCGGCTTAATACCGGCCCGATCCATGCGCAGCTTGAAGCCCTGTGCCTTTTCATAGGCATAGGCGATTAAAATTTGCAATTTGAGGGACATTTTCCTGTCCCTTTCGTGCGCGGGCAACCGCTCGAGCGAGCTGTCGTGAGGAAACAGGTCCGCTTTCTCCGCCATGGTCAGAGCCTCCCTGCGATTTTGGAGGCATTATATCACCTAAATTCCGCGCTCTTCGAGTATGGCCTTGTTTTTGGCCACTTTGTCCGGCGTGAGGTCGTACAGCCTCCAGAAAATAATCGTGGCAATCAGCACGACTATGGCCGGGACTATGGCTGAGTGGATGCGGATGCCGAACAGGGCCAGCTCGGGGGTGGGGCTCAGCTCCATCATCTGGGCCAGGCTGGGTGCGCCGGCAACGAAGCCCGTGTTGCTGTGTACGATGGCGATGATGGCTGCGATGCTGGTCTGCCCCAGTTTGAATATGAAGGATTGGTACCCGAGATAGATCCCGGGATCCCTTCTGCCCGTTTTCACAGCCACGTCGTCCAGTACATCACCCATGGTGGGCGGATCCATGAACCACTGTCCGCCGAGAGCAATTCCGAAAAATATGAGGCTGATAATCCACCCGGTGAGATTGTTGACGAAGATCATCGGTATAAAGCTGAGCACCATCAGGAATCCTGCAACCATACTGATCATCCTGTTGTTGTTTAACTTTTTCGAAACAATCATCCAAAGTGGTACGAAAACCAGCGCACCCACCAGCATGCTTCCCATGAGATATGTAATGGTGGACGCTTCCGCGTCCAGCAGGTATGTTGTTATATAGAAAGCGCTCATCTGCAGCATGACTACGCTCACTTGATAGCCGAAAAACAGGATGATTTTACTTATGAAGCGTTTGTTTGACAGCGCGATCCTGGCCGTGGCAAAAAATCCGGCTGGTTTAGCATCTCTCAGTGATTCCCTTCTTTGCCGGTAAAGCTCCCTGACTTTTTTCGACTCAAATGTGCCCGGAAGCATGAATACGAGCAGGACCAGACCGATAACGACAGTGACCCAGGCGGAGTTTTGATAGGTGCTGGCAACGCCGGTGGTGATAAACATCGGTGGTATGGTTGCTGCCATCACAAGTCCGATAATACCCAGAATAGTGCCGAAGGCCTGTACCGTCCTCCGTTCGTTAAGACCCCGGAATTTTTCAGGGAACAGGCTAACGACGTTCACATCAAACAACGTTCCACAGAAATCATACAGGCATAGAGATACTGTATACAAT
>DAOUFT010000124.1:0-5413 GCA_034429855.1 Dehalococcoidia bacterium
GGGAAAGGCGAAGCCCGCATAGTGGTTGCCCGCGCCCATTTGCGCCAACAAATCAGCGCCGCCATCGTGAATAAGCAACCGATTCGAGCCGGATGAGCCGATAAACGTGCCGTAGCCGGGAGTTGTGCCGGAGACGCCCTGCTTGTTAAGCCAGCCGCTGATGGTGAATGACCCGGACTGGCCGGTGCCGGAGGTGGCGATATAGTCATCGACACCATCATTATTCTGGCCGAGGCCGAAGCGATGGTTGGCCTGGATGGGTTGATTGGCTGCCAACTTGGTGCCTGTACTGGCATTGGAGGTACTATCGGCAATGGTGGAAGTGGTGGCATCGGCCATATGCCAGACAGCCTTGTAGTTAGCATCCCAAACATTGGTCGGATCGGCGTTATTAGCGGCGTAGGGATTGTTGTAGTACAGAAAAATCTTAGTGGGGGCGGAGGCTGACACGGAGGGAACCTTGACGTAAAACTCTGCGATGCCGTTTACAGAATCCCAGCGGGCACGCTCGAATTTAAGAAGGGTAGTGCCGTCCGATGCGGTAAAACGAGTGTCGTAGCCAGTACTGAGAGAACGCGAAAAGAAGTGCCAAGGATCCGGAGGCGCGCCTTCATGGACAAACACTCCGTCGAAATAAGCAGTAGTTCCGTTTACATTAACCCACAGGGTTGCTAAAAGACGGGTAGGAGATGCGGGAACAGTACAGGAAACAGTCAACAAGCGCCAGGTGGAATCGCCTGGATGGTAAGCGGAATAATAACCGGTGGAGGTGGGATGTATGCCGACGCGGGCGGTATTAGGGGTATCAGCCCATACCCAGGCGGAAACGGAATAAACCTTGCCGGCGAATTCGGAGTAGATGGTGCCGCCGCACTGCTGGTAAGCGTAACCACCGGCAGCAGTGGCGGTGAGCTTCATACAGCAAGAGCCGATCTTCTTCATGTGACCAACACGGGCAGCGGTGCAATAGGAGAGCGACCATGACGTTACGCCGGATTCAAAGTTACCGTTGACGGCGAGATTCTGCATCCGGACGATGACAGGGAAGTTCGAGAGGGCGGCATCAACATAGGTGTTGTCTATGATGATCTCCCTGCGGTTGAGCCAGCCGTTAAGCCAAGCCATTATGACACTCTCGACGGAAGACAAATGAACGACGATGTGATCTGCCGTTTAACTTTTGTAGGCTCGGCGGTGATGGATTTCATTTACACGCCCACAATCGAGTAGTATAATCCGTGCTGGTTATTCATAGGGGAGGTAAAGGATATGTCAGGAATATCTTTGATTGCACTCGGTGGAATTGCAGTCATACTGATATTTTTTATTGGCAAGTTCATGCTTAAATATTTAGAATTGGAACAAGATGCTAATAAACGTATTAGATGCCTAAGATGGGTAATAATCACCTTTTCCGTCATAGCAATTGCCGTAATATCAATAATAGTGTTCCCATCCATTACACGATGCTTAAAAAGTTCAGTACCCCCTCCCGCAGTTAACATTGGACAAGATAATTCAAGTTTAAACATACTTGGTATAACATTAGCTTTATTGGGTATAAGTATGTCCCTGGTAGCCCAAGGATTGGCAGGACAAGCGGGAAGCAACAAGAGCATATTATTGTACCTATGGGCAGGAGCAATTTTTGCATTGGCACTAATTTGGAATTTTAGATATGAGCCAATCACATCAATGACAGGAAATCCCTGGTGTATGCTTATTTTTGTAGTCATACTATTTATAGTGGTGATTTGTTTGAGTATATTTTTCAATAGAACAAATCAAGGCTCGAAAAACAATTCCACAAAATAAGACAGTAAACAGCCTTATAGTTTAATCTCGGTAACTAGTCTTCTCCCGACGGGAAACTCAGAAAATAGCTAAAGTTATCGGTGGCCTGGGGATACACGATGTAGCCGGTAAGGCCGACAAAATAAATCGTATCCGGTACCAGATCCAGCAGGCGGCGCAAGACAGTGGCGGCATTCTCACCGGGGCTTACGGTGATATGGGGATAGGTGGTGGTGATGTCCGAGCTGCGAGACACATAATTGATGGAGCCGCCCACAGATTGCAGCATAAGCTCCACGAGCTGATAGACTGTCTTTTCGTCGGAACAGGCGTTCCACTCCACGGGACGGTTGAAGCCGTACTTCTCCAGCAAGCCCCAGGCATCGATGGCATGAATGGCGAAGAGACGCTTGCCAGGGCTGCGGGTATATTCAAGCTCCTCGATAAAGTAATAGCCCGCCACACTGAGCATACCGGAGGCGTAACCGATCGACAATCTAACGATGCTACCGCGTTTGATTACGCCGGCATAATTGGCGTCGCCACCGCCGGGGCTGTCATATCGCTGCGAGACATTATCCAACAGGACGGTGAGCGAAGAGGAGCGCAGCGGTCTGACCTGCTCAGCGACCTTATAGATATCGGCAGCCGGCAATTCATAATAAGCGCCTGCGCCCGACCCGGCGGAGGGCGGGGACCAGGATCCGGGCAAGGCGGTGCGCCAGACCTGGTTGGGCGCTGCGGCGTAGAGATAAGTTCCGTCGCAGGCCAGGGCCAGGCCGTATGTAGCGGTGACGTCCAGAGGCCAGGCACGAGACCAGTCGGAATCCTTGAATTCCGTGCCGGGCTTGAGGCGGTAGAACCACGGCCTATTATCTTTGGCGAAGCTGAAAACCGCTCCCAGCGAAGCATGATAGGTCAAATAGGGATCGTCCACGCCCAGATTATCGGCGGCCTGCTGCTGCATGACCGAGCTGACCTGCTCGTAATAGGTGGGAGTATAGCGGCCGGAGCGGCCGGTACGGAACTGGCGCAGGCGCATGGCCGCGCTGAAATCCACTTTGGCTTTATAGGAATTGACGAACTCCCAGCCGGACCATGTGCCCACGGTATAAGAGCCGCCGTCGCCGTAAATGCCACGGGCCAGGCGGACGTATGAGCCGTCCAGCAGGAGTGCGAGAATATTCCAGTCGCCGTCATGGTACAAGGCCAGGGCGGATATGGCATGGTCGCCGGAGATCTGCCCGAGTCCGGTCGACCAGGTACCCGATACCCGCTTCTGAATATAAAGCGAAGTAGGATCGTTGACATCGGTGGCATGGACTACGGCAACGTCTCCGTTGGCCTTAAAGGCGGCAGCGCAACCGCGCTCGCAAGGCCGGGCATTGGACATTTTGGCCCACGCGCCGAAGGTGGCGCCGCTATCGGTGCTTCTCTTGTAGAAGAGATTAACGCCATCGGAGCTGAAGGAGATGACCTCGGCGCCGGCCGCTGCGATGGCGACGGGCGAATTGGCCAGACCGCCACCCCAGGAGACCCAGGAGGTCCAGGTAGAGCCGGCTGAAGGGGACGTGACGCGCTGATAATAGATAGTGGAGCCAGCGCGAACCCGGCACACGGAACCATCGGCAGGGACCGCGACGGCGTGCTTACCGACGGCGGTTGAATCGGTGGCCAAAGTGAGCCGCTCCCAGGCGAAATCCGACCAGCTCAGCGCAGCATCGGCGACGGCAGCCGGGTGGCCGTAGGCGGCGACCTCCAGCTTGACCAGGGGAATACGGAGGTTGGCCTTGCGCTGCTCAGCCAAAAGGGCTGATGAGAGAGTTCTCATGAAACGGATTTAACTCCGGTAACATAGTGGAAAACAGCCTTATCAGCGGCTACGAGATCCGATTCAATCAGACAGCTATAGCAAAGGAACTCGATATCGATCACTTTACCGCGGGTGCGGTCGACCGCAATCAGATTCAAGGCCGAAGCGCAGCGACCGCATTGAAAGCGCAGCAACTGAAAATCATCAGGCATAACGACTCCCTATTGAGATGAAGGCACGCTATCGCGGCACACTTCCGGGGATTTAAATACGCTCAGCGACCGGTAAACGGTGCGATCAGATACATTAAAATGAGCGGCTATCTCACGTATCAACCAGCTCTGCTTGCGCAAATTAAGCATCTCGACATTGCGGGAAGATATGCGCAATCGCGCCCTGCCGAAAGGCATATCCTCAATACAACGGGGCAAAGGACACTCAAGGCATGACGGGAAAAGGCTACAACCACGATCAGGATGAACCACAACCAAAGGATCTTTAAATTTGCACACGGTTCCACCTCCTTCAATTTCGAGGGCAGCAACGCGGCGGGTATCAGATTGCCGCGTCGCTGAACTCCCTGCAATGCAAACACACGATAAGCTAAAGCAATTTCACGTAATCCCAGCCGACCTGAGTCGGGGTAAAAGCGCTGCCGCCGTAGATCGACCAGTCCACGGTCCTGCCGATAAGCTGGGACAGGCCGTCTTGGGCGTTGTAAAGCTCGTTGAAATAAGATACGAGGTTGCGCAACTCCTCGAAGGTCTTGTCCGAGCAGGTGAGATTGTTGGCTTTCTCGTAGTCTTTTTTCAGCTTCAGCATATAGGCGTGATAATTGTTGGCCTCGGTGGGGGTGGGGGGCTTGGGAAGCTTCGTCTGATACTTGAAAGCCTCGCCGAAAAGCTCAACGGCTTTATCGACAAGGCGTTTCGATTCGCAGATGCGCTTCTCCCGCGGCACTTCCCGCAAGTCGAAGCGGGTGACCTGGGGATAGAAATAAAAGGCCCGGCTGAGAGGAGTTACCTCGACGCCATCCCTACGGCATGATTCCTCGGCGGAACCGACAGCGGCATCGAGGTCGACAGGGACATAATTGACGACCGGCGCAGCCGGAGTAAAGGGCGCAACGGCTGGCTGCGGAGCCGGAGCGCTATCGGCTTTTGGGGATGCGTTACTGCCGGGAGATTGCTTCGCTTCACTCGCAATGACAGTTTTGACCTTCTCCTTGTCGATCTGGCCCTGCACTATGGTGTAGATGACACCGACAAGAGTGACCGCGACCGGGCCGATAACGTCGATCAGGAACTGACCGATGGTCTGGGCCTTGGCCGGATCGGTGATGAAGAGGCCGAGAGAACCCGCGACGAGGGTGAGCAAGGTTACAATGATCTTCTTGTAACCATCCAGAGGTGTGGTTTCCATTTAGTTTTTCTCCTCGGGCGCAGCTAAAGCAACGCCCCTACGTTTATTTATTTATTTGGCGCACCTGAAGGTACGCCCCTACAAATTTTCATATGAGCACGCACAGGGCAACGGGCACCTGCAGCTTTGCCGCGCGGTAATGGTCGGCGAGATGGCGGGCTGCCAGGATGATAAGCTCCGGCTCTGCGTGGCAGCGGACGCCATTGTCGCCCCAGCGGCTCAACAGCCGGGCGGCGCGGTCAAGCAGAACGAAATCCACAGTCTGCTCGACAGGCTTGCGGCCGATGTCCGTCGTGTGGTGCGGCAGCTGCCAGGTCGCCGTATCATACTCATCCTCACACATGGCGTATGCCGCGACAGGCAGACCGGCCTTGAACAGCTTCG
>DAOUFT010000125.1:0-7840 GCA_034429855.1 Dehalococcoidia bacterium
TCTTGTTTGAACTGCGCTTCATGAAACGACGATAGCCGTTTCTGAAGTATTTTTCTACATAGTCTTGCTGCACATGGGCCCCGCATTATCACCTCTATCGGAGTCCAATATGTTTCTGAACTTTTGCATACTAATCAAATGCCGTCCCGTTTTTCAATCAGGTTCAATCTTTCCTCATCAATTCCGAAGTAATGGGCTATTTCGTGTTTGACCGTTCGTACAATTTCGCGCTTGACCTCTGCCACAGACCGGCATTGGGCTTCCAGCGGCTTCTGAAAAATAGTTATCCTGTCCGGCAGTACCAGGTTGTAGCTTTGGTCGCGATGAGTGATCGGGGTCCCCTCGTATAAACCCAGAAGTGCGCGCTTGTCTCTAAGGCCCACGCTTCTTAACTGCTCTCTACTCGGCCAATCCTGTACAAAAACTTCTACGTTATCCAGAAGCTCTTTAAACTCTTTCGGCAACTTCGTCACGGCCTCGGCGACCAATTTTTCGAAAGTCTCTTGTTGCATGCGTCGATATTGTCCTGATTCATGATATCAATTTTTTATTTTGGAGGCACCTGATACATGGGAAGATATCAAGCAATGGAAGGCTAAATACATAACGGCTGCTCAAGCTGCAGCACTATATTATATTGACGATCATAGGCGCAAAGGCTAAAATCTTGTCTATTATGAACGCTGCAAGCCGCTATAATCCACAGGAAATCGAGAAAAAATGGCAGGATAGATGGGCCAGCGACCGCTTGTATGAAGTCAAAGAAAACGATCCCAGGCCGAAATTCTATGCCCTGACCATGTTCCCTTACACCTCAGGTGATTTACACATAGGCCACTGGTATGCCATGGCGCCGTCGGATGTATATGCGAGATATATGATGATGCATGGATTAAACGTAATGCATCCCATGGGCTTCGATGCCTTCGGTTTGCCGGCTGAGAATAAGGCTATCGCAACCGGTATTAATCCGGCCGACTGGACAATGAAAAATATCGAAAATATGCGCCGTCAGCTTCGTACTATCGGGGCTATCTATGATTGGAGCAGAGAGGTTATAACCTGTCAGCCTGAATACTATAAATGGACTCAGTGGTTTTTCCTCAAGCTCTATGAGGCCGGGCTGGCCTACCGTGGCAAGGCGGCTGTAAACTGGTGTCCGCGATGCCAGACTGTACTGGCTAACGAACAGGTGGTGGGGGATGGATTGTGCTGGCGTTGTGAAAGCATGGTGGAAAAGAAGCAGCTCGAGCAGTGGTTTTTCCGTATTACCAAATATGCTGATGAGTTGCTTGATTTCACGGGCATAGACTGGCCGGAAAGAATACGCATCATGCAAACTAACTGGATCGGTAAGAGCTACGGCGCAGACATATCGTTTGGACTTGAGCAGCCCGGCGTCGAGGAAAAGGAGATCAGAGTATTCACGACCCGTCCCGATACTCTCTTTGGAGTTACATTTTTCGTTCTTGCCCCTGAACATCCGCTGGTGCCGGCATTGACCGCGTCTGATCGGAAGGCGGAAGTCGAGGCCTATGTGCGCAGGGCTCAGCGACAGACAGAGTTTGAAAGGACTGCGGCTGAGACTGAAAAGACCGGAGTATTCCTGGGTAGTCATGTCATCAACCGTGTGAACGGAGAGAAAGTGCCTATTTGGATAGCGGATTACGTTCTGCCTCAGTACGGCACAGGGGCGGTGATGGGTGTGCCTGCACATGACCAGAGGGACTTCGATTTCGCCAGAAAGTATGGGATACCTATAAGGACTGTCGTGGCACCTGCGGACTGGGACGGCGGAGACCTGCCGGCAGCACATGTTGAGGGCGGACGCATGGTTAATTCGGGTCAGTTCAACGGTCTGACCAACCAGGAGATGATCGACGCAGTTTGCGATTATCTCAAGGAAAAGGGTTGGGGTGGAAAGACTGTTACATATCGATTGCGTGACTGGCTGATATCGCGCCAGCGGTATTGGGGGGCACCTATACCAATGGTCTATTGCGACAGATGCGGTATTATACCCGTTCCAGAGAAGGACCTGCCGGTGCTGCTCCCACCTGATGTGGAATTTAAACCGACGGGAGAGTCCCCTCTTAAGTATTGCGAATCGTTTGTAAATACGAAATGTCCCAAATGCGGTTCAGCAGCCCGGCGTGAGACAGACACTATGGACACGTTTATGTGTTCCTCGTGGTATTTCCTGCGTTATACAAGTCCGAATTGCGACGGTTACCCCTTTGATAAGGCGAAGCTTAAATACTGGATGCCGGTGGATCTTTATACGGGAGGTGCCGAGCATGCCACCATGCACCTGCTGTATTCGAGGTTTTTTATAAAGGCTATTAGGGACATGGGTATAGTGGATTTTGGTGAACCTTTTCTCCGGCTTTTCAATCAGGGTATCATTGGCAGCCAGGGCGAGAAAATGAGCAAATCGAAAGGCAACGTGGTAACTCCTGACGACTACGTATCTCAGATGGGAGCCGATGCGGTTAGGGTCTACCTGATGTTTATCGGTCCTTGGGAACAGGGTGGTGATTGGAACGACAACGGCATTGTAGGTATGGGTAGATGGCTGAATCGTGTATGGAGCCTTGTGACAGCGGATTATCAAGAGAGGAAAACCGACCTCGAGTTGTCAAGGGAATGCCAGCGTATTATGCATAAAACTATAAAAAAAGTCAGTGGCGATATCGAGCGTTTCAGATTTAACACCATGCTGGCGACGCTGATGGAATACACCAATACGCTGAGCAAGATGCTTGAAATGGGCAGTGTCTCTGCCTCGCAATGGAAAGAAGCTATCAAGACGTTATTGATATTGATGGCTCCTTCCACTCCGCACATGGCAGAGGAGCTGTGGATGGCCCTGGGCTATCCGTACAGCATCCACAAGCAGCCGTGGCCAGTATGGGATAAGGACCTCGCTGCCGATGAGGCGGTTACTCTGGTAGTCCAGATCAACGGGAAATTGAGGGATAAACTAATCGTGCCCATAGATATCGGTGAGGAAGAGGCGTTGAAGCTGGCCTTTGAACAGGACCGTATTAAGGGATATACGGCAGGTAAAAGTATTGTAAAAACGATATACGTGCCTGGCAAATTGCTCAATATCGTGCTTAAATAACGGACAAGCCGGATATAAATTCGACCGCATAAAAGAGGTGAAACCATGCTGGAATCATTGTTGAATGATAAGCAAAAAACATTGAGAGAGGAAGTGCGCAGATTCGTGAAGTCCGTTCCCAAGCAATTGCTGCAGGATATGGATGCTGACAAAGTCCGCTATCCTCGCCAATATGTGATGGATCTGGCCAAGAATAACCTGCTGGGGCTCCGTTTTAATCCGGCCTATGGCGGTCGGGGATTGAAGTGGATGGATGAAGTAATAGCGCTTGAGGAGATCGGTGTACTGGGGATGTCACTGGGTTGCCTTTTCTCTCTGGTCAGTATCGTTGGAGAAGCGCTGGACGTATTCGGCACTGACGATCAGAAAAAGAAATACCTTGCCCCCCTGCTCAAGGGAAAGATTTTCTGTGCCGAGGCATTGACGGAGCCAAGGGGGGGTTCAGACTTTTTCGGGGCCACGACCACCGCCGTTCAAAAAGGTGACTATTACATATTGAATGGACAGAAAAGGTTTGTGGTTGGTGCGGATGGTGCAGATATATTCCTGGTGTATGCCAGGACCGAGGGAGCTCCTGGAAAATCCATTAGTGCCTTCATTGTTGAAAGGGACATGGGCGTGGAAGCCAAGTATATTTACGGGTTGCTGGGAACACGTGGTGGTGGAGCTGGCCGCCTCGTTTTCAGGGATACTAAGGTTCCCAAGGAGAATCTTGTGCTCGGCTTGAATAGGGGAGCTGATGTATTCAACCAGATGATGATACCTGAGCGTATGACTTCGGCAGCTGGCGCGGTGGGTTTGGCCAGAGCTGCATTGGAATTGGCCACCAGATACAGCGATAGGCGTAAAGCATTCGGTCGCAAGATACGTGAATTTGAGGGAGTCAGTTTCAGAATAGCGGATAGTATCATCAAACTGGATGCCGCCAGTATGCTTGTTTATGGAGCGGCAACGGCGGTCGATAGCATGGGCAGCACGGGTTATTCCCGACGCTTGGTCTCGGAGGCCAAACGTTTCGCTACCGAGTCCGCATGGGATATTATTAATCATGCTATGCAGGTGGTAGGTGGCATCGGATACACCAATGTCTATCCTATCGAAAAGATGTTGAGGGACGCGCGGCTTTCCATCATCTGGACTGGAACTAGCGAGATTATGAATCTAATAATCCAGCACGAGTATTACAGGGAGACCCTCAAGCCTGCCGTAAATGTTCGTGACGTTGAGGATGATGCCCAGGAAGCTCACGCCGCGGACGAGAAAATATATGAGTAATACTGTGTAGCAGAGATATGCGGGATGGCCGGTATTGCAGCAGACTATTGAAAGCCGATTACGTATTCTGCGCAAGCGTATTGAAGAAGCCTGCCGTAAAAGCCGGCGGGATGTTGCCGAAATAAGACTGATAGCAGTGACCAAGAACTTCCCTTCAAGTACTGTGCTTGCTGGATTTAATTGCGGATTGAAGGATTTCGGCGAGAATCGTGTTAAGGAAGCCATAGCCAAATACGCGGAGCTCGAGGAAATCAGAAAGTGTATAACGCTGCACTTTATCGGGCATCTTCAAAGCAATAAAGTCGCTGATATACTGCCGGTGGTAGACATAATACATAGCGTTGACACGCTGAATCTGGCCGAGCTAATCAACAGGAAAGCCACCAGAACCGTTAATATTTTAATTGAGGTTAATCTATCCGGTGAGCAGACAAAATATGGTTTTACCAGAGAGGAGATTGAGAGTGCAGTAAGTTCGATTTCGGCTTTGCCTAATCTTAATGTACTGGGGCTCATGACAGTAGCGCCGTTATGTAGTGATCCGGAGGAGGTCAGGCCGTTATTTGCTGAAATGAAGCGAATCAGCTCGGTCTATGGGTTTAGGGAGCTGTCGATGGGCATGACGGATGATTTTGAAGTTGCTGTAGAAGAAGGTGCTACCATGATTAGAATAGGGCGGGCCATATTCGGTGAAAGGAGCTGAATTATGAAGGTTGCTGTAATAGGTGGAGGCACGATGGGGAGTGCTCTGGTTAAGAGCATACTGCGCACAAGATTGGCCGTGAAGGGGGATATCACAGTTAGCGATGTTTCCGTAAAACAACGTGAGATGGTTAGGAGGAAATATGGAGTCCTCGTTATGGATGATAACGTCAGGGCTGTACAGGGGGTTGATGTGGTCATCCTGGCGGTAAAGCCGCAGGATGCCGGTGCTGTGTTGAGCCAGTTGTCTGGGCACCTCGGTTCGCAACTTGTCCTATCCATTGCGGCCGGTCTCAATTTGGAGACGATGTCTCGCACCTTAAAGCAGGTCGGGCTGGTGCGGGCGATGCCCAATACCCCGGCCCAGGTCGGAAAGGGCATGACGGTCTGGACATCATCGGGCAAGCTACCCGCTGAGAAACATGAACTGGCCAGACGTATACTGGCTTCCATGGGAGAAGAGATGTATCTTGAGGATGAAAAGTATCTGGATATGGCTACAGCCGTCAGCGGTAGCGGACCGGCCTATGTGTTCCTTTTTATCGAAGCGCTGATCGATGCTGGAGTGCATATAGGATTGAGCAGGGGCATAGCGCAGAAGCTTGTTATTGAGACGGTTGCAGGTTCCGTAGAGACAGTAAAAAAAACCGCAAGGCATCCTGCTGAATTAAGGAATATGGTCACCTCTCCGGGGGGCACTACTGCCGAAGCTTTGCACCGGCTTGAGAGCGGAGGAATACGTTCGCTCATAGCGAATGCGGTGATGGCGGCCTATGAGAAATCGAAAATCCTAGGAGCGAAGAAGGCTGCTTAGTTTATACAAGCCGTTTACTTAAACTGAAGCGGGCTTCCGACAGTAGAGGACAGTGCTTTTGGGGAAGAAATGGTTCAACCCATCCTCCAGCCATTTTGTATAACGGTGGCCACTATATATATCCCACACCAGGAATTTGTAGTATTGCGACGGGATAAAAGCCTTCTCGTTCTTAAGCCCGAACAAACCCTTGGACCACCAGTAAATTGAATGCAGCGCGTGTTTATATCTGATAGCGAAGATATCAAGGCCATGCTTTTTTAGCAGCTTTATGATCTCTGATTTCTGATATATCCTTATATGTCCGCCGGGCGTGTTGTGATAATCATCTGATATTTTCCAGCAAACCGATTCGGCGAAATGTGATGGCACGCTGACCGCCAGGACGCCACCCGGTTTGAGCACACGACAAAACTCCGCTACTGCGGTGGAATCGTCCGGCACATGTTCCAGAACCTCTGAACACAACACCTTGTCGAACAATTCATTCTCGAAGGGCAGACTCGTCACACTTCCGGCAACGAGGTACCAGGGTCCTGCCGTCTCCTTTTTTACGTCCATCTCATGGAACATGCACCACGCCTGTTTAAGGCTGGCGAGATCAAGATCGAACGCGACTGAGCGTCCTTTATTGACTTTACATACCTGCCAGATATGGCGTCCATGACCACAGCCAGCATCGAGGATGGTTTCATAGCCTTTGATCTTGAGGAGATCAAGGTCGATGGTCAGCATATATTAAGGATATTCCGTTATATTCAAGTATTATTGGGGTGTCTTGCCGGGATGAAGCTTCTTCCACTTCTCCAGCAGCTGTTCTTTGGACTCCTTGTGAGCGGGATCCGCAACGCAGCAATCTACAGGACATACTTCTGAGCACTTGGGTTTGTCAAACCATCCTATGCACTCGGTGCATTTGGTGGCGTCGATAATGTAGATGGTTTCGCCCTCTTTAATTGCCTCATTTTTGCATTCCGCCTCGCATGCACCGCAACTTATGCAGTCATCTGTAATCTTGTATGCCATCCTTACGTTACCTCCAACAGTATATTAATAATATTAATAATGAATAATAATAAAAATTTCTTGAAAATGCTACCAGATTGCGCTTCGGTTCAATATCTCAAGCGAGCAACTTCTTCTTCAGGGCAGTGCTGACATGCTGGGGTACCATATCGTCAAGATTCCCGCCAAGCTTGATGATCTCTTTCAGTAGACTTGAGCTAAGAAACTGGTAGCGCAGGTTGGCCATGAAACAGACCAGCTCGATATCGGGCGCCAGTTTTTTATTCATTAATGCCATCTCAAATTCGCGTTCGAAATCCGAGCTGGCCCTCAAACCCCTGACCAGCACCTGTGCGTTAGCCTTTCTTGCGTATTCCACAGTTATACCTGAGTAAGACGTTACCTGTACATTCTTGAAATCCTCGACTGCTTTACGGGCCAGTTCCACCCGTTCTTTGGCAGTAAAAAGTAGCGATTTCTGCGGGATATCGTATACGGCCAAGATAACCTTTTCGAAAATGGATGACGCCCTCTTCACGATGTCAAGATGTCCGTTGGTTATGGGGTCAAAGCTGCCCGGGTAGATTGCTGTAGTCAAGGCGTTGCCTCCTTCTGGTATATTGAAATGCAGGTATCACCATATTTCTTCTCTTTAATCTTTTCCAGATTTACATATCTGCCCGGCAATGGAAAGCGGGATGAATGAGATACGGTAACCAGTGTATTAGATGTGACAATTGCAGATCTGGCCAGATACGTTATCACCTCGCCAAGATGGGTATCGGCATAGGGAGGATCTAAAAATACAAGGTCGTAGGCATTTTTAAGCAGTCCAATCGCTTTCATCGCCGGGCAACAGTATACATGACCTTGGTTAATAAATCCCGTTTTTGTCAGGTTCTGCTTTATCACCTCGC
>DAOUFT010000126.1:0-21718 GCA_034429855.1 Dehalococcoidia bacterium
TCTTGTTTGAACTGCGCTTCATGAAACGACGATAGCCGTTTCTGAAGTATTTTTCTACATAGTCTTGCTGCACATGGGCCCCGCATTATCACCTCTATCGGAGTCCAATATGTTTCTGAACTTTTGCAGCACTCGGGTTTCGTCATTATGAATGTACTTGGGGCAATCTCACAAATCGTTTTTCAATTAGTTCATTTGCACTCTATATAATTGTGAGTCTATATTAATCATAATGGCGGATGTCTCTGGAGACATCCGCCAATTATTGTCTGGTGGAGGCGAGGGAGGGTCGAACTCCCCGTCCAGAAAAAAGTTGCCAGCACTTCTACAGGCTTAGTCTGCTCTTTATACTCGCCCGGTCACCCTCTGCAAACGGAGTATGTCCGGGCCAGCTGATTAAGTCTTAGCCGGTCCTTATCAGCGTCGGGGCAGGCGCATCCCGGCATTTCGTCGCCCAATCCAATCCCACCGGGACGAGGAAAGGTTGGACGAGCAGCCTATTTAGGCTGCTACTGGAACTGCTTCTTCGGCAGTTGTGTTTTGCCACCTGATTTACGAGGTGGATGGCACCTCGGCCTGCCGTACTGTAGGCTCTTCTCTGTCGAAGCCACGCGCCCCCATATTAAGTTGTTAACGTGCCTTGCGGGCTCCCGTCTTCAGTGCCCGCTCCACGATCCGATCGGTCTCACGTTTGGCGATAGTTTCGCGCTTGTCGAACTGCTTCTTGCCCTTGCCTACTCCTATCTCCAGCTTCGCAATCCCGTTTTTAATATATATCTTCAAAGGTATCAGAGTCAAACCTTTTTGGTTAGCCGTCTGCTCCAGTTCATCAATCTGGCTGCGGTGCATTAAAAGCTTGCGCCGCCGGTCGGGCTCGTGCGTATTGAAGCCGCCCGCCTGGTAAGCAGCTATATGCGAGTTATACAGCCACAGCTCGCCGTTCTCGGGCCTGGCATAGGCGTCCTTTATGTTGACCCGACCTAACCTGATAGACTTGATCTCCGAGCCTTTGAGCGCAATGCCGGCCTCGTAGCTTACCAGGATATGGTAATCATGGTATGCCTTTTTATTAACCGCAATCGTTTTTTCGTTATTCATATATGTTACAATTCTATCGCCACCAAAGTCTTAACTACTCGTGAGGAGGGGGAAGTCAATGACGGGTATCCGCGAGAAAATGTGGCTTATTATAGCAGCATTGCTGGCAGTTTGCCTCATCACCGGACTGGTATTTTTCTGCATCCGTCTGGCACATCTGCAGCCGACCGAGATAATACTCAGCGACTCCAGGCAATTCGACATCTATGGCGAAGTATATATAGGCGGCAACGTGGCGCGACCAGGCATATACGCTACACGACCGGGCGATACGCTGACGGCGCTCATCTCGGCGGCAGGTATCTCGGATAATGCGGACGTCAGCAGGATATCCATCTATGTTCCGGCCACTGGAGAGATGTCCAAGCCCCAGAAGGTGGACATTAACCGCGCGGACGGCTGGCTGCTGCAGGCGCTGCCGGGCATAGGTGAGGGCAAGGCAGCCCAGATAGTCGAGTACCGGAGTGTGAACGGCCCCTTCCGCAGCCTGGACGACCTGCTTAAAATCAAAGGCTTCGGAAAATCGGCAGTCGATGGCCTGCGCGGTTATGTCTCCGTGGGTGAATAAAGAACCATGCCTATTGTATATGTAAGCGTCTTCTGGATAGCGGGGATATTTGCAGGCTCCATTTTCGACGCTCCCGTCTGGATGCTGGCGCTGCCCCTGCCCATCATCCTGGTGGCAGTCTTCATGCCCGGTCGCCGCAGGTTACTGGCATTGCTGGCTGCATGCCTGCTGGCTTTTCCCGGAGGCGCCCTGCTTTACCAATCGACTCAACACCCGCCAGACGGCACGCAGGTGCAGTTCTACAACGATAGAGATACCGTATCGCTGGAAGGAGTTGTCGACGATCAGCCTGAAGCAAGAGGCAAATCGCTCGAATTCAAATTTACCGCACACAAGATTTACATATCCGATAACTCCTCACCCGTTGAAGGGGGAATACTGGTCCGACTGCCTTTTTACCGCTCTTACCGATACGGGGATGTGCTGCGACTTAGCGGTAAGTTGGAGAATCCACCGCAGTTCGATGACTTCGATTATCGCGGCTACCTGGCCAACCGCGATATTTATTCGATCATGAATTACCCGTCGGTAAACGTTGTGGCCACTGATAAAGGATGGGCTCCGCTGTCCTGGATCTACAGTTTGCGCAACAACCTGTCGAATAGCCTATTAATATGTTTGCCCGAGCCTCAGAGCTCCCTGGCCCGCGCGATACTGCTGGGACTGCGCGGCAGCCTGCCTTATGACCTCCTGCAGGCCTTCTACATGACAGGAACAACGCACCTGATAGCCATCTCGGGCATGAATTTAACTATTCTGCTGGGAATAGTGCTCGCAATCAGTATCTGGATGTTCGGCAGAAAAAACAGGGCCTATTTCTGGATATCGCTGTCCTTCATCTGGCTGTATACCGTGCTTACGGGTATGCCTGCGACCATGGTCAGGGCGGCTATTATGGGCAGCGTGTTCCTGATAGCTGATCTCCTGGGCAGGCAACGCAACGGGCTGGCAGCCCTGGTGCTGGCGGCCGCGCTCATGACCGCCGTGGAACCGCGCGTCCTGTGGGATGTCAGCTTCCAGCTGAGCTTCCTGTCCATGCTGGGTCTGGTGCTGATAGCCCCATCATTAATTGAGTTCGCCGGCCCGCAAGTTACAGGCAGGCGAGGCAGGTATACCATCCGGCTGAAGAAAATAGTCGTGATCAGCTTCGCGACAACGCTGGCCGCAATAATATTCACCTGGCCCCTGACCGCTCTCAGTTTTCACTCCTTTTCCATCGTCAGCGCGCCGGCCACCTTCTTTGCCATGCCCTCCTTCCCCGGCATAATCATCACAGCGCTGCTTACAGCTGCAGCCGGACTGGCATGGCCCCCTGCGGGAATATTTTTCGGCTGGATCGCCTGGCTGTTCCTGTCGTATTTCCTGCTGGTAGTCCAGGTATTCAGCTCAATTCCCGTGGCTTACATTCGCAATATGGAGTTGCAGCCCTGGCAGGCCGCAGCCTACTACACTGCTCTGGGACTCCTGCTGGTTTGTATTAAATACAGGCATAAGATCCGAACTTTCACACAATCCTGGCTGGAAAAGGCCCGCCAGGCGGCGGGAAACCTGAAGTCCACCGGCTTCAGGACAACCGTCTACCCGGCTCTGGCTTTTCTGCTGGCGGGCAATTTGCTCATCTGGACAGCATATAGCTCGTTGCCGGACGGCAGGCTTCACGTAAACGTGCTCGATGTCGGCCAGGGCGAATGCATATTAATCAGGACAGCGGCCGGCCGGAATATACTGATCGACGCAGGTCCGGATCCAGCCTCAGCCTGCGTTCAACTTGGCAAGAAATTGCCATTCTGGGACAGGCAAATCGATACGCTGATCCTGACACAGTACCAGTCCGACCACATAGCCGGCGCACTTGAACTGCTGAGACGCTACAATATCCGCTCCCTGTATCTTCCCCCCTCCAATAGCCAGGCCGTACTGCCCGTCGAGATAGTTGGAACCGCGCTTGACAAACAGGTCGCATTATATACTCTGGCTGGCGGCAAGCAATTAAATTCAGGCGAGCTTTATCTGAGCGTGCTGAATCCACCGGCCGAACCTTTCAAAGGCACCGGAGATGATATAAATAATAATTCCGTTGTGATCAGGGCTACCTACGGAAAAGTGAGTTTTCTGCTGTGCTCAGATATCGGCATGGAGGCCGAACAATGCCTGGCCGGGAAGAGAGCTGACCTTCGCAGCGATGTCCTTAAAGTGGCGCACCATGGAAGCAAAGGCTCGAGCTCGGACGAGTTCCTCGCCATCGTCGATCCGGCGTCGGCAGTAATCTCGGCCGGCGCGATGAACCGCTTCGGCCATCCCAACCGTGAGACGCTGGAAAGGCTATCGGCCAGGGTCTCCGAAAACTATATCTTCATTACGGCAGCACAGGGAAACATCGAGTACATCACGGACGGGAGCAGGCTGTGGGTTGTGACCGACAAATAGACTACTGCTTTACCCTGCTATACCCCATCAGCCTGATTTCAAGTATAATTGCATAAGACAATAATTTATTATATGTATATTTCACCGCATTATTGGTATCAGGGGCGGGGTAATATCGAGAGGAGTAATATATTATGAATGAAAGGGTAGCCATCTTCATAGACGGCAGCAACCTTTATCACTCGCTGAAAAATAATTTCAAACGTTTCGACCTCAATTTCGGAGAGTTCACCAAAAAGCTGTGCGGCAGCAGGCAACTGATCCGCACCTACTACTACAATGTCCTGCAGGAGTCCGGCAAAGGATCGGAAGGCTCACGCGAGCAGCAGGAGTTTCTGGAGACGCTGCGCAAGACGCCCTACCTGGAACTGAGGCTGGGCACGACCAAGCTCTCTCAGGGCATTCCGGTCGAACGCGGTATAGATGTCATGCTGGCCACCGACCTGCTGTACTTCGCCGCCAATAACACTTACGATACGGCCGTGCTGGTCAGCGGAGACTCGGATTTCAACTACACGGTGCAGGTCGTTAAAAACATGGGCAAACACGTAGAGGTGGCCTATTTCGAAAATGCTGCTTCCCGGGACCTGGTAAATTCGGCCGATTTTTTACACCAGCTGGACAGCAAGTTTTTCACTGGCCTCTGGACAGCGGGTGCAAGAAAATACCCCAGGAGAAAGCCACGTTACAGGAGGCCGTCTGCAGTGGCTATAGCTAATTCGCCAGCTCCAGAAGAGCAGGGTAGCGCTCAGCAAGAACTTCTCTGATAGCAGGGCACTCGGAATATATCTGCCGGAGAGTAATTTCCTCCCCACTTATCGTCATCACCTGCACAACCGAATACCGTTCGACCAGCAGGTAGGTGGGCTGCCTGTACGCATAAAAAGTGATCGTCCCGTCGATGTCCGCCCAAGTCAGGAACGACCTGACTATGGGAGTGAGCCTGATCCCGGCAATCTCGCGCGTCTCCTCGCAGCTGACTATTTCTCTGTGCATGACCCTCCGGCGACTATCCTGCGCGCCCGCCGAAATTCCGGGGAAAATGCGAAGCCCAAACAGGGTACAAGCACCTGGATGGGACGCACCTGCAGGTCGGTATAAAAATCCCCTTCTATAAAAAGCTCTTCTTCAAATGCGGGCCGGACCAGTATTAAATCCCCGTACATCTGATTCAAGTACAGGTTCGCCGGTATCAGCAGTCCCGCCAGCATACCGGTATAGTAATCATCCCCCAGGCTGACCCTCAGATCCGATCGAAGGGAAAGGATTCTCACCCGACGGTATACCCGCATGGTGAGCAGCCGGATCTTTTCGGCGAGGCCTTTGACCTGCGCCGCCTCAAGCACACGTGCTAAAGTGTGAAATACGTCCTTTTCAGCCTCGGTTGCAGGTGATCCATCCCCCGCAGCACGCATGGATGATGTCTTCCATGAGAGAAGACCGAAAAGGAACCTGACCCTCACACTGAATATGGCACTGCCATGGAAGCCGGCAGATAGTGTTATCCAAAGGGGAATCGCCAGCAACAGTGCTATCAGGGCGATGACTGCAAGACCGATAACAAGCGGGGCCACGGGTTACTCCTTTTTACGTTCACCCCATTTATCGGCGATCTTTTCAACCACGCCAGGAATTTTCTCTCCCAGCTTCTCAAGAGCAGCGGCAACACTGCTCTTGATGGGCTCTATACGCACACCTTCCCTATCGATGACGATTATAGCGATAGGACGCATGCCGCCTGCCCCACCGGTTCCCCCCTTGAGGCCGTCGCCGCTCTGTCTGGCATCCGTTTTTCCCGTGCCACCCGCAGCGCCGAAGCCGAATCCCATCGATAAAAGAGGTATTAAAGTCGTTTCACCTACGTTGATAGGTTCACCTATGACCGTTTTACTGCTGAGTACCTTCTCGATCTGGCTGATGGTGGTCTTCACCATGTTTTCAACATCTTCCATACAGGTGCCCCCTTGTGAAGAACTAATGTTAACATAAATTTGTTTACCAATAATTTTACATCAATCATAAACGGCCGGGCGCAGCAGGCCACCCGATCATTTAGTGGCGTTATATATCTCGAGATTGCCGATATCGATCCACATCTCCTCAAATCGATATGCCTTGACTGTATCGATGGCGACCAGGTGGGTGATAAAAAATCCCAGGTTGTCGCGAACGGTTTTTTCACAGAACGCGCTGATGATGGGAAATACCCTGGGCGGCAATATCCAGCATGCAGTGGACACGAGGCTGGTCCTGGGCATGGCCGGCTTCTCCTCGAGTTCGACGATGCGATCGCCTTCGACTTTCACTACCCCATATTGCTTAGCCTTAGACGGATGACCTACATCATACACAGCCACCAGGACATGCCGGCCGTCATATGCGGCCATGAAGCCGGCAAGGTCGAACTCAAAATAATTATCGGCGCCGAATAGAAGCAGGTCCTCATTGATATTCTTCTTCTTTATCCAGTAGTTCAGCGAACCGATGGCGCCCAGTTTTTCATCGTCTGACCTGACGTCCTCTACACAGATGGTGATATCACGGCTCTGGCGGCTGCTCCACCGCAGGAAATCAGACTCGAATCTCTTATTAACATTGACCAGGATATCAATGTCACAGGGTATTTTGTCCACAATGTGGTTTATCATAGGTTTGCCCTTGTAGGGCAGAAGCGCTTTGGCCTGACTGATGGTCAGAGGGTAAAGTCTGGTGCCGAAACCGCTGGCGAGAATCAGACATTTCATATCGGCATTCTTTTCAAATCATATATCGGCCGTATCTGAGTTTGCATTTTACTCCACCATCCCCCTGTAATCAATTATAATTGTGTCAAATGTTGATCAGGAACTAACAATTGAGTGAGATAAGCGCCCGAAAAAAACATAACCGCCGTCTTACGCTGATAGGCGATGGGGAGGTCGAACTGATGGGCAGATCCGTGGGTTACAAATTGAAGCAAAGCCAACTTACCCGCGGCATCAGGCTGGAGATACGCAGCGAGACAGGGTTGACGGTGGTTGTGCCAAGAAAATACGATCAGCAACAGGTAGTAAATATTCTGAGGCAAAAGTCACGCTGGATATTGAGACACCTGCCGACCAGAGAACCGGTTCAATTGCCGCTTTTCACCTCTGAGCCCGGGCAGGGCGACAGGCTTTATTTCATGGGCAGGCCGATCGAAATAAGCATCAGCGCCGTTAAATCGGCAACATCCTCGGCCGTTTTGCGCGGCAACAAGCTGCTGGTCTCCACCGGAGCAAGAAACGGGTCGATCCCGGCAATACTCGAGAACTGGTACAGGCAGCAGGCCGCAACGATATTTACGCAGAAGGCCGACAGCTTTCGGCAGGCCATGGGGCTGCGTTACAGAGCCATCTTCATACGCGGACAGAGAACGCGATGGGGAAGCTGCTCTCCGGCCGGCAACCTGACTTTAAACTGGAAACTTCTGACAGCGCCGGAAGAGATCATCGACTATGTCCTCATTCACGAGCTATCGCATCTAAAACATATGAACCATTCGAAAAGATTCTGGGACTTAGTGGAGCAATACAGCCCGAACTGGAGGAAATGCCGCAAATGGCTTGTTACTCACGAAGACGAGCTGAAGGCACGCGCCTCTTTTAAGATATAATTTCATTATCATCAGCGGAGGTTGCCATGAAAGTCCATCACTACAAAGAAGTCGAAGCTGTAGAGGCCGCCCCCGGCGTGCGCATGCACGTTGTTGCGGGGCCGCGAGAGGGTGCTCCCAATTTCATTATGCGCGTCTTTGAGATAGAGCCGGGCAGCAATACCCCCTTCCACCAGCACGATTGGGAGCATGAGATTTATATTCTTGAAGGCCCCGCGGCCGTCAAAGACAAGGATGGGGAGACACAGCTCAAGCCGGGACACGTCGTTTTCATACCGGCCAACGAGATGCACGGCATACTAAATAAAGGGGACCGAACGGTCAAACTGATTTGCGTTATACCTAATACAGATAAAAATAAATGACTTCGGTCGGCCTCTGCAGCATCGTTTGACATATACTTTGAACAAGGTTTAACATATATCTTCGTTGTGTATTTTACCTGTGAGAGAGATTATTGATGGCTTCCAAGTCTTCCCTCGATAACAAACCTCTGGAAATCAGATGGCACGGGCGCGGCGGCCAGGGTGCGATCACAGCGGCCAAGATAATCGCGCAGGCAGCCTATCAGAAAGGTTTTAAGGGGGTAACCGCAGCGCCGTCCTTCGGCGCCGAGAGACGCGGCGCGCCGGTCAGCGCTTCGACACGCATATCGACGGAGCCGGTTCTGGTGGTATCGCAGGTGGAATATCCCGCCATCGTAGTCGTACTCGATCACACGCTGCTCAAATACCCGGATGTGATCCAAGGACTGGGTAAAAACGGATGGCTGATAGTAAATTCTCCGCTGGCGCCCCGAGACCTGGGTATGAAGGGCGAATACAATATTGCTACAGCCGATGCCACCAAGGTATGCCAGGACCTGGATCTGATTGTAGCAGGGCTGGTTGTGGTCAATACAGCCATACTGGGAGCACTGGTAAAGGCTACAAAAATAGTCGACCTGCCCACGCTGGAGAAAGTTGTGCGCGAGCGTTTTTCGCGCAATACTGTAGATATAAACCTGGCGGCGATAAATAAGACTTACGAGATAACCTGAGTAGGTAAGTAAGGTTTTATAATGGGTACCAGAGAATGCAATCATATCTGCGATGAGTCATCGCCAGGCCTGGGTGAAGCGGGCAAGACCGGCGAATGGCGAACCCACCTGCCGGTCATAGACGACAAGAGATGCACGGCTTCAAAACTCAACAAGCCGACCTGTTTTCTCTGCTGGCTTTATTGTCCCGAAGCTGTTATGACCCGCGCAATACCACCCACCATAGACCTCGAGTACTGCAAGGGATGCGGTATCTGCGCCCAGGTCTGTCCGGTACAGGCCATTACAATGATCCCCGAGGAAAAAAAGCTGGGCTGATATCATGGCAGTGCAGAGAAAATCAAACATCCATATAGTAGACGGAAACCAGGCGGCCGCCATAGCCGCCAATCTCAGCCGCGTCCAGGTTATAGCCGCTTACCCCATAACCCCGCAAACGCCGCTGACGGAACAGCTTTCGCAGTTCGTAGAGGACGGCCAGCTCAAGGCTGAGTACGTGGCCGTAGAAAGCGAACACAGCGCAATGGCGGTATGCACCTCTGCCTCAATTGTAGGGGCGCGCGCTTTCACAGCCACCAGCTCTCATGGGCTTGCATATATGCACGAAATGCTGCATTGGGCTGCCGGCGCACGTCTTCCCATCGTCATGGCCTGCGTGAACCGCGCGCTGGGCGCGCCTTGGAACGTTCTCAACGACCAGCAAGACTCCATCTCGCAGCGTGATACTGGCTGGATACAGATATACTGCCGCAATAATCAGGATATACTGGACTCGGTTATACAGGCCTACCGCATAGCGGAAAGTGTTTACGTGCCCGTCATGGTCTGCTATGACGGTTATATACTCTCTCATACCGAGATGCCGGTCGATATTCCCGAGCAAGTGGATGTGGACCGCTACCTGCCGCCATACAAGCCTCACACTATCCTCGACCCGGAGAATCCCAAGAACTACAACCTGGTTACACTGGCCAACCCGCGTGTCGGTGTGGACGGCAAGCTATGCCACGGCTATATGGAACTCAGGTACCTGCTGCAGGAAGCGCTACAGAATTCCGCAGCGATCATCAGAGATGCGGGTAAGGAATTCGGCGCCATATTCGGGCGCGATTATTCAAACATGTTCTGGGAGGAACGCAACGAGGATGCTGAGATCACGATCGTGGCCATGGGAAGCCTGGCATCGGAAGCGATAGTTGCCGCGGACATGCTCAGGGAAGAGGGGATCAGGGTGGGTGTACTGGGTCTGCGGGTATTCCGTCCCTTCCCCAAACAGGACGTGGTACAGGCATTGCGCAAATCACGCCTGATAGTGGTATTCGATAAAAACATCAGTTACGGCTCTGAGGGCGCGACCTGTTCCGAGATCAAATCGGCGCTGTACGGAACCTATATCAACGCGGCCATCAGGAATTTCATCGTAGGGCTGGGTGGCCGGGATATAAAAGCGCGCGAACTTGTCGAAGCGACCAGGAAAGCAATATCATCGCTTAAAGAGACAGTGACCAATCCGGACTATCCGGAGTGGATCTGCCAGATTTGAGGAAGAATAGAATTGAAAGCAAACGCAGTCAACCTGATTGAGAAGGAATGGATACTGCCCGGCAACCGCACCTGCCCGGGATGCGCCCTTTCGCTGGCCTACAGGCATACACTGAAGGCACTGGAAGGGCAGTGCATTGTGACAGTACCGGCCAGCTGCGCCACAGTATTGCACGGGATGTATCCCATCACCGCTGTAAACGTACCCTGTGTGAATACACCTTTCGCCTCGACAGGAGCTTCGGCTACCGGGCTTGTGGCCGGGTTGAGGGCGCTGGGTAAAAAAGGGATCACGGTTATGGCTTTCGCCGGGGACGGAGGCACGCATGATATCGGCATACAGTCTTTAAGCGGCGCGGCGGAACGTCAGTACGATTTCCTGTATATCTGTTACGACAACGAAGGCTACATGAACACCGGCAACCAGAGGTCGGGGTCAACACCTTTGGGCGCCGTATCAGGAACAACCCCGGTGCTGGGCAAACAGCAGTATCAGAAAGATATGACGGCTATAATGGAGGCCCACGGCATCCCCTACGTTGCAACCTGTTCGGCTTCCTATCCCCTGGACCTTTACGAGAAAGTTAAAAAGGCTAAAACAATCGAAGGAACCAGGTTTATACATGTCCACACACCCTGTCCGCCGGGATGGCTATTCCCGTTCAGTGATACAATTAAATTCGGCGAGATGGCGGTAGAGACCGGTTTGGTCGTCCTGTATGAGATCGAGGACAATATCTTCAGGCTGACCTCAGCCAGCGAATCTCTGGCACGCAAGGGCGGCAACCTCCAGCCGGTTCGCGAGTATTTCAAGTCCCAGGGCAGATTCAAGACCATAACCGAGGAACAGATCGACGAGCTGCAGCAATGGGTCAACGCCCGCTGGAAGCAGTGCCTGAACAGGGCCACCAACCTTTAACTTGCCTGCCAATGTCAGTTTAAAATCCCTGCCACTTATCCGGGACATCGTTGCTTGACAATGACCTCTCCATCTTGATAGACTGCATACAAATATATTGCACACAAATTATTTGGTGCAGGACTATTTTGCGAGGTGTCATATGGTAGATGCTGTATATGACAGGCTGGCGGCTGCACTGAACGCGCGTGGGACCACAGTTCCTGCCGTTATATGCCAGGAATACTACGATTTGGTGCAGTTTCTTTTCACGCCAGATGAGGCTGCGATTGCCTGTGCTATGCCCATTGAATATGCCAGTGCCGAAGAGATAGCCGGGAATCTCGGAGTGAGCGATGTGTCCAGAGTTGCTTCTCAACTCGAGGCCATGGGGGACAAAGGACTCATACATATCAAAAAGAGTGCGGGGAAAAAACTCTATGAGGGACTGCCCTTCGTGCCGGGGTTGATCGAGTTCCAGTTAATGAAGGGCGTTGTCGACGAGCGCAGTAAAAAATGGGCGGTGCTGCTGAGCGCCTACTCTAAAGCAGTCAAGCGTGAATTCATGTCGGGCAAACCTCTTAAAATCGAGAAAGCCGCTGCCGGAAGAAAGGTGGCGGTGGGCAAGGAGATCAGACAGCTTGCCTGCGTTATCCCCTACCATGAAATGAAGCAGCTTATACTGGATACCGAGCATATAGCGGCCGGTACCTGCGTCTGCAGGCACCAGGGAAACCTGCTGGGCAAACCCAGCTCAGAACCGATGCAAAATTGCATGGTCTTCGGCGAGTCGGCTTTATTCTCAATCGAGCGCGGTTTCACCAAACGTCTTTCCAGGGACGAAGCGCTTGAGAAGCTGAACGAAGCAGAGGAAGCGGGCCTTGTACACAATTATGTCAATAACCCGGGCCAGTTCACCAATCTGCTGTGCAATTGCTGCGGATGCCACTGTTTCATCCTGCGGGGTGTTAAAAACGCGCCTGCGCCCAGCCGGATGGTCAATGCCCGCTACCTGGTGCACATCAATGAAACGGAATGCACCGGCTGCGAGGCCTGTATCGGGCGGTGCTGGATGAAAGCCCTGAAAATGGAGGACGGCAAGCTGATGCGCGAAGAGATACGATGCATTGGCTGCGGTATCTGCATGCACGTCTGCCCCACAGATGCACTCTACCTCGAACCCAGAGAAGCTGGCAAGGTGCCGCTTGCCAAATGCTGAACATGATTATCGGCAAAATTAGAGGAGAAAAAAATGGTTGAAGCCGTCTACGAGAAACTTATCCCGGTGCTAAACTCGCGCAGTACTTTTCTGGTGCCCTGTATTAAATGTGACGAGTTTTTTGCCCTGATATCCTATCTTTACAGCCCGGTCGAGGCTGAGATCGCCTGCGCCATGCCCTACGATTTCGCCACGGCGCGTCAGATTTCAGCCGGCATTCCAGGGAGCCATCCCGAAAGTATCGCAGAGCACCTGGAGATTATGGCAAACAAGGCACTGATTCATTCCAAAGAAGAAAATGGCGAAAAGCTCTACGAACTGCTACCGCTTTTTCCAGGGGTCATGGAGCTCCAGTTCTGGCGTGATGATAAGGAATATCTGGCGAAGCTGGACGTCCTGCTGGGCCAGTACCTGATAAAAATGTGGAAACTGCGGAAAGCAGGCGCCCCAATCCTGACGGAGACGCCCTCCTCGCCTAAGAAAATCACCGTGGAGCAGGATATCATGAGTCGCTCTACGATTATTCCCTACGCCGAGATGAAGGAACTGATCAAGCAGAGCGAGTATATCGGAGCAGCGCTCTGTCACTGCCGCGAGCTGGGCGAGCAGTGGGGCAACCCATGTTCAAAGCCTTTGGATAATTGTATGATCCTGGGCTCGTCGGCCAAATTCACCATTGAAAAAGGATTGACTAAACGTCTCAATGTCGAGCAGGCGCTGCAGGTGCTGGAGGAAGCGGAAACGGCGGGGCTGATACACCAGTACGCCGATACTCCCGATCACTTCTCAAATATCCTGTGCAACTGCTGCGGGTGCCACTGCATAGCTCTGAAGGGCTATAAAAAAGCGCCGGCCCCCAGCCAGACGGTCATCGCCCGTTACCTGATCAAGATCGATGAGGAAGCCTGCACGGCCTGCGAGTCGTGTCTGGAACGATGCCAGATGAATGCGCTGAAAATGGTGGAAGGCCGACTATTTAGAGACGAAGCGCGCTGTATCGGCTGCGGCGTTTGCATGTATGTGTGCCCTGTTGAGGCACTGTCACTGGAAAAGAGGCCTGCCGGAAGGATACCGCTGCGAGCCTTATGAAGGCGGAAACAACTCCTATTCCTTATCTCGTTTAGCAGCTCTATCAAGCGCCCATCGGTGTATCTCGTCCAGCGCCGGCGGGGCCACCATGAACACCTCCACATCCTGAGGGAACTGAACCAGATGTCCCTCACGTATAAAAAGCAGGGCTATATCGCCGGCCTTCAAGGATTCATCGATGGTTTTACTGATATACTGATAGCGTTTGCGCGATGCGTCCGAGTATGCTTCGTAGACCTGTTTGGATGCCTTTTCACTGATCAGCCCCACCATCAGGCAGCGCTCCCAGTCCATTACTTCTTCAAGTAACTCGCCGACCTCGATACATTTAAGAGATGCCGACTGCGGGCAGCGTTTATTCACCATTTCATGGCTTTTGGGGTGCAGTTCTTTAAGTATCTCCAGGGCACCTTCCCCCTCCCGGTCAATCGTTTCGTGAAATATCATCGTTACACGTCCCAGCTTACTCTCGAGTTTCGCCACCATCTCATCAACCTGCCGCCAGTATTTTTCATATAGCTCGAGATATTCCTCCGGCGAGTTTTTCCCGGCATAGATAAGGGGAACCTGAAGGATTTTTCTGCTATCCTTGAAGCCCTGCACTTCCGGTTTTTCGATTTTGCCCAGTTCCTGCGACATGTTCCTGCTCCTCTTTTCACCCGATATTTAATTACCTTGCTGTAATAGCCTGTGTGCTGCGGACTCTATCAATCGTATAAAATTTATATTACAATATAAAACGGTTTTTGAGAAAATCATGGCTCCCATGTTTACAATCGGGTATTGGAGGAAAAAAAATGGATTTCGACCTTGGTGGAAAGACGGATCAATTGCGCAAGGAGATACGTAAATTTGCACTTGCCGAGGTGGTGGGGAAACCCTACCGCACCGCCATGCTGGAGGAGGAGAGCGCGGACGAAGACTGGGAATTTTCACTTTCCATATCCAAAAAGCTTGCACAAAAGAAATGGCTGTGCATGAACTGGCCCGAGCAATACGGCGGGATGGGGGCATCATACTGGGAGCAATTCGTTTACTCTGAAGAGGCCGGCTATTATGAAATACCGGGCACCAGTATGGGTATATCCGGCACAGGTATCAACGGACCGAGCCTGATGCTGTTCGGAAACGAGGAACAGAAACAGAAATACCTTCCTTTAATCGCTTCCGGCGATCCTGACGGAATATGGTGTACGGCCTACAGTGAACCGGATTCAGGGTCCGACTACAACAAAATCAAGACCATCGCTATCAGATCGGGCGACGATTATATAATAAACGGACAGAAAGTGTGGACGAGCTGCGCCCACCGTGCACGCTGGTGCTGGCTGGCATGTAAAACCGACCCGACATCCACCAAAATCCACAAAAGCATGAGCATCATAATTGTGGATATGAAAAGCCCCGGAATTACAATCAGGCCCCTGATCAATCTCTCCGGCATACACAGCTTTAATGAAGTCTATTTCGACAACGTAAGGGTACCGGCCTCGAACCTGGTCGGCGAGGAAAACAAGGGATTTTACATGCTCATCCCCGCACTGGCCATCGAACGTCTATCTCTGGCGCCGCATGTGCTGGGCACGGGACGGCGCATATTAGAATTGCTCGTTAAATATGCCAAGGAGAACACCCAGAAAGGGAAACCCCTCTCTCAGGATCCTGTGGTGCGCCATAAACTGGCTGAGCGCGCTCTGGAGCTCGAGACGCTGCGCAGGTTCGGGCTTGAGATAATGTGGAAAATGAGCACCGGCAAGATGCCGGGCTACGAGGCGGCCAGGAATAAACTGTACTGTAACATCGTCACCGATAACATGGCCAGGACGGGTCTCGAGATACTTGGGGCCAATTCGCAGATAAGCCCCGAGTCCAGGTGGGCGAAGCTCAGTGGACGCTGTCAGAATCTATATCTGGTTAATATGGGATGGTTCAGCGCCGCCGGCACCATGGAGATACAGAAGAACGTAATCGGCCAGTTCAAACTGGGACTACCGCGCGCCTATTAAAAAACGACTTCAACCGGTTAAACAGCGGGGCAGGTTCAACTCTGAACCGGCCCCTCTTTCACTTCATCTACCAGCCTCCGCTGGCACCGCCTCCTCCTGACATTCCACCGCCACCGCCACCAAATCCACCTCCGAAGCCCCCTCCTGATCCACCGTTGAATCCACCCCAGAAGCCACCGCCCGTCCTGTGCCAGTCAGTGGATTTTCCGGACTTCTTCAGCCTCTGATAATTACGCGAAAGCACATAATCCGTGCCCAGTCCAAGACCTGTAAATACGAGAGGCGCAATTACGAGCGCCGCAATTCCCCCGATAGAGAATCCCATTATGACGCCAGCTATGGCACCCCAGATGCCGCCCAACCACACATTTTTACTGCGCGCCATAAAACCCGAAAGGTAAATCGTGATTATAGAAAGGATGAAAAACACGAAGATGTAATCGCCCAGCAGCGACTTCACCGGATTCTCCTCCAGAGGAGCGGGCGGGGAACCATCTCGGATATATTTCTCAATTGAAGCCACACCCGCTTTGATTCCGCCCTCATAATCATTATTTTTAAAAAGGGGTATGACGTCGTTATCTCTTATTCTGCCCGCGCGGCCGTCGGTGATCACCGGCTCAAGCCCGTACCCGACCTCGATACGCATCTTACGATCATCCAGGGCCACCAGGAAAAGTACCCCGTTGTTTTTATCCTTCTGCCCGATTTTCCATTTCTCGAACAGCCTGCTGGCATAGTCCTCTATGCTGTCGCCTTCGAGGCTCTTCACAGTCGCAACGAAGACCTGTGCCGTAGTATCTTTCTCAAGTTGAGCCAGCCTGTATTCAAGCTCCGTCTTACCCTGATCCGACAATAATCCGGCCGAATCGTTGACGTAGCCGGTAAGCTGGGGAAAATTCTGCGCCCATGAGGGCATACTTACGGCGGGCAGCAATATTACAGCCAGACAAGCTGCAACGAGCAGGAAAAGCAGGTTACGGGACACTAAAACTCCACTTTAGGCGCCATTTCGGCACCGCCGACCGACTGGAAGTACTGCTTTTCGCTGAATCCGAACATACCGGCCAGCATATTGGTTGGGAATGTCTTGATCTGCGTATTATATTCCCTAACCAGGTCATTGAAACGCCTTCTTTCCACACTGATACGGTTCTCCGTCCCCGCCAGCTCGTCCATCAACTGTGTGACATTCTGGCTGGACTTAAGATCAGGATAATTTTCAATCACTGCCAGCAGGCGGCCGAGTGCAGTTTCAACCTCTCCGGCCGCGGCGGCCTTCTGATCCACCGTCTGGGCGGCACCGTATTTGGTTCTCGCTTCGGCTATGGCCAGGAAAACCGCCTGTTCCTGTTGCATCATCCCTTTGACCGAGTTAACCAGGTTGGGAATCAGGTCGTAACGTCTCTGATATTGAGTCTCCACCTGCGACCATTGCGCATCTACGGCCTGTGATTTGGTTACCAGACTGTTGTAAATACCGACCAGGGAGACTGCTATGATTACGGCGCCCAGTACTATTACGCCTACAGCAGCAAGAACACATCCCCAGGTAGACTTCATTTCAGTAACCTCCTTACCCAGTTTAAAAAGGCTGTTTTTTATTACGGCAATTCTACAACAGGAAAAATATATCAACAAATCAGGCCGGCATTGCTTGTTATAGCCGTCAGGCGAAGCGTATAATCAGGCACAAGCACATCCCAGGCGGAGGAATGCTATGACCATTAATAAAGAGCTTGCGGCGCCATGCGGTTTATATTGTGGAGTTTGCGGAATCTATATAGCCACCAGGGATGACAACCGGAAATTTAAAGAGAGGCTGGCCCCGGTTTACGGCGCCAAACCGGAGGATCTGGTATGCGATGGTTGTCTTTCTCAACGCGTCTGGCTCTACTGTCAGTCTTGTCCGATAAAATCGTGCTGCAGGGATAAGAATATAGAGGGCTGCCACCAATGCGATGAATTCCCCTGCCGCTTTATCGAGGATTTTCCCATTCCCGTGGGTAAAAAGGTAATACTACGATCCATCCCCAGATGGAAGGAACTGGGCACTGAAAAATGGATGCATGAGGAGCAGAAACGCTATAATTGTCCCCATTGCGGCGCACCCACATTCCGTGGGACCAAGCGTTGCCGCAACTGTAAAGAAGCGATCGATCTCGATTGAAAACACCAGCCATGTTTAGAACAACATTAGCCCTCATCATTATAGTCCTGGCCGTGTCGTGCTCCGCACCTCAGCAACAGCCTGTTGTTGAAGCGCAACCCGAACAGGTTAAGATCGGCGCCCTACTGGGTTTGAGCGGAGATATCGGTGTTTCCTACGGCCAACCGCAAAAAAACGGCGTTGAACTGGCTGTTAACGAAGTCAACGAGAGCAACTACCTTGGCTCAAACAGGAAACTCAAGCTTGTCGTTGTCGATGCCGGCGCCGGTGCGGATACGGCTTTCTCAGCTATGACCAAGCTAGTTGAAACAGATAACGTGTCCGGTATCATAGGCCCCACATTATCAGCGCAGGCCTTTAAGGCTGATCCGGTAGCCCAGATCCATAAAATCCCGGTGATTGCCGTAAGCAATACGGTCCCAGGCATCACGGAGATGGGTGATTATATATTTCGCTGCAGCCTGCCGGAATCAAGCGTTATCGGAGGCACTATCAAAGCCGCGGCCAGCCAGCTGCGCGTGGTAAAAGTAGCCTATCTGTGGGGCAATGACGATGACTATACTATAGCCGGCTATCAGGCATTTAAAGATGCGGTGATTAAGAACGGCTTAAAGGTACTGGCGGACGAGACATTCAATCGGGGAGATACGGATTTTCAGCCACAGCTTGAAAAGATCATCGCCAAGAGCCCGGATGCCATACTCGTCTCCGCTCTGGCCAAGGAAGCTGCAGCCATTATTATTCAGGCAAGATCTCTAGGCTATACCGGTATCATTATCGGCGGCAACGGATTCAATTCGACCGACGTGATCAAACAGGCCGGAAGCTATGCAGAGGGGGTGATGGCCGGAACAGCCTGGAACATCGCCAGCATCAATACCAGAAATCTGGAATTCATAGCCGCCTATCAGAAGGCTTATGGAATCAAACCGGACCAATTTGCAACACAGGCTTATACCGGCACCTGGCTGATGGCCAACGCCATAAGGAATGCCGGCAGCTCCGATCCCCGGGCGATCAGGGACGCGCTGGCGGGCATTTCCAATTTCACCACACCGATGGGCTCTTTCAGCTTCACAGAGAACAGAGAACCCGTTCACCCTGCTGTAGTACAGATCGTGAAAAACGGCAGGTTCACCATTTTCAAATAATCGGCTCCGGCACCATTTGAAGCTGATGACAACAACCATATCGCCTGTGCTATAATCGCTCTGTAAAATGTTTAAATTAAACCTCATGCCCAGAGGCGACAAGTTCTTCGACCTGTTCGAGGTCAGCACGAAGAATATGGTTAAAGCGGCCGAAAATCTTAAGGAGCTAATATACTGCTGGGACTGTATCGACCAGAAACTTGAAGAGATGGATCGCATTGAGCATCAGGGTGATACTATAACACATGAGATCATGTATCAGCTGAACCGATCGTTTATTACACCTTTCGACAGGGAAGATATCGGAACGCTGGCACATTCGCTGGACGATGTTACGGACCTTATCCAGGCAACTGCAGACACCATGGTTCTATATAAGGTCAAGGAACCGGGCAAGAGGGCACGCGAGCTGGCCGATATCCTGGTGCAGATAACAACGGAAGTGGAGAACGTAATGCCCAGCCTCAGGCATCATAATGCCAACCTGGAGAAGATACTTAACAGCTGTGTGGAGATAAACAGGCTGGAGAATGTGGCCGACAAGATCTATCGCACGGCGCTTAAGGAGTTGTTTGAGGACTCAAATGACATCACCGACATCATCAAGTGGCGTGAGATCTACGAGCACATGGAAAGCGCCACTGACATGTGTGAGGATGTTGCCAACGTGCTAGAGGGCGTAGCGCTTAAACACGCTTGAAGACGAAGCGCGAGTCGGCACCTTTTATACGCAGCTTTACAGAAGGACGGCTAAATATGACTATTAAAGAACTGGTTTACAAAAACCGCAGCTACCGTCGGTTTTTTCAGGATACGGAGGTGCCTCTTGAAACCCTGATGGAGCTGGTCGACCTGGGGAGGATGTCGGCCTCAGCCATGAATTTACAGCCCCTCAAGTATATTCTGTCCAATGAGCGCTCTAAAAATGCCGTCATATTCGCCAACATCGGCTGGGCGGCGTATCTCAAGGATTGGAGCGGACCCCCGGAGGGGGAGAAACCCTCGGCATATATAATCGTGCTAGGAGATACCGAGATCAGTAAAAATGTGGTTTGGGACCATGGAATAGCTGCACAGAGCATATTGCTCGGCGCCGTAGAGAAAGGGCTGGGCGGATGCATGATCGCGACCATAAAGAAGTCAGACCTGGCCAAGGCACTCAACATAAGCCAACGTTACGAGATACTTCTGGTTATAGCTATTGGAAAGCCGAAAGAGAAGGTGGTAGTAGATCCGCTGGATCAGAACGGAGATGTAAAATACTGGCGGGATAGCCAGTCCGTACATCACGTGCCCAAGCGTGCGTTGCAGGATATCATCATCGGATAGAAGACCGCGGGAAACCTAATCAGAAATTCTCTTAATCAGCAGCAGTCGGTTGCCCTGGCCTTCTTCATAGCCATATTCGACCCGGTCCATCATCTTTCGCATCATATGTATACCCAATCCGCCTACTCTGCGATTCTCCAGCGCACTTTCGACATCAGGCGTCGATACGATTGAGGGGTCGAATCTCTCAGCGCGATCTCTGATTGAAACAATGATATCGGAGCCCGCCAGCGCACACGAAATCCGGATAAAACCGCCCCGACCGCCGTAACCATGCTTGACCACATTGGTGCTCGCCTCATCAACGGCTGTTTCAAAGTGGAAAATATATTTATCCAGTTCGTGCCGCTGCAGCCAGTTAACCACAAACTCCACAATCACAGGAACATCTTTCAGGACCGCGCTATCCAGGGTGAGCACATCCTCATTTATGCCTGTGGCTCTTTGTTCGTCAACCATAGTTACTTTTAATAGCCAAAAGGCGTTTTATGCCACAGCCGCCGTGGCAGGTGAGACGACTATTTCGCTGCCATGGATCTTGCTTTCCAGACCTGACTTGATGGAGTCGATCACCTTCTGAACTTCCGACATCTTGCGGTTGCCGTCGAACTCAAGGAATATCTCAACATACACATTGGCTCCCGAACGTCTCGAGCGTATCCCGTGAATAGCTTCGTACTCGTCGAAGTAATGTGCCAGCTCGCTGAGGATGACGATCTGAAGTGACTCTTCCAGCGCACGGTCCAATAGATCGTAGACAGACATTGTGCTTATATTGTAGATAGACTGTACAATAAAAAGCCCGATAATAACAGAGGCAGCTGGATCAACGTAGTATACCCAGGGCTGGTCTTTGAATATGGCGCTGAGAGATAACGAGACTATGACCAGCATCGAAGCGATTGTCTTAGACCTGTACATGCGCCAGAGTGACTCCAATACCGGTGAAAACTCCTCTTTCACCAGATGGTAGTCATGTCGCCAAAGCCAAGCGCTGGTTAACAGCCCGATAGCTGAGAACGCAATAGCCAAGTCTACCCCCTCGGCATGCAGCTCCACCGGGTGCTGAAATCTCTCTACGATATGCGCTATGATTATTACCAGGGAAATGACAAGAACCGTTGCCACGATAAGGCTAGATACACTTTCAAGCTTGCCGTACCCGTAGTTATATCCCTCTGTACGACCGCGATTGACTTTTCTGATGCTTAGGTAGGACAGGAATACCGCGGTGACCAACCCGATATTCTTAAGTATTTCAGATTCAAGTGTCAATGAATTGGCTATTACCGCGGCAATCACCCCGGTGATAAGCCCGAATATACCCAGCAGCAGGCCGATAAAGATGGACCTTTCCTTTGCCCTGCTGTGGTCAACCGGCTTTTTCTCTTTGCTGTTCGACATTATTTCCTTCGAAATGACTGACTTCCATGGTATGAAAATCCTGCATATTTTGGCATGATTTGACCATTTATTCAAAGAAACACCTCTGAATTACCTGCGCAGTATTCCCAAATCAATAAAGGGAAGTTATAATGGAACTAATAT
>DAOUFT010000127.1:0-29551 GCA_034429855.1 Dehalococcoidia bacterium
TTATCTCCCTCCTCTCGAGTTTGTTTAATACCATAAGTCTTTTCTGTTCCTTCTTGTTCAATATCACCTCTTCCATAAGGGGACATTTTCACTGAACAGTTAAGGGGTGACAAAATCATAGAACATTAACATTTCCATATGCACCTCTTGACATATAATTTGCGTGTATGTAAACTATGTTTCTGATTGCGCTTTTTTCAGGCCATCGAGCAATTTGAAGGTATGGTGCATTGCTAATCTCAGAAAGCAGGAAAACCAACTACATAGTAATCGACAAGGACAAGTGCAAGGCCTGCCATTACTGTATTGCAGTTTGTCCCAGAGAAATCATCGGGACATCCAAAGAGATTAACAGACTCGGTGTAAACTACGCCGAGGTAATCCCTGATAAGGCACACGAATGCACGGGCTGTAAGTCATGCGCAATCATGTGCCCCGACGTTGCCATTTCGGTTTTCCAAAGCCGTGTTCTGGAAGCCGGCACCATTTCCTGACCATTAATAATCCGAGGAGCCGAGCGATGCCCGAAAGGACCCTCATGGGGGGTAATATTGCCGTAGCAGAAGGCGCTATTCTCGCCGGATGCCAGGCTTATTTCGGTTACCCCATCACACCGCAGAACGACCTGCTGGAGCACATGGCTCGTCACATGCCTGAAGAAGGCCGCGTATTTTTACAGACGGAGAGTGAGCTTGCCGCTATAAACATGGTGTATGGGGCGGCAGCTGTGGGATTCCGCGCCATGACCTCTACCTCCAGCCCCGGTTTCAGTCTGCAACAGGAGGGTATTTCCTATATGTCCGGCGCCGAGATGCCGGCTGTTATCGTAAATATCATGCGGGCCGGGCCCGGTCTGGGCAATATCGGCGGAGCGCAGGGAGATTACATGCAGTGCACACGGGGTGGTGGTCACGGTGACTATAAACTGATCAACCTGGCGCCGTCCACTGTACAGGAGATGATGGATCTGACAATGCTGGCCTTCGAGCTGGCTGATAAATACCGCAATCCTACGCTGGTGGTGGCTGACGGATTTCTGGGTCAGGCGGTGGAGCCTGTGATCATGCGTGAGCGCGTAAAGAAGTTGCCTGAAAAGAAGTGGGCGATAACGGGCGCCAAAGGCAGGCCCAAGAACCGCATCAACTCCTTTGAGATGAATCCTATCGACCATCCCAGACGGATAAAATTGCTGCTGGATAAATTCGAGCGGATGCGAATCAACGAGGTGCGATACGAAGCGCTTAATACAGAGGATGCTGATATCATCATTGTAGCATATGGCAGTGCAGCCAGATCAGCCCTCAGCGCCATGAAAATGGCACGCAATAAAAAACTCAAAGTAGGGCTCATCAGGCCAATCACGCTGTTCCCCTTCCCTTATCAGCCGCTGGCTAATCTGGCCGAAAGAGGGTGTAAATTCGTCGTTGCTGAGATGAGCGGAGGACAGATGCTGGAGGATGTCAGGATTGCAGTAGGAAATCAGAACGAGATCAAGCTGGCAAACACCTTCGGCGGTGTTCCTCTGGAGGCGGATCCCATTTTCGAAGCGATCGATTTAATGATGTAGTGAGAGCTATGAGCCAAGCAGACATGAGCGATTACGATAATGTGATTTTCGCCAGGCCGGACATAATGGAGGACCGTCCCACGCATTTTTGCCCGGGATGCGGCCATGGCATCATTCAGCGGCTTGTGGGCGAGGCGCTGCAAGAACTAGACCTTCTTGAGCGTGCCATCTGCATCGGGTCTATTGGGTGCACCGTAACCGCTTATGAGTATTTCAAGGTCGACGGCATGGAGGCGCCGCACGGTCGCGCACCATGTGTAGCAACGGCCATCAAACGCTGCAGGCCGGACCTGGTGCCCTTTGCCATACAGGGCGACGGCGACCTGGCCTCCATCGGCGCAGGTGAAATCGTGCATGCGGCTGCAAGGGGAGAGAAGATCACTATCATCTTCGCCAACAACGCCACCTATGGCATGACGGGCGGGCAGCTCGCGCCGACGACCCTCATGGGCATGTACACGGCTTCCACTCCCGGGGGACGCACTGCCGAGCAATCGGGCTGGCCAATCAGGATGAGCGAGATGCTGGCGACACTGGACGGCCCTGCTTATATCGCCAGAGTGGCCGTAAATACACCTGCCAATGTTCGCAAGGCCAAGAAGGCCGTGGAGCTGGCTTTCCGCACACAGCTTGCCGGATTGGGATTTTCCATGGTTGAAATACTATCCATGTGCCCCATCAACTGGAAAGTAGAGCCTGTGGATGCGCCGGCCTGGATGACAAATAATATGATTCCGCAATTTCCGCTGGGGGAATACAAGGTCTTGCCCGAGGTGGCTGCTCTGAAAAAGGGGGACAGGGGTTGAACTGGGAGATAACCATTTCCGGATTCGGCGGCCAGGGCCTCCTCTTCATCGGCAGGCTCCTGATGGAATCAGCCTTCAATGCCGGGCTTGAGACCACCTGGCTGCCCTACTACAGCGGAGAGAAGAGGGGTGGCATGTGCTCCTGCTTCGTGAATATCTCCGATGAAAGGATAGGCTCTATCTTCATCACACATCCCGATATCGGCGTGGCCATGAATCCGGCCGCCATGAAGATGCTGGAGCCAACGGTTAAGACGGGCGGTCTGTTGGTGGTCAACTCGTCGCTGATAAAAACCAAGTCCAAGCGTAACGACATAAAGGTTGTCTATGTGCCGACCGTCGAAGTGGCCAAGGAACTCGGTGATGAGACTGTCGGCAACCTTATTGCGCTAGGCGCCATTCTAGCTAACAGGGACGTTGCCACCACAACCAGCATCATCAAGGTGCTCAACCAGATGCTCGCCAAGGATAAAAAACAGCTCGAACTGAACAAGGCTGCCCTGCTCAAAGGCTGCGAATACAGCTAAATCAACACAGATCTTCAATATTACCTAACAAGCGTCCGTACTCAACACACCAAAAGTCATACCTGATATTGATTATTGCTACATGCCGATTTAAAATTAGCTTTGGCTTTGCCAATGTTTGTGAGCCCTGATCATATTAAGGAGGCGTCGATGGTCATTAAAACCAAGGGAGTAGGGGATCTATTTAAGGAGGTTATCGACAAGGGACTCTGCACGGTCTGTGGTGCCTGTATTGGGGACTGCCCTTATATGGTCTTTTATAGGGGTAAGATACGCATGCTGGACCTGTGCAACAGATCGGAGGGACATTGCTATGAATACTGCCCACGCACCTTCACCGACCTGGATGCCATCAGCAATAGAATACACGGTATATCATACTCCGGCGACGATATCGGCAGTTATAAGAAGATAATTATGGCCAGATCCGGCAACAGCAAGATCAGGCTTAAAGCCCAATACGGCGGCACTGTGAGCACGCTGCTCTCACTGGCGATTGATAACGGATTGATCGATGCGGCTATCATGTCGAGAAATACCGAGGACAAGCTGCCGTCCGGATTCGTAGCCCGCTCGTCCTCGCAGGTGCTGGAGGGCGCGGGTTCCAACTACATGGCCTATCCTGCCCTGGAAGCACTCATCAGGATGCCCAAAGACAGCCAGGACAAATACGGGATAGTGGTTACGCCCTGCCAGGCCATTGCGCTGTCCAAGATGGTCGCCAGCCCGCCCGAGCAGCGCGTCAGCATGGGCAACGTTAAACTGACTATCGGTCTTTTCTGTACTTGGGCGTTGTCATATGGCAGGTTCCACGAGTTTATCAAGAACCATGTTACTCCCGCGAAAATCAGGAAATTCGACATTCCTCCGCCCCCTGCCAACAAGTTTGATTTCTACATCGGCAAAGATATAAAGTCATTCCCACTGGACGAAATCAGGGACTACAGGATGCCAACCTGCGCATATTGCCTGGATATGACGGCCGAGTTCACCGACATATCTGTCGGCTCGGTAGAGGGGATCGAGGGCTGGAATACCGTAATAGTACGCACACAACGCGGCATGGATATGATCGAAGAGGCTCAAAAAAAGAAGAAGCTTGAAATCAAGGAATTGCCAGATAAAAATATTGCGCATTTAAAGGAAGCCGCCCTGATGAAGAAAGCGCGCGCTCTGCAAGAGATAGTCAGGAAAACAGGTGATCAAAACGACCTTTTATACCTCGGTATATCCGAAAAACTGAAAGAGAAGCTGCTCGCACACAAGGTAACGCCGCAAGGAGGACATTAATATGCCGAACATAGATATCGATGCTCCGGGCAGCAATCAGCTATTCATCGGCAATGAGGCGATGGCGCGCGGTGCGCTGGAAGCGGGGATTGGCTTTGCTGCTGCCTATCCAGGCACTCCTTCTTCAGAGATTCTGGGCAGCCTGTCGGAAGTAGCTAAAAAACGTGACATATATGTGGAATGGTCGGTCAATGAGAAAGTCGCCATCGAGGCTGGATCTGCAGCTTCGTTTGCCGGCGTCCGTTCGCTGGTGGCCATGAAAATGAACGGCCTAAATGTTGTTATCGACTTCCTCTCGACCATCGTTCTCAGCGGCATTGGTAAGAAAGGCATCGTTGTGATGGTAGGAGACGCCCCCTCCGCACATTCCAGTTCCAATGAGACAGATTCACGGCCCGTGGCCAAGTGGCTGGATATTCCGCTGGTCGAGTCGGGAGACTTCCAGGAAGCGAAGGACATGATGCCTTTTCTATACGATATCAGTGAGGAGTTCGGCACCATTTGTCTCCTGCGCAGCGTTACCAGGATTGCTCATGCCAGGGGCAATATCAGACTAGGCGAAATACCTCAGATAAAGCATAAGGCGCGCTTTGAGCAGTTCCTTGATCCCGCTGCGCCCATGCCTACCCCCATAATGTGCGTGCCCAGCCCTTTCAGACACATGTTCCAGCATATGCGGTTGGATAAGGTGCGTGAGCGATTTGAGGCCAGCTCTTTCAACAAGTATGTCGGTCCCGATAGACCGGACCTTCTGATTATTACTGCGGGTTCAGGCTGGCTATATTCCCAGGATGCCGTCAATGCTCTAAAGGCCGAAGACAGAATTGGCATACTCAAGCTGGGCACTCTCTGGCCGCTGCCCGAAAAGCTGGTCAAGTCATGTCTATCCAGAGCCGACAAGGTGCTGTTCATTGAGGAAATAGATCCTTTTATTGAGGGCGCTGTAATGGAATATGCCGCCGGTTTCTCGGCGGAGAGCAAGCGTAACATGTTCTACGGCAAACAGACCCGGCACCTCAACTCCTTCGGCGAGCTGACGCCGGACGCCGTCATTAAGGCTATAGCATCGGTTCTGGACATCAAGTATGCTCCAAGGGATGCGGAATATATGAAGAAGGTTGGTGAAATTCCGCAGGATCATGTTATGGACAGGATGCTCACCTTTTGCCCCGGCTGCCCGCACCGCGCCTCTTTCTGGGCGATCAAGAACGCATTGCATATGGACGGCCGCCATGGTTTCGTTACAGGCGATATCGGCTGTTACACTATGGCGCTGGGGCCGGCCGGGTTTTTCCAGACGCGCACTCACCAGTGCATGGGCGCAGGGGCAGGACTGGCCAACGGCTTTGGTCAACTGTGGAGGTTCGGTTTCGATCAGCCAGTGGTTTCAGTCGTGGGCGATTCCACCTTCTATCATTCCATTATGCCGGCGCTGGTTAACGGTGTGCATAACCATGCCAATTTCACACTGGTGATACTGGATAACGGCGCGACTGCCATGACCGGGTTTCAGCCCCACCCGGGTACAGAGTTAACTGCGATGGGTGAGCCGGCAGCCACGATAAGCATGGAAGATATCTGCCGCGCCAGTGGTGCGCGTGTGGAGATATGCGATCCTTTCGATTTGCAGAATACCACGCGTACCATGCTGGATCTGATCGAGCAAGAAAAAGGTGCGCGAGTCGCTATTATGCGGCGCACGTGCGAACTAGTCAGGCAGAAGAAGGACAAGAAACCGTACAAGATGCAAATCAACCCCGATAAGTGCCTGGGTGATGGTTGCGGTTGCAATAGGCTGTGTACCAGGGTCTTTCGCTGTCCGGGCCTGATCTGGGATGCATCTCTGGCAAAGACCAGGATCGATGAGGTGATCTGCAACGGGTGCGGTGTCTGCGCCGATATATGCCCTGAAGGCGCGATCACAAAGGAGGCGGTAGCATGAATAAGCTCACTAAAGATCCCATCAATCTGGTGGTGGCCGGCGTGGGCGGACAGGGCAATGTGATGGTCTCGCTGGTGATAGGCAACGCTCTGGTGCATGGAGGGTATTTTGTAACTATAGGGGAAACGTACGGTTCGTCGCAGCGCGGAGGCTCCGTCATGAGCCATCTGAAAATATCGGCGGAAAAGCAGTTTAGTCCCCTTATCCCTGAAGGGCAGGCGGATGTTGTGCTGGGGATGGAGCCCGTGGAGACATTAAGGGTGCTCAAGTCCTTCGGCAATCCGGAGGTGGTCACTGTGGTTAATCCACGTCCGATTCATGCGGTGGATTTAACCGGCTCGGGAGGCGGTTATCCGGATATGCAATCCCTGCTGAATCAGATAAAGAGCCTATCGGCTAAAGTATATGTGGTACAAGCTACCGATGAGGCACTTAAAATGGGCAACGCGATGCTGGCTAATATGATCCTGATAGGCGCCCTGCTTAAAAGCGACTTGATACCCTTATCTGAAGATGCCCTGATACCGGTTATCCAGGACATGTTTCCGAAAGCTATTATGGATAATACGAGAGCACTGAAAATGGGCGTCGATCTGGTTAGATTAATTAGTTAGCGGCATAACCTTACGCCTACCTCACCGATAAGAGGCGCCATATCTTAATTTGACAAATAGAACATTTGTTCTTTATGATAGTAGAACAAATGTATTATCATGTTAAGAAGGAGGTGTAAGATGTTAGGGGAATTGCATATAAAGAATTTCGCTGTCATACGGGATATCTCTATACGTTTCGTGCCTGGTTTAAATGTGATAAGCGGTGATGAAGGTACGGGCAAGTCGTTGCTGGTTGATGCTCTTAGCCTTCTGATGGGTGCCAGGGCGCCATCCGGTCTGATTCGTACAGGGAGCAGGACAGCGCATGTCGAGAGCATATTCTGGCCGTCCGAGGTTACGGCAGGTCTGATCACAGGGATACTGGAGGAGAGTGGCATTGAGTCGGAGGCCAACGGGATGTTGCTTATCTCGCGCGATTTTCAGGAGGGAGGTCGCAGCATAGCCAGGGTTAACAACCGTGCGGTGCCTCTTTCACTGCTAAGACAGGTAGGTCGTCACCTGGTGGACATCCACGGACAGATGGAATACCTGTCTCTGCTGGATAGCGCCAATCAGATGATGCTGGTGGATAAGTACGGCGAACTGGAAGACAGGCGCAAAGAGGTAAGGAGGATAGTGGAGGAATTGAGGGCCAAGGAGAAGGCACTGGGAGCTATGGAGCACAGAGAAAAGGACGGGTACATCGACCTGCTGCAATACCAGATAGATGAGATAGACGCAGCCAAGCTAGACGATATAGATGAGGAAGCTCTGCTGAAGGAGAGGGAGATCTATCGCAGGTCGGAGGCAATCAGTGGCGGGTGTCTTGATGCATATGCAAACCTCTATGGTGATGATCGGTCTGTATCCGTGCTCATGCACAAGGTGCTGACCTGTTTGCGCGGCATCAGTTCAGCCGACAAGCGGCTGGCCGAGTTTGCAGAGGGCCTTGAAGGTGGATTAGCTACTATCGAGGAGACGGCACGGGAACTGAGGTCCTATGCTGAAAATGTGGAGAACTGCCAGGAGAAGCTGGCAGAGATAGAAAATACTATCGAAATGCTTTCGGCATTGAAACGTAAATACGGCAGCAGTATTGATGCCATCAAGGCATTCAGGGACAGGGCTGCCGCCCAGTTGATCGAGTTGCGTAACAGCAAAGAGACCAGGGCCAAGTTGGAGGCTGAAAGGGCGGAGCTCAGGGCTGAAGCAGGCAGGAAAGCAGAGGAGTTGTCTCTGGCTCGGCGCAGCGCGTCGGAGAAGCTGGTCAGGCTGGTCAACAGCGAGCTTGTTGATCTCGGACTGGAATGGGCCAGGTTCGATATCTCGCTTTCCCGCAGGGAGGATAATGACGGTCTGCCGGTTGCAGGTGGAAAAGCATATGCCTATACGGGCGACGGTATCGATCGCTTGGAGTTCCAGGTCGCCACCAATCCCGGTGAACCGGTCAGGCCCATGTCAGCCATCGCTTCAGGAGGTGAGACGTCGCGAATAGTGCTGGCGGTAAAGAGCGCGCTAAAGATGGCCGATCCTATTCCCACGCTGGTTTTCGATGAGATAGACATGGGTGTGGGTGGCAGAAGTGCAGATTCTGTCGGCAGGAAGCTGGGCAGTCTGGCAGGCTTCCACCAGGTCCTGTGCATTACGCATCTTCCGCAGATCGCCTGCTTCGGGGACATTCATTTTAAATTGAACAAGGTCATCGAAGGAGGAAGGGCTTCCAGCACGGTTGAGACAATGGAGGGACAGGACCGCGTCAGGGAGCTGGCTGTCATGCTCGGTTCCGAGAGAAACGGCGGCATTATGATGAAGGGTGCTGAAGCCCTGATCAAGAACGCTGAGAAATGGAAGAGCGGAGCAAGGGAACTGGTTGCTGCCTAAAATGGTTCGCAGTGGGGGCGTTGCTTTAACTGCGCCCGATAAGGCGGATAGGCCTGCAGGCCTGTCCCTACAGCCACGATGCAGAATCCCTAAAAGGATTTCTTGTATATTTCAATGGTTGACACCTTATCCAGCGGGATGGGGTGGAACTTGACCCAGGGTGCCGTCTTCAGGGCATTATCGGCCAGCGCCTCGAAATCCGCTTCCTTTACGCCGAGGTCGCGCAGCCTGTGGTCCATTCCGACTTTATGCAGCCAGTTTTCCGCCGCTTCTATGCCGTCGCTTGCGTCGAATACGTTCTTTCCCAGCTTCCTGATCCGTTCCCGGCGGGCGGGAAGCGTGAACTTCATCCACTCGATTAGCAGTGCCGCCAGCCCATCTCCGTGGGCTATATCATAGAAAGCGCTTAAGGCGTGTTCCAGGCCATGCAGCGTCATGAGCCCCGTGCCTCCTCCCAAACTGGAAAACTGTGAGCATGCGATGGTGCTGGCCCAAGTGAGTTTGGACCGTCCTTGAATATCGTCCAGTCTGGACAGCACATAGGGTAATGCTTCAACCACCGTGCGCATGGACGATTCGCGCAGCGCATCGTTGATCAGAGTTGATTCATCTGCCGTGATATAAGCTTCGGCTAGGTGGCAAAAAATATCCACGCCGCCCTGGGCAGTTGTCCTGGCCGGAACGGTCAGGGTCAGTGCCGGGTCGACGATGGATACCGACGGATAGGTGGAAGGATGCATGAAGACTACTTTTTCATGCGTCTCCCAATTCGTAATGACCGCCCCGTTGTTGGCTTCCGAACCGCTGGCTGCAACAGTGGGCACAGCTACGATGGGTAGGGCTTTCACCCTGGTATTAGCTTTATCCTGGTAGCAGGCGAAGATTGGCTCGCCGCAGACGGCAGTCAGGGCAATACATTTGGAGGCATCCATCACACTGCCACCGCCAAGGGCAATTACCATGTCCAACTTGTTATCACGCGCAATTCTGGCCGCTTCATCGATTGTTGAAGTGCGAGGATTTGGCTCAACTTTATCGAAAACGACTGTCGAGACACCATTGGCCGCAAGATCTTCTTCGGCTTTCTCAAGCACGCCCGTTGAGCGCATGCTGTGAGAGCCGGTCACCAGCAGTGCGATCTTGCCAAGGCGTGCCGCCTCCTTGCCGAGCTGCGCGAAGCTGCCCTGGCCGATGATGAACTTGATCGGCATATTAAATCTCGTTATCGACATGTTAATACCTCACTGCTCTAATTCTGAAAATGGGTTCCGGCGATCAAACCGTCTGTTTGCTTTTATTTATGGCAGCGGATGCTTCTCGTTGTTTGGCACTTCGTTCATCCGAGGGCAGTATGCAGCCGCTGGCACAGGATTTTTTACACAGGCCGTCGCAGGGCTCTATGTGAACCGTCAGGTCTGCACCGCTCAGTTTTTCCCTCACTGCGGCGGTCATTTGCTCGGTTATTTTATGCGAATCACTTACAGTCATAGCCGGATCCACCACGATATGCAGGTCTATGAAGCGTGCGGCGCCCGACTTCCTGGTGCGCATGCGGTGGATCGACCGCACTGTTGGGTACCAGCTCTTGAGATAGTTTGAAAGCCAGTACAACTCATAGGCCGGCGGGCTCGTATCGATAAGATCCTTGATTGCTCCTTTAGTCAGGTTGAAAGCCGCTTTAAGAATAAGTGCAGCTACCAGTATGGCGACGGCCGGGTCGATCCATGTGAGATTTAAACCGGGCCACAGCTTATCGCTCATCCAGATGATCGCCAGACCTGTTAGAACACCTGCGGAAGTCCAGACATCAGTCCGCAGGTGCCAGGCGTCTGCAATCAGGGCCGGCGAATCAGATTTTTTACCCACCATGAAGAGCAGTTGTGAAACAATTATATTGGCTGTGACGGACAGCAGCATAACAGCGATGCCCCAGTCGATTGTCTCCAGAGGGTGGGGTTTGATTATCTTGTTGATCGCCTCGACCACTATCCAGACGGCGGCGATAACGATCAGCAGCGCCTCGGCCAGAGCCGAAATGTCCTCGACTTTGCCATGGCCGAAGGGGTGTTGGGCATCCGGACGCCTGGCCGAAATCCTCACGGCAAATAAGGCTATGACAGAGGCGATCATATCCATCGATGAATGCGCCGCCTCGGACAGTATCGAGATCGATCCTGTGAGTATACCGGTTATCAACTTGAGAACAACCAGCGTGCTGTTCGATACTATCGACAGCAACGCAACCGACATCTTCTGTTTTTGAATATCCATATTTAAATTAATAAGACTCCGGGGGACCTGTATTCCCACGGAGTCATTATCCGCTGCTTTTGGCCCGACTGCGTCATATTATATGTACGCGTCTGTTGCAGGTTAGCCAATTATAAGTACTTATATAATTTTCAGTCAAACTGTGTGACCACAGCCCATGCAAGGGGCTGCGGAAGTAAGGGGTATTATTTCATAATGGTGCATGTGCTGGTATAATTTGGTAAGTTTCGGATATTCAAGTTAGTGCAATGAGCATCACAATCGAGAATATAAGCCGGTTATGTTACTTTAATGGAGTTGAGAGTGACAAGTTGGCCATGCTGCCTCCCCTGTTCAACAGCAAGTCATTCATAAAAGGTCAGTCCATCGTAAGCGAGGGTGACAAACAGGAAAATCTGCATTTCGTAAATGCAGGAGTGGTTAAGGTCTACAAAACCTCGTCCGAGGGGAAAGAGCAAATAATCAAGATAGTGCGTCCGGGCGAGTCGTTCAATGATGTGGCGGTTTTCGGAGACAGCTTCTGCCCGTACAGCGCTCAAGCCCTGGCTAATACCACCAATATTTACTGGATACATAAGAACGATCTGTTGCCAGTAATGGAGAAAAACTGGAAGATTGCGCGCAACGCGCTGGAGATTCTGGCGGAACAGGCGCGACTCCTCTTAACACTGGTGGAAGATCTGTCGTTTAAAAATGTTACCGGACGCGTGGCCAAGATACTATTGCAGAATGCCAGCCCGGGTCCTGAAGGCTATCAGAGACTGACTCAGTACGAGATGGCCGCCATGGCGGGGACCGCCAGGGAGGTTGTAGGGAGGTCCCTTAAGAGCCTGGAGGATAGCGGGGCAATCAGTCTCGAAAGGCACCGTATCGTGATCAAGGACAAAAACTATCTTGACAGGTTGGCAGGCTTGAACTGAGGTGATTAAGGTTACATTATATTGCTCAATTAAGAGATAAAATATTTTAAAAAGTTAATTCAGTATTCGAGGAGAAGAACCGATTGCCCATAATGCCCGTGATTGACCGTGCCAGGTGCGATGGATGCGGTCTTTGCGTTACAGTATGCAAATGCGGAGCTCTTGTTTTGAGCGATAATACCGTAGTTATACTGGAAGTTGATAATTGCGGCTGGTGCACCGATTGTGAGCTGGTCTGCGCCACCGGTGCATTGCAGTGTCCTTTTGAAATCGTTGCCCTGGAGGGCTGACGACCCACACCACCCACGGCAGTATATCCGTTATTTCTATTCAGTTAGATTTCATTCCCGGGCCGCAACCTTTTTACCATTTGGCACGTTTTACTATTTGCGACCTAAGTCGCTTACCGGCAAACCGAACCGGTCTATGATATTAAGACAGGGACGGGGAGGTGCTGTATTAATCGGTCTATACTGAATTATTACGTTCCGCTGACCAAGTGACGGCGGAAGGAGTTTATTGATATGGCTAGAGTGAAACAAGAAGTTAAAACCGTGGAAAAGATTGATCTCGACTACGGATTACCGGAGATGGAAGGCAATCAGCGACCTATGGAATCGGCGTTTGTTAAAAACGACGTGGAGGACGTCATTTTTCCCGATGACAAAAGGAGCACCGACTTCTCCGAGGATTCGGTCAGTTTATATATTGCTGAGTGCAGTAGGACACCTCTGCTCACATCGACTGACGAGAAGATCCTAAGCGGGCGCATGGAGTTGTCTAATTATCTTTCACACGTGGAGCAACAGTTGCCAGCAGCATCTTCCAGAAAGTCTCGCGAAACAGAGATTATACGTTTCCTGATATCACGTCTGGCGGTTCATGGAAACTTGATGGAGAAACTGCTGAAGCACTACAGGGTATCGGGAGCTACACCCCTTTCGCTTAAAGTTAATGACGTTGCGTTAAGAGAGCATATCGACGATGTGATCGGTGAAGAGACTGTTCAATTCGCAGCCAAGGCTACGCATAGTGAAACGGAGGAAGCGTTACAGGACATAACGGAGCTTTCTATTGTGACGCGCCTGATGCCGTGGCGGATACTGGATGGCTATTGCGAGTTCAAAAGCGTTTCCGAGTTGAAAGATGCCTCCGCCAAGGCGGAATTTACCAGGTACCTCGATAGCGTGAATCTGAAACTGCGGGAGCATTTCGCGTCGTTGAAGAAGTCCGGCCGTGAGGCAGCCGAACATATGATCAAGGCCAATCTCAGACTTGTGCTGAGCATGGCCAAGAAATACAGGGCACGCGGCATGCCTCTTTCGGATCTCATACAGGAGGGGAACATAGGGCTGATGCGCGCCGTCGAGAAATTCGATTACAGGCGCGGATTCAAATTCAGCACCTATGCCACCTGGTGGATCAGGCAGGCTATCAACAGGGTGATATCCGACCAATCGAGGACAATCCGCCTTCCCGTGCATACGGTCGAGACCATTACCAAGATGAATAACGCCCGCCAGAAGCTATTGCAGAAACTCGGGCGGAAACCGACCAGCGATGAGATCGCCACCGAAATGGGGGTCGAGACCGACAAGATAGACTGGTTGGTGAGCATTCTGTACGCGGAGCCGGTTTCACTGGATATACCTATAGGAGATGACGAGAGTCAGTTGAGCGACTTCATCCAGGATGAAGTAAATCCTGCTCCGGAGGAAGAAGCGGCCAACAGCATGCTCAGGCAGCAGTTCAGGGACGTACTGTCATCACTGACGGACCGCGAGCGCAAAATCATCGAGATGCGCTATGGCCTGGATAACGAGCAGGGATTGACCCTCAAAGAGGTCGGACACGAATTCGGCCTGACCCGGGAAAGGATCCGGCAGATCGAGAAAGAGGCGCTGGCCAAGCTCAGACATCCCAGCCGCAGCCGCAAACTGATAGACTATCTGGCTTAAATGATTCAGGAACCAGTAATCTGAAACACTCGCAGCATTTGTAATGCTGCGAGTGTTTGTTTTATGCTTAACTTGGAATCTCAGCTGTATATGGATGAAGCTATGACGGCCGGCATTCTTGTCGTGGAAGATGACAATACGCTGAGGGAGCTGCTCGAGTATAACCTTAAAAGGGAAGGTTATTCTGTATTAACGGCCGTGGACGGGGCTCAGGCGCTGGAGAAGTACCGAAGCGGCAAGCCGCAGTTGATCATTCTGGATATCATGTTGCCGATAATGAGCGGCACAGAGGTTTGCAGGATAATACGCGGGGAATCACAGGTACCCATTATAATGTTGACGGCCAAGACGGAGGAGGTGGATAGAGTGGTGGGTTTCGAACTCGGCGCGGACGATTATGTTACCAAGCCTTTCAGTATGCGTGAGCTGCTGTCCAGGATCAAGGCCGTGTTAAGACGTTCCGAGGCTGCAAAAAATACGGCAACGGCCACCGCCGCAGCCAGCGGGTTCCTTGAAGCCTGTGATATCAGGGTTGATTTGAAGAAGCATGAAGTGGTCAGGAAGGAAGTGAGGGTTGAGCTAAATCCCAAGGAATTTGAGTTGCTGGCACTTCTTATGAGCAACCGCGGGCAGGTTTTCAGCCGGGAGCAGATATTGAGAAGAGTATGGGGTTACGAGTACATAGGCAGCGACCGTACGGTCGATGTCCATATACGCTGGATGCGCCGCAAGCTTGAAACGGACCCGGACAATCCGCAATACCTGCTTACGGTGCGTGGGTACGGTTATAAATTTGCAGGCTGAATAAAGCGGTCTGATGATGTCCGATACAGATTTCTACTATCTGCTGTCTCTGATTGAAGAGGGCGTATTCATACTCGGTGAGCGCCGTGAGATTCTGTATATGAACCAGGCCGCCGCACACATTTTCGAGATACCCGCCTGTGAAAGCAAAACAATGTCGTTTATTGAAGCCGTCAGGGACTATGAATGCGATGCGCTGGTGCAAAAATGCATCAGTACCGGCCTTCCGCAGATTGCCTCCGTTAAAATAAGGGGAAAGAACCGGTACCTGGATTTGAAGGTCAGTCGTAGTGGTAAACAAAGCAGCAACTATATAGTAATTGTGAAGGACCTGAGCGAAAAACACCATCTGGAACAGATACGCAGGGACTTTATCTCCAACGTGTCGCATGAGTTCCGGACTCCCATCTCGTCGATCAAACTGATCGCTGAAACCCTGGCGGACGGAGCACTGGCGGACAGCGAGATTTATCAGGATTTTCTGCGTAAAATAAATATGGAAGCCGATAAACTGGCGCGCATGACGGAAGAGCTGACCGAGCTTTCAAGCATGGAAAAAGAAGGCGTTGCGCTGCATAAAGGCGCATTAAAAATCGATGCGCTCATCAGGATGGTTATACGGCGACTGCAGGCGCTGTCGGATAAAAAAAACCTGAAAATTGACCTGGACATCGAGCCCGATTTACCCGATTTGATCATCGATCAATACAGGATTGAGCAGGTGCTTCTGAATGTCATCCATAATGCGATCAAGTTTACTCATACCGGAGGTTCGATATCCGTTCGGGTTAAAAAATTGGAAAGCGAGTTGCTGTTTGCAGTCAGCGATACGGGTATCGGCATACCGGCTGATGAGCTGCCGCGTGTTTTTGAGCGTTTCTATAAGGTCAACAAGGCCAGGGACGATGAGGGTAGTGGCTTGGGGTTGGCTATTTCGCGCCATATCATTGCTGCTCATGGCGGAAGGATATGGGCCGAGAGTGTAGAGGGTAAAGGGTCCACTTTCTTTTTCACACTGCCGTTAGGGTCTTAAACCACAAACAGCCGATTTTAACATAAATTTAACTTCCGATTAATCCTCTTTTTATATGGCGGAGTTAAACTGTTGTCAGTGGCAGATGCATATGCTGCTGAAATAACTGACAAAAGGAGTACAGCTTGACTAAATTGAGTAAGAACTGGTTTGCGATCGTAGCAGTGATCCTTATTACGGCGGTTGCGTTTGCAGGATGCTCTACTCCCTCCGGCAGCCCTTCTACGTCGTCAACAAAATCGATCAACCTGAATGGTGCAGGCGCAACTTTCCCAGCCCCCCTTTATACCAAGTGGTTCGACGAGTATAACAAGCTGACAGGCGTCAAAGTCAATTACCAGCCAATTGGATCGGGTGGAGGCATCAGCCAGATAACCGAGAGCACGGTGGATTTCGGTGCTTCCGACGGCATCATGACCGAAGCCGAACAGGCCAAGGCAGAATCGAAGAGCGGTCCCATTTTACACATACCAATGACCAGCGGAGCCGTAGCGGTCATCTATAATATTGCCGGCATTGGCTCGGGGCAGCTTAAGCTCACAGGCAGCGTGCTGGCCGATATCTATCTTAAAAAGATAACCAGATGGAACGACCCGGCCATAACTGCGATCAATCCCGATTTAAAGATGCCTGATGCAGCCATTGCCGTGGTCTTCCGTTCGGACGGTTCGGGCACGACATATATCTTTACCAATTACCTTTGCAAGGTCAGCCCTGGATTCAAGTCCGGTATCGGCAATGCAAAGTCTGTGAAATGGCCCGGCGATATCGGCGGGCAGGGCAATGCCGGCGTGGCCGGTCAGGTCCAGCAGATACCTTACTCCATCGGATATGTGGAGCTGGCCTATGCCGAACAGAACAAATTATCCTGGGCCAGCCTCAAGAACGCCTCAGGCAATTTTATCGAACCATCGCTTGAGTCGACCACCAGGGCAGCTGAGGGAATAGAACTTCCTGATGATATGAAAGTGATGCTGACTGATTCATCCAATCCCGAGGCCTACCCGATTGTCGGGTTTACGTGGATACTTGTATATGTGAATCAGAAAGATAAGACCAAGGGAGAGGCACTGGCCAAAATGCTCTGGTGGGCTATACACGATGGTCAGAAATATACAGAACCTCTCCTCTATGCAAGCCTAGCCGATGCGGTTGTGGCTAAGGCCGAAACGGCTATTCTTTCCATTAAGTTTGAGGGACAGCCCTTGATCACACGTTAAACGGATGGTCGGGTTGTTTAATATAGGAGTGCGGGGAAGGCTGTACTTTTCCTGCACTTCCTATTGATCCGGATTATTTAAGGCGATTGTAAACATGAATGAGTGTAAACCGGACACAACAACATCAGTCAGTGGTAATACCGTAAGCACAGCACGTACGCGTATCGGCGACAGGATATTCACCAGGCTGACGCTTTTTTTCAGCGCATTAATGGCCGCAATCCTGCTAGTGCTATTAATAGCTCTAGGTATAGATGCCTGGCCAGCCATTCAGAAGTTCGGGCTGTCATTCATTACTTCCGTTGAATGGGATCCCGTCAACGAGGTCTTCGGCGCTTTGCCGGCTATCTACGGTACATTGCTTAGCTCGCTGATCGGCCTGATTATTGCCGTACCCATCAGCCTGGGCGCAGCGATTTTCCTGAGCGAGCTTGCTCCCGACTGGATGCGCAGGCCATGTTCTTTTTTAATCGAGATGTTGGCAGCCATACCCAGTGTCATTATTGGGCTGTGGGGGTTGTACGTTATGGTTCCCTTTATAAGGGATCCCATCGAGACATGGCTTGGCAGCAACCTGGGCTTTATACCGATTTTCTCCGGGCCCCCCTTCGGTGTGGGCTTTCTTTCTGCGGGTATTATACTGGCCATTATGATTATTCCGATTATTACTGCGGTAAGCCGTGAGGTCGTAGCTGCCGTTCCCCTAACGCAGCGTGAGGCCATGCTGGCACTGGGGGCGACACGTTGGGAGGTGATAACCAGGTCCGTGTTGCCCTATTGTCGTTCCGGCCTGGTCGGCGGTGTGATACTGGGATTAGGCCGTGCGCTCGGGGAGACCATGGCGGTTACAATGGTCATCGGCAATGCCTACGCGCTGACGCCTTCACTGTTTTCACCCGGCGCCACCATCGCAAGTAAAATTGCCAGCGAGTTCAATGAAGCCTCGGGGGATCTGTATATCGGCAGTCTTATTGAGCTTGCGCTGGTGCTGTTCGCCATCACCCTGCTGGTGAATATCATCGCCCGCTTGCTTGTCTGGCGCACTGTTTCCGTCAGGGGGACAGGCGAATGATAGAGCAGAGTGGATATTTCAGGCGCAAGCAGTTCAACCGGCTGATGCTCGTTCTGTGCGGAATCGCCACCGGCCTGGTAATAATGGTGCTTATCCTGATATTGGGTTATACGCTGGTCAATGGCATATCTTATTTAAGCCTGGATTTCATCACCCAGCCAGCAAAACCTGTGGGTGAGGCTGGAGGTGGTATGAGGGATGACATCTTCGGTACATTTATTCTTGTCGGGCTGGCCTCGCTGATTGCCCTGCCGGTGGGCATGATGGCCGGCATCTTTCTGGCCGAGTTTGCCGGGCCGAAGGCAGCTTCGGCCATACGCTTCGCAGCCGATATACTTGCCGGCGTGCCTTCGATAATCGTCGGTGTTTTTGCCTATGCCATTATGGTGCGACCCATGCACACCTATTCGGCGCTCTCCGCCGGCGTTGCGCTGGCAATAATTATGATTCCCGTGGTGGCGCGCACAGCTGAGGAGTCACTGCGGCTGGTCCCCAATTCACAGCGTGAGGCGGCGCTGGCACTCGGCATAAGCAGATGGCGCATAACACTGGGAGTGATAGTGCCCGGCGCAATTACGGGTATAGTCACAGGCATTATGCTTGCCGTAGCACGCATTGCAGGAGAGACGGCGCCCCTGATCTTTACGGCCCTGGGCAGTGCGTTTGGCGTGCAGGGCCTCGACCAACCCATAGGTGCTCTGCCGCTGCAGATTTACCGCTATGCACTGTCTCCTTACACCGACTGGCAGCAGCAGGCCTGGGCGGCTGCCTTCCTGCTGGTGATACTTGTTCTCGGTATCAATGTAGTCGTGCGTCTGGTCAGCAGCAGGAGAAATAAATAAATGTCTTGTCTTTATACGAGAAAGGATAGTTGGCGATGATAAATAACCTACAGGGAAAGAATACCAGGGCCGGGATTGCCGATAATAAAATCAGTGTGAAAATGCAGCCTGATAAATGTAAATTAAGAGTCGAGGAGATGGACGCATGGTACGGTAGCAAGCAGGTGATCCAGAGAGTCAGTATGGGCATCGGCGCTCAGCATATTACGGCGCTGATCGGCCCCTCCGGTTGCGGCAAGTCTACATTTATCCGTTGTCTCAACCGCATGCATGAGGTATCGGAGGGGGGAAAGGTGACCGGCCGCGTATTCATGGATGGACAGGATATCTATGCTCCACAGGTAGATCCGGTTGACGTGCGCCGTCGCATAGGCATGGTTTTCCAGAAAGCCAGCGTTTTCCCCACCATGTCCATCTTCGGCAATGTAGCGGCGGGAATAAGCCTGACGCGTTTCTGGAGCAGGCGCAGAGATTTAAAAGATATGGTAGAGCGCAGTCTGAAAAAGGCGGCCCTGTGGGAGGAAGTGAAAGATAAACTTGATCAGCCGGGCGCTTCTCTGTCGGGCGGCCAGCAGCAGCGCCTCTGCATCGCACGTGCCATCGCCATTGAGCCGGAAGTTATTCTGATGGATGAGCCGTGTTCAGCGCTTGATCCCATCTCGACTTTAAGAATCGAAGAGCTTATGCTGGAACTGAAGAAGGATTATACCGTCGTGATCGTTACACATAATATGCAGCAGGCCGCTCGCGTGTCCGACTGGACGGGTTTCATGCTGCTGGGACAACTGGTAGAATACGCTCCTACCAAGGAGGTCTTCACCGTCCCCAGGGATAAGAGGACTGAGGACTATATAACGGGGCGTTTTGGTTAAAGGAGGTTGAATATGCCGAGAGAGTCGTATCAGAGAAATCTGCGCGAGTTGCAGGATGAGGTGCTTATCCTGGGTAGCATGATAGAGAAAGCATTGGAAAGGTCGATGAAGGCCCTTAAGGAGCGTGACCTTAATCTGGCCAGAACAGTGATTGAAGAAGATCGGAATGTCAATAAAAAACGTTATGAAATAGAGGAAAAGGCACTGGACATCATATCGTGCCAGGCGCCTATGGCCAGCGATCTGAGGATACTGCTGGCGATCCTGTTCATAGTGCAGGATCTGGAGAGAATGGGCGATCATGCGGCCGGAAACGCCAAAATCGTAATCATGATCGGCGATGAGCCGCCGCTCAAGCCGCTGATAGACCTGCCACGTATGAACGAGAAGGTCATCGATATGCTGCACCGCAGCCTGAATGCCTTCATCATTCACGATTCCGATACGGCCCGCAACATCGTGCCTGAGGACGACGAGATTGATCAGCTCTACGATCAGGTATTCAGGGAGTTGCTCACGTTTATGATGGAGGATCCACGTACCATTACCAGAGCCACCAGATTGATGTGGGTTGGTCATAATCTGGAACGGACGGGCGACAGGGTCACAAATATCTGTGAACGCGTGGTTTTCATGGTGACCGGCAAAATGGAGGAGCTGAACGTATCGACCTATTAAGGTGATTATTCTACGGGCGGGTTTAAAAACCCGCCACACTGTAGGGGCGTACCTTCAGGGACCACCGCGAAGTTATTCCTGCTCTTTGCCGACCAGCATACGTCCGTCCACCACCAGGTAGAACTGGCCTTCCGGCAGCACCTTGACCGGATTCAGATCCATCTCCAGTATCTGCGGATGGTTCTCTGCCATGGCAGATATCCTCAGCAATAATTCCTCGATGGCGGGGATATCAGCGCGCTTCGATCCGCGCCAGCCTTCCAGCAGCTGGTAGGCCTTGACTGACTTAATCATCTCGTGTGCGTCTATATCGGTCAGCGGATGGATGTTGAAAATAACATCCTGGAAAAGCTCCACATATATACCGCCCAGGCCGAACATCACGAGAGGTCCGAAGGCGGGGTGCTGTGTGACGCCCACGATTACCTCGACTCCACCCTGCACCATTTTTTGTACGATCACACCCTCCATCTCGGCGCTTTTGCCTATTCCATCCAGATTTTCTCTGATGCGAGCGAAGGCTTTCTTTACCTCGTCACCCGAGCGGCAGTCCAGGATAACACCTTCAACCTCCGTCTTCTGGGTTATCGAAGCTGACAGTATTTTAACTGCTACGGGGAAACCGATCTTCTCTGCGGCCGACGCTGCCTCGTCAGGGGTTCTGGCGATTTTAAGAGTTACAAACCTGATCCCGTAACACTCGAATAGACCCAGAATGGACTCGGCGTCCAGCCAGACCTGTTTCCGTCCCGATTTATGGATGGCTGAAGCGATGATGCGGTCGGCCCTGTCTTTGTCGATATCGGTGAATTCGGGTATTTTACCGCCCGGCCTTTTAAGCCTTTGGCTGAACTCGATCGCTCTTGCCAGGGCACCGGCCGTTGATTCGGGAAAAGCGAAAGAAGGCACGAGTCTTTTCTCGTTCGGACCGAGGCTTATACCTGCGCCGCGAGTTCCCAAGATGGATGTTACCAGCGGTTTGCCAGCTTCTCGATATAGCGGCGCGACCTCACGGATCATCGCGTCGAATTCCTCCGACAACCGTGGGATGGGTAGGATGAATATGACTACCACCATGTCCACTCCGGGGTCCTTGAGCAACAGTCTGAGCGTCTGCCCGTACTGGCTTATCGAAACCTCGGGCGACATATCAAGAGGATTTGATATGTTGGCCCTTGTGGGCAGGAACGTTTTGAGCTGCTGCGCCAGTCCATCCGACAGCGGCGGCACATCGATACCTCTGCTTCTACAGGCCTCGGCTGTAAGCAGTGCCGGCCCGCCGGCATTGGATATAATGGCCACTCTATTGCCCTGCGGTAGAGGCTGGTTGGCCAGCAAATTGCCCGTATCGAATAGCTCCTCCAGTGTGTCAACCCTCAATATGCCTGCCTGCTTGTAAAGCGCCTCGGTGGCTGCCTGGTCTGTGGCCAGGGCGCCCGTGTGTGAGGTGATGGTCCTCTTCTGGACATTGCCGCGATTGCCTGTCAGTGAGACGACCGGTTTCTTTGCTGTGATGCTGCGAGCTATGCGAGTGAATTTTCTGGGATTGCCGAAAGTTTCCAAGTAGAGCAGCACGACATCAGTTTCAGGATCGTCCTCCCAGTACTGGAGCAGCTCGTTGCTGGATATGTCTGCCCGATTACCGATGCTGACGAAGGTCGAGAGGCCGATATTGAGGCTGGTTGCGTACATCAGAATCGCTGAACCCAGCACACCGCTCTGTGTGGCGAAAGCTATATTGCCGTGCGGCGGCACTATGTTGGCGAAGGTGGCATTGAGATTGACCTCGGGGCTGTTGTTCATCATGCCCATGCAGTTGGGACCGAGCATGCGCATGCCGTAGCTGCGGATGGTGCTGAGGAGCTTGGTCTGCCGTTCCAGCCCCTCGCTGCCTATGTCGGCGAATCCCGAAGACAATACGACCACGCCTCTGACCCCCTTGTGTGCGCTTTCCTCCACGACCTGCTGGACTTTATCGGCCGGGACGACGATGATGGCCAGGTCTATATCGCCCGGTATATCCAGTATGGATGGATAAGCTTTGATGGCGGCCACCACTTCGGCGTTGGGGTTGACCGGGTAAACCACACCCTTGAAATCCTGCTGAATGAGATTGCGAAAGACGAAGTTGCCGATGGTATTGGGCCTTCTGGAGGCGCCGATTACCGCCACCGACTTCGGATTGAGAAAAGCCCGCAGCGAGGCTATGGACGTGAACTTTTCGCGCTCGAATGATTTCTGCTCCACTACCTCTGTGGGGGCTAGGTCGAGCAGCCCTACATAGGTTGTTCCCTGATATTGCCGCTGCATGTTGAAGCCGCTGTTGATAAGTACGTTCATCATGTCCTTGTTTTCCGCCAGCACCTCGGCTTCGAAGGTGTTTATGCCCTTGTCGCGGGCGATATAAGCGAGCTGATCCAGCAGATGAGTGCCGATGCCCAGTCCCTGGTACTTATCTTCAACCTCGAAGGCTATCTGTGCCCGGTTGGCGCCCGGTTGCCTGGCATAGCGCCCAACTGCGATAATGCGTTCTTCCGAACCCTCGCCCAGCGTGCCCACCAAGGCAAATGTATCCTCGTAATTGACCGTACAGAAACGTCGCGCCTCCTCTCTAGACATGTGAGTCAGGACATGATGAAAGCGCAGATAAATAGTCTGCTTGCTCAAGCGGTTAAAAAGCGCCAGCAACCTTTCCTCATCCGACATGAGGATAGGTCGCAGGTGCAGGCTGGATCCGTCCTTTAGCGCTACGCTGGTCGAGTATTTCTCGAAACTTTTACTGTCCAGTTCCGCCATCACCGTTACACTCTTCTCTCTGCGAGGATCTCTGTGAGTTGATCAGCTCATATTATACAGAAATCGGAGCGACGGATATTCTGGCATCCGCTACCACGCATCCTTCTCCCTTCGGCATGGCTATAAGCGGATTGAGATCCAGCTCTTTGATCTGGGGAATGTCTTCAATCATTGCCGATACTCTGAGGAGCACATCTTCAATAGCGGCTGTGTCCGAGGGAGGAGCACCCCTCCAGCCATCCAGTATTTTGTGAGCCTTAAATGAGGCCAGCATTTCATGCGCGTCGTAGTCGGTCAGAGGATGTATCCTAAAATCCACATCCTTGAACAGCTCAGTATAAATGCCACCCAGGCCGAACATTATCAGCGGACCGAAAAATTTGTCCTCGGTGACGCCGACAATCAGCTCAACACCACCCGTCAGCATCTTCTGCACCGTCACCCCCTGCATCTCGGACCTGCGCGATATCTTCTCCAGATTTTGTTCGATTTGTGTATAGGCCTTTTTAACCTCTGCCGCGGAGCCCAGATTGAGTATCACTCCGCCTACATCGGTCTTATGTGAGATAGTTGAGGAGAACAACTTAAGTGCAACCGGATAGCCGATACTGTCGGCCATTTTTACCGCCTGTTGTGCCGTGGTTGCGACCTCCGAATGTGCGAATTTTATACCATAGGCGGAGAAAAGCTTGACTATTTCCGCTGTATCCAGCCAGACCGGCCCCTTTTCCATGCGCGTCAGCGCTCCTTGTATCACCTTTTCGGCGCTGTCCTTATCAATATCTTTGAAAGTCGGGACGTTTCCCACCGGACGTTTGAGCCGCTCGCTATATTCATACGCTTTGGACAGCGCATGGGCGGTGGATTCCGGAAAGACATAGGTTGGAACGTAGCCCTCTTCTTTGGAGCCTACAACCAGCCTGGATTCGAGCCCGAGGAAGTTGGCCAGCACAGGTATACCCTTGGCGCGGAAGGCCGGTGCCATCTCACGTATGACACCACGCATCAGCTCGATCATGAACTCCATGGGAGGTATATAAATTATGATGAGCGCATCGATATCCTCCTGCAGGATCACATTGAGCGCCTGCCGGTATTGGTCGGGGGATACGGCGGCTGTCGTATCTATAGGATTCATGTAGCTGGACTTGGGCGGCAGGAATGATTTAAGTGCATTTCTCGCCTTCTCCGGGAGTACAGGCAGCTGAAAGCCATAGGATGCCAGTGCGTCCGCCGCCATGATGCCGGCGCCTCCGCCGTTGGTCAGTATAACGACTCTGTTGCCTTTGGGCACTGGCTGATTCGAAAGCAGTAGAGCAGTATCGAAAAGCTCCTCCAAAGTATTGCAGCGGAGCATTCCGGTCTGTTTGATTAGCGCCGTAGTGGCGGTGTCGTCGGATGCCAGCGCGCCTGTGTGCGACGCGGCTGCGCGCGCTCCAACCGCTGAGCGCCCGCTTTTTACTATTACGACGGGTTTCTTTAGGGTGGTCTCACGCGCAATGCGTGCGAATTTACGGGGATTACCGAATGATTCCAGATAGAGAAGTATCAGGTTGGTATCGGGGTCCTCGGCCCAGTACTGAAGCAGCTCATTGCCGGTCACGTCCGCACCGTTGCCGATGCTGACGAAATTTGAGAGACCGAGGTTGATCTGGATGGCATAGCTGATGATGGCGCCGCCCAGAGCGCCGCTCTGGCTACCGAAGGCGGTCCTGCCATGCAACGGGTAGATGGGCGCAAAACTGGCATTCATGTTGACGTTGGGATTGGTGTTCTGAATGCCCAGGCAGTTGGGGCCGATAATACGCATGCCGTATGCACCAGCCGTCTTAAGCAGCTTCTTTTCTCGCTCTATCCCTTCTCCGCCCATTTCGGAGAATCCGGCGGTAATGATGACCAGGCTTTTAACTCCTTTCCTGCCGCATTCTTCGATCAACGGCTGTATCCTCTCCGCTGCCACGGCGATAATGGCCATGTCAACCTGTCCCGGGATATCGAGAACGGACGGGTAGGCTTTGATCGATGATACGACCTCGTCCTTGGGATTAACAGGATATATAATGCCGTTGTACTCGTATTTGATCAGATCCTTGACCAGCGCGTTGCCTATACCAGGCTTATTGGATGCACCCAGGACGGCAATGGACTTGGGGAACATGAATTTGCGTATGGATGCGATGGAGGCGACCCTTTCACGCTCAGCCGACTTCTGCTCCTGCAGCGGTGTGGGAGCTATGCTGTAAATACCTCTCCACCCGTGCGACTCAGTGATTTTATCGATTTGGTTGAAGCCGCTGTCCCGCAGAACGTCGATCATATCGGTGTTCTCAGGCAGCACCTCCGCCTCGAACACTCCTATACCGTGCTCACGGGCACCGGCGGCCAGCAGCTCCAGCAGGTGCGTGCCTATTCCCTTGCGCTGATGCGGATCTTCCACTATAAAAGCGATCTCAGCCCTGTCGGGCTGCGATAGCCTCCAATAGCGGCCTACACCTATGATGCTCTCCTCCGCTCCTTCCCCCAGTATCCCCACCACTGCAAAGGTATTGTCGTAGTCAATCAACGTATACTGGTGAGCCTCCTCCCGGGAAAGATTGGTGAGTACATGATGATAGCGAAGGTAAATGGTACGCCCGCTCAGACGCAGGAAGAAGGCCATCAGCCGGTCTTCATCGTCGGGCAATATCGGCCGCAGGTGCAGGACCGATCCGTCTTTAAGTGCGACTGTCCGGTAATACCTGTCAAGCTGGAGGGTGTCCGTGCTGTTTGTCATAGCGTTCCTCCCGCAAAATAATGCTCAAATGCATAAAAGATATTAGCACAATGAAGCACAATGTGGAGAAAAGTGCATAAATAAGAACCTGGGACAGCCACGCCGGGCCGTCCCTGACTAATGATGCAACTATCCTGTAGCCTAAATTCTGGTCTGAAGGCCTTTAATGATATCCTCGGCCTCGGCTACGATACGCTCGATCAGGTCTTTGCAGGTCGGCAGGTCGCGGCAGCGGCCTACAACCTGGCCGAAGGGCACCACACCGTTCTCCAGATCGCCTTCATCCAGTATCTTGCCCAGCGCATCTATGCCGATGGCCTGTTGAGCCAGCTGCTGTACTCCGCGTTTCTGCAGGCTGCCGATCAGCAACTTCCAGACAGGTGTGTCCACCTGTTTTCGCATGGCCCAACCTGCCTTCAGCGCATCAATATAGGAAGTCTTGCTGTTGGACATCTCGATCGCCTTCTTGTTGGCGTACCATCGGCCGGGCAGGCCGTCGATGCCCGCCGAATAAATAGTCTCTTCCATCTGGGTTTTCAAGGCGACCTGCTTGATATTGGGATGGACGTCGCATTCCTGTGTCAGCACGAAACGTGTACCCATGGCGATGGCATCGGCACCCAGGGCCAGCGCTGCAGCCAGCCCGCGTCCGTCACAGTATCCACCGGCGGAGATGATGGGTATCTTCACCTTGCTGGCTATCTGGGGCAGCAACACCATACCGCCCACTTCTCCGCCATGTGCTGCGGCTTCGTGACCTGTTACGATGATGCCGTCGGCGCCCTGCTCGGCTGCCCTGATGGCGTGGCGTTCGGTGGCCACAGTGGAAATGACCTTGCCGCCGTAGGTATGGGCCTGCTTTATAATCCAGTCACCTTTGCCGAGTGCGAAGTTGATGATCGGGGCCTTCTCCGCCAGTGCCATCTCGGCATTTTCCTTACCGTTGGGAAATAAAAGAGTTACATTTATAGCGAAAGGTTTATCCGTCAGGGTCTTGATCTCCTGGATAATCCCCTTGAGCTGGTCGGGAGAGTTCGCCACGCTATTAAAAATGCCCAGCCCTCCTGCATTGCTGACCGCTGCCACCAGCCTGGGCAGACTGACAAAGGCCATACCCGACAGCACGATAGGATGTTTTATTCCGAAGAGCTCCGTAATCCTGGTTTTAACGGATTCAAACCTCCATAATTAATTGGTATTTCCGAGCGGTAATAATCTCAAAAAAGACGGCGTTTGTCAAAATGATTGATTGGTTAGTCAACTTTACCTTAAGCTGATCCGTGTGTTATAATCGCGTAAATTTTATACTGGTTGACAGAGGAGAAGACAGATGAAAACGAGAATGACCCAGTTATTCGGCATCAAGCATCCCATAATGTGCGGTGGCATGATGTGGCTTTGCAAGCCCGATCTATGCGCTGCTATCAGCAATGCAGGCGGCCTGGGCAACATTACAGCGGCCAATTACAAGGATGGCAAGGAGATGCGTCAGGCGATCCGAGAGGTGAGGGAAAAAACGGATAAACCGTTTTCTGTGAACCTTTCCCTGCTGCCGTCTTTTCGCATAACCAAGGAGATGTACCAGGACTGGTTCGATGCCTGCATTGCCGAGAAGGTTCCTGCCTTCGAGATATCGGGCACGCCGGTAGATAAGTTTTTCGGGCCCGATGCTATCAAGCGCGGACATGATGCTGGATGCAAATTCATTCACAAGCTCGGATCCGTCAGACATGCTATTCATGCCGAGCATGCCGGATATGACGCCGTCATCGCGGCGGGTGTGGAGGAAGGCGGGCATCCATTGATGGACGATGTGACCACCATGGTGCTCACGCCGCGCATGGCTGAGTCCGTTAAAATCCCCGTCATCACCACCGGGGGAATCGCCGACGGCAGGACAATGGCCGCAGCCATCGTACTTGGTGCAGAAGGTGTCATGATGGCCTCAAGGTTTATGGCCACCAAAGAATGCCGCATGAATGAGAAGGTCAAACAGGAGCTGGTCAAGCGCCAAGAGTTCGAAACCATGCTGTACGGCAAGACCATCGGCTTCCAGGGGCGTGCTATGAAGAACAATATACTCCAACAGATCCAGGACATGGAAGCGAAGCATGCCACGCTTAATGAGCTTGCCCCCTTTCTGTCCGGCTTGCGCCAGACCGCTATCTGGGACGAGGGAGATATAGAGGCCGGATTAATGCCGGTCGGGCAGTCCATCGGTCTCATTCACGATGTTGTCAGTTGCAAGGAATTGCTGGACCGCATGGTCAAAGAGGCGGAGGCCCTGCTCAAGGGTTCACGCCTGAAATAGAGTCGTTCTTAAATGAAATTCAAAAGGGAAGCGACGTCGCTTCCCTTTTGATGTAATTTTCAACCTGATGCTCAGGATAGCATGGAATAGCTTTTCTTAATAGTTGCTTCAGCTTCGACCATGATCCTGTCCACAAGCTCGGCCACGGTGGGTATGTCGTTGCAGGCGCCCAGTATCTGTCCGGCAAAGTATATGCCTTCCTTCGTGTTGCCGTCGTAGATAGCCATGGTATGACGGCGGTAGCCTGCAGCCTGGCGGGCCTGTACCCACAGAGGGTGCTCATCATCCGATCCCATCATGGCGAAGCTCATTCCGATGAATTTTGGCCAGCTCAGGTTAAATAGCTGTTTGGTCTCGTAGGCGCCCCTGAAGGCTTCAACCAGTGGGAACCCTCCCTTTGCAATACGCTCGGTGACAGGGGTCTTGAGGGCGCGGCCGCGCATGCCGTCAAACTTGGTGCTCACGATGGTATCGTTCTCGCTGGCCTGGAGGCAAAGCTGCTTGAAATTCTCGTGTACCATGCTCTCTTTGGTAAGGGCGAAGCGGGTTCCCATGGAGATGCCGCTGGCGCCGAGTGACAACGCTGCAGCCAATCCCCTGCCGTCGCCGTATCCTCCCGCCGATATGATGGGTATTTTAACCTTGCTGGCGACGATGGGAAGCATGACCAGTGTGGAGGCTTCCTCACCGTGCGCAGCGGCCTCCGCGCCGGTAACCACAATTGCGTCGCATCCCAGCTCGGCGGCCTTGATCGCGTGTTTGACGAAAGCGGTCGTGCCGATTACCTTTCCGCCGTATTTATGCACATCGTCGATGAACCAGGGCTTGCCCAATGTATAGTTGATTACAGGAACTTTCTCCTCAATGGCCACCTGGATGGTGTCGCGCGCAACCTGCCCCAAGATCAGCAGCTCGTTAATGCCGAAAGGCTTGTCGGTAAGCTTCCTGATCTCCTGAATGTTCTTTCTCGTCTCCTCGGGCGTGCATCTGGCCGTGGCGAATATCCCCAGTCCGCCTGCATTACAGACCGCGGCAACCAGTTCCGGAGTCGTGACCCAGTTCATCCCCGCCAGCATTATGGGGTGTTTGCACCCGAAAAGCTCGGTCATACGTGTTTTTATCATCTTTCGCTCCTTATGAGATTAATTGCAGGTATCATGTCAAGGATCGTATAAGAATTATCTGAAGACGAACGAAACGAATTTGTCGGACACCTGCCGGGGTGTTATTATATAGCATGATGCTTTGAATCTCAAGGCATCGAATTGCGTCATAATTATTGTTACCGAAAATAGTATTGTTGCCTCAAAAATAGTGTTACCGAGCGGAGGTACACATGACACGAGGCAGCATACTGGAATATATACGAGCCATAAAAGAACGGTATATTCG
>DAOUFT010000128.1:0-1588 GCA_034429855.1 Dehalococcoidia bacterium
TTGAAAACCCGCCCCTACATCAGGGGGACTGTTCCGGTGGCTTTACGGGGGACGAGGCGGGCAGCGGCCTCCACGCAGAGTGCCAGGCTGCTCAGATAATCGTCATGCCCGGTGGAGGGATCGACGAAGAAATCGATGGTGCGGTTGGGACGTCTGGTGCTGCGCGTGCGCTCGAGCTCGAACATAAGCTCACGGAAGTCGGATGAGCCGTCGCCGCGATATATTTTAAGCCTGCCCGAGTTGACGGCCGCCAGCAGATTGAAGCCGAGGGCGGACTTGGAGGGTTGCGTGAACTTGAAAGGAACGACATGCCCTCCCAAAGCAGTGCGCAGAAAGGAGGCAATCCCTTCGCCCACACCCGTGGCGTCCGCCACCACGCTGCTGCAGCCCCAGGTATCCCTGAGTATATGCACCAGCTCACGATAAAGCTCGGGATGCTTCCTGCCGGTCCAGCAGTAATGCTCCACCACCTGTATGCCGGGGCCGCCCACGGCAGCGTCATCGGGCGGCCTCACGATTTCGGCTACCGTCAGCACCGCAGCATCCCGCCCGCGAACAGCCATGCCCGGCGCATCGGCCTCCTCGGCTTCTCCCGCCAGGTCGAGGCCGGCAACGTATATCCTTTCGTCCGACTGCCTGCGCGCCTGCCTGGCATGCGTCCCCTGCAGCAGCGCGATCTGAGCGCGCGAAAAGAAGCCGCCCGTGCTGCGGACGGGCACCAGCGCGTACTGGCTCAAAAACAGCGGGTGGTCCGCGCCCAGCCTGGCCCGCTCGGCCTCCACAAAAGCCAGGTAGCCGGGATTGTATTTAGCCACCTCCTGCCAGTCGAAGCGGAAGTGGCGCCTGAGCCCGTCACTCTTCTCAAGCTCGAGATTCATCTGCTTGACCTCTTCCAGTAATGTCGAATCGTCCCAGGGCGTGCCGTAATGGACGGTGGTGGCATTGGTGGAGGAGGCCATGGGCCGGAAATCGCGCGTATACTTGTCCTTGCCAACATCCTGCGACTCGTCGATCTCGAGCAGTATATCCGCCGTGTGCCCCACCACCGACGATGTCTCCTCGGCGGATAGAAAGACCTGGCAGGCCGACCCCAGGCGTATGATGTATCCCATCTCGGCCTCCCATAAGCCCCCGAAGCCGAAATCGTCCAGCCGCTGTTTGAGGCGCAGCATGGAGATGACGGTCTGCGGCTTGAAGGTGGGCGAGCACTTGACGGCGCTGCCGCCACGCAGCATGAACATGGTCAGCAGGAGCACGCCGATATGCGCGGACAGCTCGTTTTTACCGCCCTGGCGAGCGATCTCCACAGAGAAGGTCAGGCCCTGTCCGTTCTCAATGCTGCCGAGCACGGCGCGCGCGATCTCAAGCTGATATGGACGCAATTGCATTTTAAATACGCGGGCGGGTTTAAAAACCCGCCCCTACATTTCGTAGCGCTTTTGCGGGGGGATTTAAAAACCCGCCCCTACATTTCGTAGCGCTTTTGCGGGCGGGGTTAAAAACCCGCCCCTACATTTCGTAGCGCTTTTGCGGGCGGGGTTAAAAACCCGCCCCTTGTATTGTTAATTTCGATTATTATATTCCATGA
>DAOUFT010000129.1:0-11683 GCA_034429855.1 Dehalococcoidia bacterium
TTATCTCCCTCCTCTCGAGTTTGTTTAATACCATAAGTCTTTTCTGTTCCTTCTTGTTCAATATCACCTCTTCCATAAGGGGACATTTTCACTGAACAGTTAAGGGGTGACAAAATCATAGAACATTAACAAGGAGCCAGCTACTACTTGACATTCACGAAACGGCAGTGCACAATATATACATACGATTGTAACCAAAGTGGGGGTTCCCATGCGGGAGGTTTACATATGAATAGTGTAAATGAGAGTAAAAGCTGGGTGAAAAGGTGGCTAATACCGCTGACCATAGCTTGCTGTGTAATGGCGCTTGTATTTTCGGCTGTTCCCATGACGGGTGTGCCGGCTACAGTAATGGGTGGCTACGGCGGAGGCGGAGGCGGCGGCGGATTCCCTTCCGGGCCTTATGTCTGGCCGTTCTATTACGCTGTGCCGCAGTCCACTGCCGGTACCCTGACCATGACCATACTAAGGCAGTATGTTGTTGTGGATAATATCGACTTATCCAGTCTGACCATCAACGGTGTGCACGCGGTGGGGGCCGTGTTCTCAGGTGATGGACTGGTGCTGACGTTCGATCTTAGTGCTCTGAACCTGCCCGCCGGCACTGATCATGTAACTCTGACCGGCAAATACAAGGACGGGTCGTCTTTCTCCATAACCATCTCCATATAGCCAACCGTTCGACAGCATCTTAATAGGGGGAGCAGTTAACTGCTCCCCCTTTTTATTGCCTCTGCGGGTGATCTACAGGGCACCATCCAGTATAAAAGCGCGCACTTTTTTATGCGCGACCGCTCTGACGGCGAAAAACGCCAGTATTACCGCGCCGGCTATCTCCGGAATAAAAACCGTAGCTGAGGTCAGCAGGTTACGCAGCCACCTGTTGAGCACTGCGAAAAAATCCAGTTCCTCGTGCCTCGGGAAGGACGGAGACAGCAGAGGCCAGAAGAGCGTAACGGGATCCAGCCACAAACTATCGAGGATAAAGTGCATAAGCACGCCGAAGGCAAGGCAAAGACCCCACTGCTGCGCCTTGATCCTGTAGACGATAATACCGATCAGCGTTACCAGCAGCAGAAAAAGCAGCGTATGCGCAAAGGTATGGCCGCTGGCCAGAGCCTGGGGGAAAAAGAGGTGGCCCAGCGGCTTGTCAATGATATCGGGCAGCAGAGCGCCCAGCAGCACGAAGCGGTAGTCCACCTTCAATGCAGGCGACCGCACTGACTTGTCCACAGCATAAGCGGCGCCCAGCGTGATACCGGAGTGTGCCAGTAAAAACACCGGATTATTATAGCATCGTCATGCATACCGTCACAGATACATTTGAATTATGCGGACGCTTTGGCTATGCTTATTCTGTACGTGCAGTTGCCGCCGTTATGGCGCATGAGAGGTAAAAGCGTATGAACAATAGATTTAAATGCTTCAGAGCAGGTGCTGCGGCGCTGCTGGCAGGGCTGCTGCTGTTAACGGGCTGCAGCGCAGATCCCTTCTCTGTGGCCAGGCGACTGAATTTACAGATGCCGCAGGTGAGCCTGGCGGGCTACAACCTGCTCAGCGCAAAGGATGATCGCGTGGAGGTGGAATCGACGCTGTTCGTGCACAACCCCAACGCGCTGTCGATCGACCTGTCGCGGTTACAGGCCGAGGCATATATTGAAGGCGTGAAGGTGGCGGATATCAGACAGATGGGTACGGCCACGCTGCCCGCACAAGATAGCCTTCCGCTGAACCTGATGATCACGGCCTACACCGACCGGCTATGGCCCTGCCTGGCCGCACATATACAGCAGGGGGAATCCAGCCGGCTTGTGCTGCGCGGCACGGCCAATATCGGCTACGGCTGGTTGAATTTTCCCTATCCCTTCACGTATGAGCGCAGCATCAAAACGAATTTGATGTCCCGTCTGACCTTAAAGAAGGAGATAGCGCTGCCCGTGGACGGACTGAATATCACAGCCGTGCGCTCCGCCTGGGGCGCAATTACCGATGACAGCCTGCAGATATTGCACGACGTCAGTGTAACCAACCAGAACCGGGACGCCGTCACCCTGCGCACCGGCGGATATGATGTAACGGGCAACGGCATCGCCCTGGCGGAGGGCGCCGTGGACGACGGCGTCGCCGTCGTCGCTCCCGGCAAGAGCACAGTAAGGCTGACAAACACCGTCAGTACACACAATATCGCGCGGTGGCTGGCCACCCACCTGAACCGGGGTGAAACAACCACCCTGGAACTTAAATTCAAACCGGGCTCGGTCATAGAGCAAGCGCGGGGCGATACATCCCTGGATGGTCGCACATTCAACGCCGAAATACAGACCAACCTGGTCAAAAGAACCCTGTCATTCAAGTGAAACCGGCAGAGCCCTGATGCAAAAGTTAGAGGGCTGAACGGCCACGGCACAGGTGACGATGACCCGGCCTCATTTCGATTGATCGGCGTATCACACGGCATATCCGTCAACGGTTATATCAGAGCATGGAGTTGTGTTTCCGGGTAGCTCCGTGTTGTTGATTGACAACAGGTCGGGTTACATTCATAATTTTCACGATGCGAAGGATACTGGACTACCCTTACCGGTGGCTGGGGCTCAGCCTGTGCGTGGCGGGGGCGGTGTTTTCCCCGCTGGCGTTTTTCATCATCGCCTCCATGCCGCTCACGGCTGTCGGGCTATCGGCAATTATGCTGGGATTTGTCTGCGTGGCCCTGGCCAACGCCCGGCCCTACATTTCGCCGGAAGCCTGCCGGCTGATGCTCAAAACCGGCATGGAAAACACATCCGCGCTGCTGGAAGAGCTGAACCTGAGGAATAAAGCCGTTTATCTGCCCTCGCTGATGCGGGAGGGCCGACCCCAGGCTCTGATACCGCTGATGGAAGATGCGGATTTAAAGCAGGTCAAACAGAAGCTGCCGGGCCGGCTGGTGGTCAGATACGGATCAAACGCGGACGATATGGCTATCGCCGTGACCACCGCCGGCAGCATGAATATCGACCTGCTGGAAAACAGTCCCGAACCGACCGCGGAAGGGATCGAGGGCGCCCTGAATTACATACTCACCGGCGTACTGGATATCGCCAGTACGGCAAGTATCATCAGCCGGGACGGACTGATACGGGCGGAGATCACAGGCGCCAGATTACCCTATGAAAACATATGGTATCAGCGCTGTCTGGGCAGCCCCATCGCCTCCATCGTGGCCGCCGTCTCCAGCGAGGCGCTGTCCAGGCCGGTGCGCATCAGGGAAGAGAGCCAGACCAAAGGCAAGATCAGCGTGGTGATAGAGGTGCTGGCGTGAGGATTTACAACTGGTTCATCATCACGCTGGCGCTGGCTGCCGGCCTGATCAACGTGCTGCTGGCCTTCCTGGGACAGGAGGATATTCAGATATACTTTATCGTTAATATCATCGCCTATATGGTCATAACGCTGCTGTATGTGTACTTTAATCCCAGGGCCAGGCGGGCGCTGGACGGCGTGTCCATAGTATTTTTCGGGGCCTTTCTGGTGATAGTGGCGATAAAGGTGTTGGATATTATTTCCGGAAGATGAGATTCATTAACGTGGCATGTCGGGCGGCTGCGGCCCTGTCGGTTTTAGTCATGCTGGCCGTATCAATCAGCCCGGCGCCGGCCAGGATTCCTATCATCAGCAATGCGGTATGCAGACCGCGTAAATATATGATATACATGCCATATTGAAGCCTGAGCAATACCAGGCCCGCAACGAGCAGAAGCACAAGACCCAGCACCAACCCGTAGTTACGCCTGCTGCCATTCCTAACAAAGACAATGATCCCTATGAAGCACAGTATCAATGGCAGCAGACCGTACAGCCAGATAAGTGCAGGAATATCAACATGCTGCGGCATGGACTGCGGCAGCATCAGCTTACCGAGAGCAGGCAGCAATCTTGACCATAGCCAGGGCAGGGCCATAATGGGGGGCGCCAACAGGGCGGCAGCCAGACCCACGCTGCTGCGCGCGTTCCCCCAAAAATTGATCAGTATGTAAGGAGCAAGGACGATGTCCATCACGACGGCGGTGGGCGGGTGCAGAAGCCAAAGGAAACATGAAATGATAAACAGAAAAAGATATGAAGACCAGGATTTGACACTGAAGGCCAGGAAAAAAGACAGCGGCATAAAAAGCAAACCCAGCGCTACGGGCACCATAAAGGCCGGACCCATCAGGCCGATGGTTGTGGGTATCAAACAGGTGAAGAAGGCCGCCTCCAGCCCGTAGCCCTCCTTCCTGCATAGCACATATACAGCCAGCACCGTCAGCATGAAGATAATGGACGGGAATAATCGGAACAGCACCAGCCAGTCGATGCCGCTTACCTCACTCAGCGAAGCCAGCCAGATGTGATAGTTCACCTCCTGGCTGCTGAGTAAACCCGTAGCTTCTTTGTCACTGAAAGGGTTGGGATAGCTGATACCGCCCGTTTCAACCACGGCCTTTGCGTGGGCCAGGTGTATCCATTCGTCCAGGTGCACCGGGTAGGCATAATCTATGTGCGGTATGAAGGCCATGAAAAAGGCCAGCAGCAAGATCAGGACGAGCAACAGGGTTTTAATCATATACGTTTTATTCGGGCGCCTCTGAAGGTAAAGCTAAACCGGGTAATAGGCCATGCCCGATATGCCACTTGAGTTGAGGCGCTTGTGTAGGGATTCGCGTTTTGTTTTGTGATTAGTGATCAGTCACCCAACGGCCACTTTTACTCTCCCGATAACAAGCTCTTCTTCAGATGGTATTTCCTGCTTATCATCTCGCAGCGCATCTAAATGAGACTCTATTGACTCCTTTATATTTCTCATAGTCTCTTCCATCGTATTACCTTGAGAATAGCATCCAGGTAGAACTGGTACTTCAGCCCAATAGCCGCCCTCCTCAGCGTGATGATAAATTACTGTATATTCCATATGATACCTCTAAGTTCTTTCAATTCTATATCTCAATCTCAGGTGTCCACCCTCTATTTTACAACTTGATTATATCATTTAGCGTAAACCTGTTCCCCGTAATGTCTGTTTCCATTTTCTAACGAATTCGCATATGTCCGCCGACACGTGCTCTACCTGTTCCTGTGTTATGTCCGGGTAAACAGGCAGCGACAGTACCTTATCCCCGGCCTTTTCGCTGTGCGAGAAAGCACCTTGCATGCCGCCCTCGGTAATAGTCTTAGCGTAGGCAAGGTGCGTCCACTCATCGTTATGCATGGATAGGCGTAGCCGATATTTGGTATGAAAACCATGAAGAATGCCAGGAGCAGGATCAAGATAAGCAATAAGGTTTTAGTCATATACGTTTTATTCGGGCGCACCTGAAGTTACGCCCCTACGCTTCTAATTTTAACATTTATTTCGGTGTTCTCGCAGGTATAAACTGCTTCGCTGACTACCACGCCTGCGGCTTCTCGCAATTACATTTACTGCAGGGGAAACCTGCAGGGTGGAGTTTTACCTTTATTAAGGACAACTCGGCTGAGACGCACCTTACGAGAAATTAGGTATGGCCGGTAATTATTTATTCACCAAGCCACGCTTCTTTAGATACCTGTGCCTGCTTCAGGATTTTTACAAGAAGCGGCACCCCTATTTCTTTTCTGTGCGGATTGGGGACGGTCAACACCAGGTTGCCGTTTATCATGTAAGGATGTTTACCCCCGTGATAGGGCCCGTCAAAACCGAGCCTGTTCAACCTTTTTATCAGGTCCTGCCATGCAACCGGCCTCAGCTCAGCCACTTATCTCTAACCTTCTCAACTCCTCAATTTTCCTGTCGCCGATTGCCGGAACACTCAACCCGCGTTTAAGCCGCACTACAAGCCATCCGTCGATGACCTCAGCCAGGTTATGCCTACATTCCTCAAGCGTCCTGCCTGAAGCCCATACACCTTCCAGCCCGGGAACCTCGCCGTAATAAGGTTCTTCATCATCTATGATTTCATACTTAGCCTGGCTTAAAGCTGCATTAATATATTCTGTTATCATTTTCATATTCCTTATTGATTGCTAAATTCCTGGCTTATTTATCATACCGCTTTGTCAGCTGTTTATAAAGAACACTATGAGCTTGTATTCGGCAAGTGTCCTTCCCCCGTTAAGGCGCTGCCTTAAGGGGAGACCTATAGGGTGGAGTTTTGCCTGTATCAAGGCCAACGCTACGACCAGATTGCTTCGACACTGCACGCCGCGCAATGACATTTTTGGCTGCAGGGGCGGGTTTTTAAACCCGCCCGAAGATGGGCGCAGCTAAAGCAACGTCCCTACAATGAGGGAAACGCGGGCGCACCTGAAGTTACGCCCCTGCAAAGAAACGACATCTTTGTATTGTTTGCGAATATACCCGTGTTCTATTATCCGCATATCATGCGCGATGTTCCTATCCTACCGGGAGAATATTCAAACTGGAAGGATACCGGCTGCGAACTGCATCCTCTGTGTCTGAAATGCCCTTTCCCTCGCTGCCTGGAGGAAACTCCGAGGGGCAAGCAAAGGATGAGCTTGAAATTGAGGGCGCTTGCGATCAGAAAGATGCGCCGCAGCGGTGTCAGTGTGCGGGTTATCGCACAGGCTTTTGGAGTTAGCGTGCGTACTGTGCAAAGGGAGATGAAGAGGAGGATAAGGTTGCTTAAAGTGATTAAATTAAGTTCGCAATGACATATTGGATTTATCACTATGGAATTCGATATCAAAAGCCTGGACCAGATGGACCGCGCACGGTTGAGCGCCTACAGGTCGAACCTGGACTTTTACAATGGCGGGCAGTGGTCGGAGCGCTCGCGCTACCGCCAGCTGGTCTTCAATTATGTAAAGATCGCGGTGGACAAGGTCACCAGCTACTTGATGAATGAGTTGAATTTTGCCTGCGAGGGGAAATCGGCCGATATGGCCAAAATGGCGGAGGAACTCATCTACGCAGTCTATGAGCAGAATAATTGCGCCGAGCTGGACTATACCACCGAAGTGGACACGGCCATACTGGGCGACGGTTGCTACAAGGTCACCTGGGACGCCGCGGAAAAGCGCGTACGCATCACGGCCCCGGATGTTAACGGCGTCTTCGCCTGGTGGCAGGGCGACGATATCACACGCCTCTACAGGGTTGCTTCGCGCTATCAGCTTTCTGCCGAAGAGGTGGCCGCCCTTTACAGCCAAAGGATAAGCAAGAAGAGCGTGGCGATAACGGAGGTCTGGGATGCCAGGGATTTTATTCTCTACCTGGACGACCGTGTTATCGAACGCAAGCCCAATCCCTACGGATTCATCCCCTTCATTATCTTCCCCAACCTGCGCCAGCCCAAGCAGTTCTGGGGCCTCTCGGATATCCCCACACTGCGCGAGCCGCAGCGGGAGCTTAACCGCGCGCTCACCCAGCTTTCCCGTATACTCGAGGTCTCGGGCAACCCCATCGCCGTGCTGGAAGGCGTCGATCAATCCGAGAATATTCAGGTCGCGCCGGGCGCCGTCTGGAACGTCCCTCCCGACGCCCGCGCCTACCTGCTGGACCTGCTGCAGGGCGGCGGCATAAGGCTGCATATCGACTATATCGACCTGGTCTACCGCACCATGCACGACCTGTCGGAATCGCCGCGCGCTTCCTACGGCGGTGTCGAACGCGACCTCTCAGGCATCGCGCTGGAGGTCGAGCTGCAGTCTCTATTGCAGAAGGTGCGGCGCAAACGTCTGATCAGGACCAATGTCTACCGGCAGCGCAACGAGATGGCCCTGGCCCTGCATAAGAAGTTCGCCCGCCGGGACCTCACCGGCGTCAGCCAGCGCATACTGTGGGGACAGGTGCTGCCACAGGACCGCGAGCGCGAAGCCCAGAACGAGCAGATCATGGTACAGTCGGGCATCCATTCCAGGCGCACCGCCATGGATAACCTGTCGGTGCGCGACCCCGAGGCCGAGTTCGAAAAGTGGATGGCCGAACGCAGACGCATACTGGAGATGAACAGCGTGTATAAGGCGCAGCCCGCCGGCGGCAAAGCGAGAGAGAGAAGCACGGCCGCAGAGACGGACGCTACGCTTTAAACGAGGAGGATATTTTGAAAGAAGAAAACGCCAAACAGACAACAGGGCCCGAAGGTAGGGACGCCCCCGCTGGTACGTCAGAGATGGCTTCGTCTGTAGGGGCGGAGCTTCAGGTCCGCACGCAACCGGGCGCAGCTAAAGCAACGTCCCAACAGCAGCTTGCCGAACTGGAGGCCGCCCTCGTCGAAGCGAAAAAATCGCTTGAGATAAGGACCGGGGAAAACGACCGGCTGAAGGCCGCCCTGGACGACGCGGTCAGCGCCTACCGCAGGCTGGCCGTCGGCAGCAGCCCGCTCTACTCGGACGACATGATCAGCGGGAGCTCTGTGGAGGAGATAGACGCCTCCATCAAAAAGGTCAACGGCCTAATCAAAAAGATGAGGTCGTCGATCGAGGCCGAACTGAAGGAACTGACCATACCCGCCGGCGCGCCCGAAAGGTCCGCCCCCGATACCTCCGGCCTCTCTCCCAGGGAGAAAATCAAACAGGGCCTGGAAAAGAAATAAATGAGTCATTATCACCCCTGCGTAAAGGTGGGGGCGGATTTAAAAGTCCGCCCGCAACGGGCGCAGCTAAAGCAACGCCCCTGCAGGGAGATGTTGAAGAAGGGGCGCAGCCCCTTCTCGATAATCAATTCCCCTCTCCTCGAGGAGAGGGGCAGGGGTGAGGTGATAAAAGGAGAAAAACAATATGGCAACATTGCTAACCGAGGCTTCAAAATTATCCAACGACGTCCTCTACCAGGGCGTCATAGAGACCATCGTCAAGGACAGTCCTCTGCTGCAACTGCTGCCCTGGATCGAGATCCAGGGCAACGCCCTCACCTATAACCGCGAACTGTCCCTGCCCTCCGCCGAATGGCACGCGGTCAACGATGACTGGACCACCAGCCCTGCCGTTACCTTCACCCAGAAAACGGCCACGCTGGCCATACTGGGTCAGAACGCCGACGTGGATAACTACATACGCCAGACCCGCTCCAATATACAGGATGTGGAGTCCGCCATCATCGAGCTGACCGCCAAGGCAGTACGGCACGAGCTGGAGGACAAGATCATCTACGGCAACAACGCAACAAGTCCCAATCAGTTCGACGGACTGGTCAAACTGATCAATACCGGCTCGGCCTCCGATCAGCTCATCGCAGCCGGCGCCACCGGCGCCACGCTCACGCTATCCATGATCGACCAACTCATCGACGCGGTCAAGGGCGGCAAGCCCGACCTGCTCATGATGAGCAGGCGCTCCCGCCGTAAGATCATGGCACTGGCCCGCGCCGCCGGCAATAACCTGGAAGTGGGCAAAGGCGCGCTGGGCGAGTTCGTGCAGTACTATAACGGCATACCCATCGCCATCAATGACTTCATCAAGGATACGCATACGCTGGCAGGCAGCGTCGAGACCGCCTTCAGCGGCGATACCTGCTCCACCATCTATGCGCTCTCCTTCGGCGAGGACGGCCTGTGCGGGCTGACCGACCGCAGCGGCCTGCAGGTCGTCAGGATCGGCGAGATGGAGACCAAGGACGCCTCGCGCACGCGCATCAAGTGGTACGTCAGCCTGGCCCTCTTCTCCAATATCAAGGCGGCGGCGCTGATCGGGGTGAAAGACTGATGAAAAGATGCAGGGGCCGACCTTCAGGTCCGCCCGAGACGGGCGCAGCTAAAGCAACGCTCCTACGGCGTCAGGATTGCCGTGCCGTTCCGGCCCGCAATAAACCTGTATTAGACGGGTTGCAGCAATACATTGCGGAAATCTCCGCGCGGGATGTCGGGAAGGGGCACAGCCCCTGCTCTATCGAGATCCCCGCTATCTCATACGGGGAGTCGCAGAGGGACGCAGTCCCTCTCGTAACAATAAACACCCCCTCTCCACCGGAGAGGGGGCAGGGGGTGAGGCATAAATGACCACATTGACTTCGATGCGGGCGGATGTGCGCCGCGATCTAAAGGACGAGGACTCCGCAAACTACCGCTGGACGGACGGCGAGATCGACCGTTCAATCCAAAAGGCCGTGCTGGTCTATTCGAGCTACTGCCCCCTCATGCAGCTCGACGCCACCATTAATACCGTGGACCAGGGAAACACGGTCAACCTGTCCTCCCTCACCGAGCGCATCGACGTAGTTAAAGTCGAGCATCCCGTCGATAATCAGCCTTACCCCTCCCGCCGCTTCAAGGTTTGGGGCGATGTGCTCACTTTCGAGAACGGCTATACGGGCGACGGCGGCCCGTGCAATATCTACTGGCTGAAAAAGCACAGGCTGGACGCTGATTCAACCATACCGGCCGCGCACGACCACATCATTGCAATCGGCGCTGTGGCCTTCGCCGTCAGCGCGCAGGCGCAGTACCAGGTGAACCTGGCCAATACAGGAGGACAAGCGGTTAACAGGGATTACAACGCCTGGGCTGTGTCGGCTTTCGAAGCCTTTTACAGCCTGCTCGAAATGGTTCGAACCTATAAGCCCGGGAAACTGGTCACAAGCGAACTGATCGGGGAAACGTAAGGCGGGCTTGAAACGTAGGGGCGGACTTTTAAGTCCGCCCGAAACGGGCGCAGCTAAAGCAACGCCCCTACGGGAATAAATCTTGGAAAAAATAAAATCTAAGGAGGAATAAATCATGGATACCACCCCTTTGGACGGCTATAAAAAAATCATCGTAACTTTGCTGACGCTCATCGCGGGCTCGCTGGGCCTTTTTATCCACGACCCTGCAAAGGCGCAGACGGTGGGACAGTTCCTGACCGACGTCATCGGACCCGTGGCCATCACGCTGGTGGGCGTCATCTATACCATCGTGCAGGGCCAGATCGATAAAGAGAAGGTCAGGACCACGGCCACTTCAACAACCAAATCTAACACTGGAGAAGCCGGTCAATCCCCAAAAGCATGTAGGGACGGGTCTTCAGCCCCGTCCGCTTCCACCCCGCCCGCCGTGGCAGCAGCAGCGCCCTCTATCCCGGCTGCACCGGCCGACAACTATCTTCCCCTCGATCTCGATGCCGCAGTGGGCGCAGCCGAGGAATCCTGCCGCAAGGACGGCGTGGAGGTGACCCCTATCAGCCGGGCTTTCTATTTCTACCCTCAGGTTACCAGCTTCGACCTGAGAGAAGTTCCCAGGGAGAAGCGCATATGCGAAGCCAAACGCCTGGTCGACAAGGCCGTTGAGCTTTTCAGCGAGGCTTTCAAATTCCAGACCAGGCTATCAAAGCCGCCTACACGCGCTGAAGCCGTGGATTACCATGCCTACATGCTGAAGCTTAAAAAGGAATACGAGAAGGCCAATAACCTGACCTGCAGCGACAGGACCTTCGAGGAGCTGCGCAACCTCGTATCCTATTTCAACGAGCTATACAACGCCCAGGATGGCCTGGCACAGCTCAGCGGCAAGACCGTGGACTGGTCGATCTACGGCAGCGGCGCCTTCACCCCAACCCAGGTCGGCTGGGACTACGTCCGGCTACTTTAATTGTACGGGCGGACCTCCGGATCCGCCCGCAAACCGGGCGCAGCTAAAGCAACGCCCCTTGTATTGTTAATTTCGATTATTATATTCCATGACATGGGAGGTGCGGTAGACCGTAACGCCCCTTGGTTATTTAAACCGTTTCGTAGCATGGGTCGCCGCATCCG
>DAOUFT010000130.1:0-19999 GCA_034429855.1 Dehalococcoidia bacterium
TATTTTTAACCTGTTATTAAACTTTCTCGTCAGCCAACGGAAGACCAGTTCCGCTGGCAACTGGAATAATGGTAATTAACCTGTTGATTATGATTTAAACCCACACCGATATAATCAGGCTACTGCCACCCTACATTTTACACTATTTTACTTCTCTTTTCGACTTTTTTATATAGTTAAAAGTTATTATTTTTTTCGACTTTTTTACAAAAATTTTGGTTTTTCGGCATAAGGACAAATTGGTTTTAGAAGCTTCAAAATCTGGCGCGCCTGGAGGGATTCGAACCCACGACCCTCGGTTCCGAAGACCGATGCTCTGGTCCGCTGAGCTACAGGCGCATGTATATCAAACCTCCACTAAACATATTCTACCAAAATTATTCGATACACAGTGTTTTATTAACGAATGATCTATATAAGACAGTGATTTTATGGTAGGATAGTGAGAAAGTTAGATTGTAGGAATAATATGTCAGAATTGATTCAAGTGCGTAAGAAAGCACAATTAACACTTCCCCACTCGGTGAGACAGGAACTTGGCATAAAAGAGGGCGATTTCCTGGATATTCAGGTTAAGGATGGAATGATCGTGCTCACTGCAAAGACACTGGTCGACAAACAGCAGGCGTGGTTCTGGAGCGAGCGCTGGCAGCAGGGTGAGGCAAAAGCTCAAGAGGATATACGCACCGGCCATATGCGCAGGTTCTCCGATGCCGAATCAGCGGTGGCCTTTCTGCATGATAAAGCTGCTAAGAGGTCCAACAGAGCTGGTAAGAGTGGAAAATAGTGCCCGTTGAATTTACGGATAGGTTTGTAAAGCAGTATTTGTGGCTCCCTGTGGTAATCCAGCGTAAAGTGGATAAAGCGCTGCTCTTGCTTGACGCCGATTTCCGAAAGCTCGGGCTTCGAAGCCATCCGGTGGAAGGCGCACGTGGAATATTTGAAGCATACGTCGAACGAAGATATCGAATGACGTTTGAGAGAAAAGGAGACACTTTCATCATGCGTAACTTAGATAACCATGATGAATGCATTCAGAACCCATAACGCCGAGGTGATAGTTCAATCTGGGTTTATGTATTGCAGGCAATAAGCTAGTTAACAGCTTCCTGCACGACTATCATCCGCCAGGCTGTCCCATGCAGCTTGACGCTTGCCCAGACAGCCAGCTTTTTTGTCGGCTGCGCTGTTTCGTGGCTGGCGAAGGTATATGTGCCGCTCCCGGATTCCTCCGCTACGAACCTAGAGCCAAGGGCTACCAGGTCCTTGTACGGCTTATATTCAGCGTCGGTCAGGAGATTTTTCCCCGTATCACTTTTCGGCAAATCATAGATGGTCATGCCGTCGGTCTGTAAGACATTCATCCCAAGGCCGGTCTCTTTGAGCACGGGCGCAACGGTGCCGGTAAGCAGGGCTTCAGGTGTAAACAGGGCGTCTATGATGCCGATCTGCTCACCTTCCTGGTCAAGGACAGGCCTCATCAGCGAAACGGCCGCTATGCCCTCGGTGGTCATCATATACGGGCTGAGAACAGGGGACTGAACATCCTGTGTTTCAATATTGGCGCCTTCATAGCGGCGGTAGGCGTCCGGAACCATCGTGACTACCTTGCCGCTGGTATCAACCGTGCTGCAGTCAACCAGATAGGGATATCTGGCGCATAATTCGTCAAGTATCCGCCTGGCCCCGGCACCGCTTAAGCCGGTGCTCGTAAGCTTGAGAGCGGCATCCGCCACGTCGGCATCCAGTTTATCCAGCTCAGCCTGTGTGGCTACCCGGATTTTTTCGACGGCGGCCGTCGCCTGCGTATCGCCGCCGGACGGTGCGGCGCAGCCGAATATCGGGGAGAGTATCAACGACAATGCAATAACCAGGAATAAGTGAAGTCCTTTTGCCAACATGTATAACTATTCTCCTTTACGGGGCTGACGCTGGAGCTACAGCTACAGCTACAGCTACAGCCTTAGATGCTTCGCGGTTTTCATATTCTACCAGAACTGGGTATCATGCCAGTTTTTTGGTGAGCAATTCACGTATTATCTTGGGGTTGGCCTTGCCGCCGGAGGCCTGCATCACCTGCCCGATCAGGAAGCCCATGGCTTTGCCCTGGCCGCTGCGCAGGTCGGCCACGGCCGCCGGTTGTTCGTCCAGCACCCTGTCGATCAGCGCATCAAGTGTGGCGGTATCGGAGACCTGCCTGAATCCGCGTGCGCTCACGATCTTCTCCGGAGATTCGTCGCTCTCAAACATGTGCGCAAGAACCTCACGCGCCGCATTGGCGTTGATCTCGTTGTTTGAAAGCATCCTGAGCAGCACGGCGAAGCGTGATGGATTTATGGGAGAGTTGCCGAGCTCAAGCTTCCGCTCCCTAACGGCCGGCATCAACTGAGTGGTAAGCCAGTGCATGGCCGTACGCGGCGCGATGTCCTGACCTACCAACTTCTCGAAGTAGCAGGCCACCTCGGCGTCGGAGCTTAAAAATGATGCTTCATCAGCTGTCAGTCCGTACTGTAGTACAAAGCGCTCGGCCTTTGCTGCCGGCATCTCGGGAAGACGCGCACGCATTTGCGCAATCCACTCGTGCGAAAGCTCAATAATCGGCACTGTGGGGTCGGGCACGCAGGGCCCTTCGAATTTAGCCCGCATGGGCAGCGTAACCTTTTTCTCGGGGTCCCACAGACGCGTATGCAGTATAACCGTATCGCCCGCCTGCATGGCCGCGGTCTGGCGGCTGATCTCGTAGGCGATGGCATCGCCAACATGGCGGACCGAATTCATGTTTTTGACTTCCACTTTGGTATTCATCTGGTCGGTCCCGCGGGGACGTATCGAAATGTTGGCATCAACACGCATGGTGCCGTTCTCCATGCTGCACTCAGAGGAATCAACTGAACGCACCTGCGTGCGCAGCGCCTTGAGAAACTCCATCGCTTGATAAGGTGTGCGGAAGTCCGGCTCGGTCACGATCTCAACCAGCGGAGCACCCGCCCGGTTGAAGTCCACCAGGCTGATGGGCAGCCGACCTTCCATCTCGTGCACCAGCTTGGCAACGTCTTCCTCCATGTGAATATGATGGATGCGCAGCATTTTGGGTTTGCCCATCTCGTCGATTATCTCTATACCCCCGCCGCGCGAGAGTGGAAGATGGGCCTGGGACAGCTGAAAACCTTTAGGGAGGTCGGGATAATAATAGACCTTCTGGTCGAAGGCGCTTTTAGGCTGAAGCTCGGCGCCCAGTGCCAGGCACAGTAGAGAAGCCTTCTCCAGCGCCTCCTGGCTGAAGCGGGGTATAGCGCCCGGGAACCACAGGCAGATCGGGCAGGTATTTGCATTGGGCTCGTCGCCGGGACGGTTGGGACAATCGCAGAACATTTTAGTTGCGCAATTGAGCTCGACGTGGATTTCCAACCCGATGATCGCTTCGAATTCCAAGCTATTTGCCTCCCCGGCGCGCATTTAATATGTATTCGCCCAGTGCCAGCAGACGCCCGTCTCTGAGCCTCGGACCGGCCAGCTGAAACCCCGGCGAACCGCCTGCAACTGGCGGAAGATACAGCGCAGGCTGGCCGGTTATATTCGCGAAAAGCGTCGAGCTGAATTGAGCGTACGTGCCGGTAAGCGATGTCGATGCCCCGGTGGCGTCAGGAGTATCCATAGGCAGGGCCAGGAACTCCGCCTGAGTGGCGAGATGCTGCATTTGTTTGATCAGACGCGCGCGGATGCGGCAGGCATTTTCATATGCGTCATAGCGCTCGAACTGAAAATAGGCGCCCTGTATTAAGTAGCTTTTAAGCAGCAGCCCGAAGGCGGCACCGCGGGAGAGCAAGTACATCTCATTCCAGTTTTTAGCGCCCACAGCGCGCCGGCCGTAGCGCACGGAGTCATAGCGTCCCGCGCAGGACGAGGCCTCCACGGAGCCGACGATCATGTGGACCAGGGAAAAGAGCGGGAAGTCGGGCATTGACATCTCACGCAGCGTGAAGCCCGCCTTTTTCAGATCTTCCACTGCTGACCGGAAGGTTTTCTCCCGGCCCGCGGGTAAACAAGCCTGCGCTTCAGTAATAAAGCCGATAATTGTTTTTTTAGGATTGATTTTATTTGCAGAAAAATCCGGTGTTTTTTCATCGGGCAGCGAGAAATCCATCTCGTCGGGTCCTGCAACTACCTTCAGAACATCCCTGATGTTTTTGATGTTTTCCGAGAGCATCCCGCAGCATTCCATAGACGGGATCAAGCCTACCAGTCCCAGACGGGAGATCAATCCGTAGCCTGGTTTAAAACCGCAGAGGGCTGCGCGCCCGGCAGCCAGGCGGCTTTCGCCCATCAGATCCAGCACAAGCTCAACATCGGCATCCTTTTGCCGCACAGCTTCGCCTGCGCTGCTGTCCTGCAGGCCGAAACCGAATTCACTCATACGAGTCGAGCCGCAGATATAAGCCCCGGCGTCCTGCACTCTCCGAATAATCGTGGCATCTTCCAGCGCCTTGAAATCGGCCAGCGCATTCGAGCCGGCCTCCGTCGGCCAACCCTCTTTGGAGATATTGGGCTGGATGGCTACTTTCAATCCCTTCAAGGGGCCTGATCCGTTGTCGATACCGGGATTGCGATATACAAAAACCCTGTCCATCAAATGGATTCTTTCCTTCTATTCCAGTATATTGGAGACCTTATAGTAATTGCCTTTGACTGAGGGAGCGCTTTTCAGCAAACGGCCTGTCTGCGACAGCTCCGACCGCTTTGCCTCGGTCCCGGGTCGAGTGCGGTTGGAAAGCGGCGCAACTCCATATGCCGGCGCCTCCGTGCCGGCCTTCTGATCGGCCAGCGAAGCCATATCGTCGGCCTGCCTGAGCACATCCTCCATTACGGCGCGCTCTTCAATAGCAATTCCTATGCGCGAGACCCATGATAGACGATCGAGCCTGTTTTCTCTTGCAGCCGTCCCGGGCAGGATGTCCTGCCCGCCCAGGTTCAACAGTCCCAACTCGGCCAGCTGTTCGCGCTTCACCGCGGACGGCGCGCCGGTGAGGGGACAGGCGGCGCTGCGGTTCTTGGGGAATGCGATCACCTCGCGTATTGAGGATGTTTGCAGGATCATCGACACGGTGCGATCCATGCCCAGCGCCAGTCCGCCGTGAGGAGGCGCGCCGAACTCGAAAGCTCTCAGGAAAAACCCGAACTTTTCAATCATTTCCTCTTCAGTTAGACCCAGAGCTGCAAATATCTTACGCTGTAGGTCGCGGTCGCTGATGCGGATGCTGCCGCCACCCAGCTCCTCCCCGTTCACCACCAGGTCGAAAGCGCGTGAGCGCAATGTCAGCAGTTCCTCGATATTTTTAGGATCGAAATCGGTACGGTCGGGGGCGGTGAAGGGATGGTGGCTTGACGTGACACCTCCTTCCTCGGTGGGCTCAAACAGCGGAAACTCCGTTATCCAGACCGGGTGGAAGCTGCCCTCGGGGATCAGCCCCAGGCGGTTGGCCAGGTTCAGGCGCAGTTGTCCCAGCGCTGATGTGACGACGGCATACGAGGGGTCGGCGATCATGATCAGCACATCCCCATCCGCCACCTCGAACCTCCTACGTAACTCATCCAGCTCGGCGGCGCTGAAAAACTGCACGATATTGGATTCGAGTTTGCCCCCCTCGGCGCGCATCCAGGTCATTCCCTTGGCGCCGAATGAGGGCACGATCTCCTTGGCGTACTCGTTCTGCAGCACGTTTTTACTCAGCTTATCGGATTGGCCCTTGATGTTGATGCCCTTGATGCAGCCGCCGCGTTGAAGTATCTGCTTGAAGATGGAGTAATTGGTCTGTGCAAAGATGTCCGTCACGTCTACCAAGCGCAGACCGAAGCGCAGGTCGGGACGGTCCGAGCCGGTGGTATTCATGGCCTCAACATATTTCATGCGTGGGAAAGGCCGGTGCAAATTGATACCCCCTATGGCGAATATCTTAACGATCAACTCCTCGATCAGACCATAGAGGAACTCCTCGTCGATAAAAGAAGCTTCTATATCGAGCTGGGTGAACTCGGGCTGCCGGTTGGGACGCAGATCCTCATCGCGGAAGCAGCGCGCCAGCTGAAAATAGCGCTCCATGCCGCTGATCATGAGCAGCTGTTTGAATAGCTGCGGCGACTGGGGCAGCGCGTAAAAATTCTGAGGATGGACACGGCTGGGCACCAGATAATCTCGCGCACCCTCGGGAGTGCTCATCGTCAATATAGGGGTCTCAATTTCCACAAAGCCCTTCGAGTCGAGGAATTCGCGCACACACTGGAGGATACGGTGCCGCGCTATGAGGTTGTCGCGCATGGACGGCCTTCGCAAATCCAGGTAGCGGTACTGCAGGCGCAAATCCTCGGCCACGCTGTCACCGCCCGCGGATGCCGCACCCGTAACCATGGCCTTTTCGGAGATGGCGAAGGGCAGCGGGTCCGATTCGGATAGTACGGTCAGCTCCGTGACCATGACTTCGATATTTCCTGTTTCGATGTTGGGATTTTCCGTACCGGCCAGACGCTCTTTTACCTCACCGCCGACAGCGATGCAATACTCGGAACGCAGTAAAGCCGCTTTCCGGCATACGTCTTTCGGCGCTACCTCAGGGCTGATGACTATTTGCACTATTCCGCTGCGGTCGCGCAGGTGGATGAAAAGCAGCCCGCCGTGGTCGCGGAAGGCATCCACCCATCCTGCCAGCATAACCTTTCGGCCTGCATCACCAGGGGTCAACTCGCCGCATAAAACACGCTGAGCAAAATGCATGAGATAAATCCTTTCTGTTCGAGCAGTTAAAGAATGACTTTATATACGCAACTGTGAATCGGAGCTACGGAGCGTATTAAAACTGTAATGCCGATAGCAAAATTTGCCCATAAGTGTATCATTTTTCAGGCTGGAATTGAAGCAGGGGCAGCTCGTTTGGAAGCTGCTTGTGAGGCAGGTGTTGCTCGTCGGACCGGCTTGCGATAACATAAAGAGACCTCTACGTTTACCCGGATATTTATCGAGGAGAATTCATCGCCGATGAAAAGGGTCTTATCGCTTGTGCTGTTTTTCGTATTAAGCATTCCTGTGGTCATGACGGACACGGGCTGCGTCGGTCCGGTTAAAAATCTTAAGCAGATGAAGTCGGCGACGGAGAACCTTCAGTCGATAATTCAATCAAAGCTGCTCAACCTGGATAATGCCGTAGAGGACGCCGCTGAAAAAATCGCAAAAAGCGGAATCCAGAGTGAAGAGACGAGGGGGATATTAAACGGGTTATGCAGAAAATATCCCTACCTGACGGATTGCTCGACCTCCGATCTCCAGGGGAGGATGATCACCGTAGCGCCCGAGTCTTACCGTCAGTATGAGGGTACGGAGACGGGCACCACGGATGCTTCCAGACAGTTCTTCGCGGATTTTGTTCAAAGTAGGGAGCCCATGCTGAGCAGCGTCTTCAGGGCGGTTGAAGGTATCGATGGGGTCGTACTGGTCTGGCCTGTGATCACGGAGAACGGTGAGCTGTTGGGCATGGTCAGCGCCCTGTTCAAGCCGGGCGACTTGCTGGACGGCACGATTGCCCCTGCTGCTGAAGTGAGGGCCATGAAGGTCAATGTTGCCCAAACCGATGGACTCACCATCTACTGTTCGAACGGGCTTGAAACCGGCAGGAACCTGTTGACGGACCCTCGCTATGTGAGCTATCCCGAATTGGAGGCGATGGGTAAAAAGATGGTAGCGGAACAGACGGGCTCGGCTGAATATACTTTCATCAGCGATACCACTGGAGAGCCTGTTAAGAAGAGCGCTGTCTGGACTACCGTGTCCTTGCACGGCACAGAATGGCGGCTCGTATCGATTGCCGAGTTGGAAAACTGAGTTTCAGTTTTTTAGAGTAACATCGGGAGTCTGGTGTGTTTAACGCGATTACGGACGTGCCCGGTATCAGGGTCGGTCATTTCACAGATTTAAATGCGGCGACAGGATGCACGGTGATCCTTTGCGAGGACGGAGCAGTTGCTGGCGTGGATGTGAGGGGTGGTGCTCCGGGGACGCGTGACACAGACCTTCTGAATCCGGTCAACGTAGTTGAAAAAATTCATGCGGTCATGTTGAGCGGCGGTAGTGCCTTTGGCCTTAACGCAATCGGCGGAGTACAGCGCTACCTGGAGGAAAAAGGTGTGGGTTATGAAATGGCCGGCGTGAGGGTTCCCATTGTGCCGGGGGCGGTCGTTTTCGATCTCGACATCGGTAGTGCCACAGTTCGCCCAGGCGCCCTTGAAGGATATAAGGCATGCCGGGATGCGACATCAGGCCCGGTTGCCGAAGGTTGTGTGGGCGCCGGCACCGGCGCCATGATCGGCCAGCTTAAAGGTAAAAAATGTGCTATGAAAAGCGGACTGGGCACCGCCAGCATGAAATTCTACGGCGAAATAGTGGTTGCTGCCCTGTTTGTTGTGAACGCCCTGGGAGATATCGTTGACCCGGCAAGCGGGCGGATTATGGCGGGAATCCGGTGTGAGGATGGCAAAGGTCTTGATAATACATTGGAGTTGATGAAACAGGGATATACATATCTGTCAGAGCCCGGTCGTAATACGGTAGTGGGGGTTGTGGCCACGAATGCAGCCCTGACTAAAGCACAGGCTGCCAAGATCGCCGGGATGGCCCATGATGGCTTGGCCCGCTCAATCAATCCTTCTCACAGCATGCACGATGGGGATACGATCTTTACTCTCTCGCTGGGCGATCGCCTGAGTGATGTTACATCAGTGGGTTCGATGGCTGCTGAGGTGACGGGGATGGCTATCGTGAATGCGGTAAAAAAGGCGGCCAGCCTTGACGGGGTCCCCTGTACTAACGATCTCCGGTATTGAACCGCCGAAAGTCAGGCGTTTCTTTTACGCGTCATCAGCACAACAAATACAATCAATGCCAACAGGGCGCAGACGGCATCCATCACGGCGTAAAACATGTCGCCTGCCATGAAGCTGTTGATTCCAAACAGGATGCAGGCAATAACATATGTAGCGGGCAGGAAAACGTTGATATTCCGGGTCTTCTTAATCAAGGTCTCATACAGCTGGAATGCCCAGCCTATCACCGTAAAAATAAGACCTGCTAAATACATGGTCTGTCCCTCCTTGTTTGCAGCTTGAATTTACCGCTGTATTGCTCTAACGGTGCTTCGCCGACGTCAGTAATGTACCCGTCCGCCGCCCGGTCGACAATGAAGAAGAGATGGGGTGAGTGGAGGGATTCGAACCCTCGATATCCAGGGCCACAACCTGGCGCCTTAGGCCTCTGGGCCACACTCACCACAACGGGAGAGATTATAGCGTAAAAAGAGCTCTTTTTACCAATCGGATACAGGGTGGGCTTTCAAACCAGCCCGCAATATGCGGGCGCAGCTAAAGCAATTCCCCAAAAGGTCTCAACGTCTTGAGTTGCGGTAGATGATGACCTGTATCGATAAGCCGAACAGTATGGTGAAAACGAGCGCTGCCAGCAGCCCGTTTGTGGTGTTGTCTGAAGGTATCATTGGGACCTGAATCTTCGGCTCTGCGGCGGTTGTGAAGGAGAACACGGGGCTGCTGTCACCGGGCACGGGCTTGAGTGGCGTAACCTGCCAGAAATATGCTTTGGCGTACTCAAGCCGCCATGGTAGTTTGAAGGCCGTCGTATCCACTGCTTGGTCTATCATGGGACGGTCCAGGTCTGGTTCATCGGCAAGCACGAAGCGATAACTTGTGGTACCTGTCGAGGGAGACCAGGTGAAGCTGAGTGGATAAGGCGGGACATCGCAGGCATTGTGGCAGGGCTGTAGCGACTCTATACCAGTATAGGCGGGCGCCGAGACTATATAACCGGGGCGGACGCTGAAGCTGAAGCCGGGAGACCAGCGGCTGCGAATAACCTGGCCGGTGGCCGCCCTTCTTACCCTCACGCGCCAGAAGTATTCCTGCCCGGCGGCGGGCAGTGTGCCAGGCCTGATGTAGTAGGAGGGATAAAGTGAGTTCTCCGGCACGAAAAAGGGATTATCCGCCGGCTCTGCCTCGCTTACAGCTAAGTCAAACCATTTGTCCTTGCCCACTTCCACCTGATAGGCATCGGCCAGCGAAAGCTGCTCCCACCTCAAATCGACCTGCGCGTTGCGTCCGGTCACGGGATCGCAATAGACCAGGCTGTTGCCTTTGGGAGAGATCAGCCAGGGAGAGCGGTTGGCCAGCGTGTCTCTGAACGCCCAGAGCAGGCCGGTGCCTGCGATCGCGTCGTAATCCCGCGCGTCGAAAGCCCAGAGAGTATCGTCGGCATATACCAGCGCGGTCGGCTCCAGACGGAAGACGACGCCTGCCGCCAGGCCGGTCGTCAGGCTGTCCCAAAATATCCCGTCCTTGGGTATGCCGGCGCGAGAGTAGGTTGTCCTCGATACACCTGTCGCGTTGTTGGTCTGGCTGAATGCGGCATAGTACATGCCCCGGGCCGCTGCCGCCTGTCCATAGTAGCTGTTATCCGGCGGCGCCATGTCGTCCCAGCGGCTGCTGTTGCCCACGGTCCAGCGGTACAGCCCGCCCGCATCGTCGGCCAGATAAATGAGATGGTTGTCCTTGAACTCTTCGTCAAAGGCTACGTGGAGGTTGCCGCTGCTGTAGGCCGGCTCGGTTATCAGTTCCCAGTTGTCACCGTGGTCGAACGAATACGAAACGGGACACTGGCGTCCCAGCGCCGCGCCAACCATGACGCTGCCCTGCTGCACTACGATATTGTGAGCAGACAGCAGGCCTGTATCCCTGATCTTATCCCAGACCCAACCCTCCGTTTCGTGCCTGCCGCGGCGTACCAGCGCGTCGGCCTGTATTACATAGAGCTCGTCGCTGCTCCCCGCGGCCATGTCCTGCAGATAGATGCCCGGCAGACAATCGCGCCAGGTCTGGGCGCTGTCCCGTGACTGTATAACGCGTGTTGTGCCCTGATTGCCCAGAAATACAACCGACCCGTCTTCTTCATCGGGCGCCAGCCTGAGTAGTGGTGCGCTGAAGTCGAGGCAGGCCACACGCTGCCAGGCTTCTCCTGCCACAGGTGTATGAGTGTGCCATGTGCTGTCCAGCCCGTTGTCGTTGACGGATGAAATATAAACGGTCTTTCCATCCCCTGCAACGGCCAAGGCCCGGAAACGATTTATCTGTGTGTCGATCAGACTCAACTGGTTCCACGAAACTGAGTCGTCTCGGCTGAGTGAGAAAGCAGTCTCATCCAGCGCGGATGAGGCCCAGGCCGCGCCGTTAATGTCGGCCCACTGGTCTGGACTGCTGCGGTTGCCCGAGCCCGTGCCGGCCAGGGCGGTGGAGCCGCCATCGGTCCAGACTACCTGAACGTTTCCGAAGCCTGTATTGTAGCCGCCCGAAGGTGGCTTAAGAGGCTTGATCCAGATGCTGCAGTTTGCCAGCGGATCGGCCGTGAACCAGACCTGAGATTCACCGCTGACGATGTCGGCCTCCACGCATCCGGCCAACAGTTTGCCGGATGATATTGAGCCGTTGTAGGCAATTGTGCTGATGCGCGTCCTGCTGCCGGGAAGATTGAGACGGGTTACAGTGGTATCGTTAATGCGATAGACATCGTCCAGCGGACGCGAAGTTCCGAAGGCGGCGCCGTTGGAGTCGCAGGCGGCGAATATGATGCGTTTGGAGCTGGAGCCACCGTCGAAATCGTCCGGCAGAGCCAGACTACCGGTTATGACACGGTCCTTGCCGCTGGCAGCGGCGCCGGCCTGATCGGAAGTACACAGCTCGACCGGATAGCCCTGAGTGCTATTCCAGAAACATGTATTGGCGCCGATGTCCCGCAAGCCCAGATTGATATAGGTGCGCTGTGCAGTGCAGGCGGTTAATACCAGCGTTGCATCCGCTTCATAGGAAGGCGAAGGCTGCAGGGCGAGTATGTCTCCGCCAGGGAAGCCTTGTGCACGCCAGCCCTCCAGGCCGGGGCAGCGTAATATATAGACTTCACCCTGTGCCTGAACGCCTCCCGGCGTGCGGCTTGCCACAATAATGTCATGCACGCTCGATTCACGGTATTTATAAGAACCGGTGATAGCAATGCTGCCTATCTGCTCATCGGGGCCACAGCGGAAGGGGATGGCCCCACTGTAGCTCCACACAGTTCCGCCATCTTCGCTGAAATATACCTCCCTGCGGCGGTCGCCGGCCGCATTCATGCAAACGACGGCGATAAGGTTGTCATTGTCGGGCGCGGCAGCAATGGCCGCCATTGGGAAGACAGGCGCAGGCGGCCCGACTGTGCGGGCTAGCCATTGTGTAGGGCGCTGACTCCAGGATATGCCACCATCCGCGCTGCGCCAGATGCCCGCATTGGTGACCAACCCTGCGCTGGAGTTGGGTATATCAAGAGCGTAAATAACGTTGCCCTGCGAAACCGCCAGCGAATTGATCTCGTTGCCGTATCTAATATCATTGCGTTGGAGATAGCCGCCGGGGGTGTCGATCTTTCCCCATTTGAGGATGCAGGAAGAGGGTATGGCCGCCCACGCCGGATGAGATTGAGAGAGGAATGTGATCAGCGCTATACAGGATATCAGTATGATAACGTGCAGACAGCGCTTGGAACCTATTTTCCTGCTATATGGGAAGGTTCTATCCACGCCGCACTTCCCCGCCTCCGCAACCTATGAAACTCTAATACGGGAGAAAGCTTAAGATCATTAGCATTTCTTGAGTCGAGAACATAAATCTTTAAATTGCTCATTTGCCGAAAACACGCTCGAAGCAATTATTGAATCTATCGCTCTCAGTACATGATTTATCACTCTCTATGCATGCGCGCATGGTTACGGTATCTAAACCCGTACCTGTGCTATATAAATAGTTGAAACGGGGAGAGAAATGGTATTGCTGGAAAGCCTCCACACGCTCTTCCCCGGCGGCCAGGGGAGCCACATAATCCTGCGATACTTCATCGCCGTTTTTATATAGCTGCGAAACGGCGGGGCATGAAGCCAGGTTACCCGCGTTTTTCACACGGTAAGCTAGAATATTGCCGCTGGTCCACATCTCCGTTATCTGCAAATCCGGCTTCTCCTTGACGGCGGGCGAAACAGTGACATTCAGCCTGCTGGAGCTTACACCTCCACGGTTCACTGCGTATAATGTGTATGCCGTATCCTGAGTCGGCGTAACCGTTGCCGTGCCCTCCGTGTCGACGGGCCCGGGCACGGGCTGAATATCTGTTCTGGACGCGTTGGATACCTTCCAGCTGAGCTGTACAGGTTGACCTGCAGAAATTCTGGACGGTACGGCCGTGAACGTGACTATTTGCGGTGGAGGCAGCGAATCTTCGCGCAGGATGGAGAAGGCGGCGCTGTCCACCAGCAGGCCCGCGATAAATATATCCACCCGGTAATCGCCACTGATAAAACCTCCTGCAGGCGACGGCAACGTGAATCCCGTGATACAGTCTCTGCTGCACGAGGCCTTGTCCCGCAGTATCAGCGGGCTGGCTTCTTTGGACATTTGGCCTCTAATGTATACCCAGTCAACTGTAATAGAGGTGTTTTCACTAACACCCGTTACCCTAAGCGAACAGCAAATCCGGGGGCTGTCTATGTAGAATTCGCTCCTGTTATCAAGCGGGCTGTAATCGGATGACAGGCCCGACGATAATGCCAGTCCTGATACCGATGGTGAGGCACCGGGTGGGCTGGCGCAACATAGAGCAGGCAGCGCCAGAGCCGCGATCAGTATAGTGGTAAAAGAAAATTTTATACGAAGCATCGTAAAAATATATCACATATTACATGTGATAGCTATGAAATGTCAACATGCTGTCGTTAATTTTTCTTGTTCCATCCTAGGTATCTCCTGGTCATATAAACAATCCAGTTCCAGTGTGTGATGATATGCGTACTGAAGAATACCATCAGGCCGACGGCAAGCCACTGGTGGACCAGTATCCAGGTCCGACGGTCGAAAAGCACGATCTTATCCGCAGGAGTCCCTTCGGGGAGCGCAAACCAGAGGATAAATCCGGATGCAATCAGCAGAAGCAGTATTATTCCCTCAACCGCGTCGAGTATGTTATGCATAGTGGCACGGCGCATTTCTAACTCCTGCTATCAGACTTGAATTTTTTATAGCTCGGACATAGGCGGGAAAGAACGCAGACGCTACAGAGCGGGCGCTGCGCTTTGCATGTTCTGCGCCCATGCTCGATCATCAATACGTGGCAGCGGTAGATATCAGCCGGAGGAACCAGACGCTCCATCTCGATATGAGCTGCGTCTGCTTTGGTTTTCGGCGCCAGAAGTCCGAGCCGAACGGCTACACGCAGCACATGTGTATCGACGGGAAAAGCCGGCATACCCAGTGAGAAGAGCAGGACGCAGCTGGCCGTCTTCATACCGACACCCGGCAGGCGTGTCAGCCAGGCGCGCGCTGCAACAGGTTCCATGTTCTTGAGAAAGCGCAGGTCGTATGCGATGGTGTCCTTTTTTAAATACTGCAGAGCATTCTTGATATAGCCGGATTTTACCCGAGCCAGTCCTCCTGCTCTAATGCTCTCGGCGATTTTCACCGCAGGCGCATGTGCAACTTCATCCCAACCGGTGAAGGCGGAGGTGAGGGACTTAAAAGCGCGCCGTGAATTAACATCGGAGGTATTCTGAGATAGGATGGTCAATATCAGCTCATCTAACGGTTGTAGCCTTCGCTCAGGCATACGGTCTCCGTAGTTGGAGATGAGCAATTCCAGAATTCTTTCGATTTTGTCCATATGATCAGGGTTTTTTAAACCGTCCATAGCGAGCGCAGCTAAAGCAACGCCCCAATAATTAATATGTGCCGGTGCATAGCCTGGTGACTATATCTTTATAAACTTCCGTGCCTTTGCGCATGCTGTTAATCCCAATCTTCTCGTCAGTCCCGTGTATCGATCTCAGATGTTCGGCGGGTATGACGGCAGGGCAGAAACCGTATGAGAGCACCCCCTTCTCGCGGAAAAAGCGCGAGTCGGTGGTGCCCAGCATAAGGTAGGGTGCTGCGATGGCGCCGGGATAATGCTCTTTCAGCGAGGCCTCTATGGTTGCATATTCCCATGTATCCATGTCAGAGGCGTTGCCCTCGCCCTTCACAATGAACTCGATCTGTATTTCATCGTCATCCAGCTGCTTTTTAATGAAGTTAATCCAGTCTTCAATATTCTGGCCGGGCAGAAGCCTGGTGTCTACCTCCGCCTCGGCATATGATGGAATGACATTGACCTTGTTGCCGCTGTGAAGTGAGTTAAGGCTGACGGTATTTCTGAGCATGGCATTGATCTGCGGTGCCGCTAGCAGGCCGTTCTCCTCCACTATCCTTAAAAGCGTCTCGTCCCTACCGTCCTCCATGTAGGTCATAAGAAAACTCCAGGCCTCAGACATACGCCGGAAATATTCAGCTACGATGGGAGTCACCCTGAGCTCGCTTTTATGTTCGATCAGGCGGTTAACCGCCACACTCAGCCGCTCCAGCGGATTGAGTTCGTGGGGTGTGGAGCCGTGGCCAGGCAAACCCCTCCGTTTAAGCCTCATCCAGCAAGGACCTTTCTCACCGGGTGAGATCATAGCAAGCAGCCGTTCCGGGACGATTCCCTCCACCACGTAGCTGCCCTCATTGAGCACCAGGGATGCGCTGAATTCACCGGAGTGCTCATTAAGAAGATATTCAATGCCACGGTCGGCGCCGGACTCTTCATCGGCAGTGGCCAGGAAAATGAGATCGCAGTCTAGGTGCAGGCCTTTATGTTTTATATCCAGAAAGGACAGCAGTTGCATTATGCCCAGTGACTTGGTATCGAGTGCGCCGCGGCCGCATATATAGCCGTCGATGATTTCGCCGCCAAAGGGATCGAAGCTCCATTCCTTTCTGTCCGCTGCAATCACATCGACATGGTGCAGAAGTATAAGCGGCGCCCGCTTTCCTGATCCCTTGAGCTCAGCCCGGATGGATACGCGGCCGGCCGCCGGCTCATATAGCCTGTAAGGTATGTTCTCTTCGTTAAAAATATCGGCGAAAAAATTTGCCGCGAGATATTCGTTACCCGGCGGGTTGGACGTGTCCAGTCTTAAATAGCGGCTGAGCAACTCGACTGAGTCTAATTTCATATTTAGCTCTTCTCTCCGATCTTTGCTTTTAGAGATTATACCCTATTTACATCCACTCCCGGTTGCCGCAGGCAATTTGCAATACGTCTTTCGACCGACTCCTGTTATTGCAGTCGAGAGGTTGATGCTATAATAATCAGGCATCAGCGCAGGAGGTAATAGAATGAGGCAATTTGCGGGTCAGGATGAGATAAAGGTATTCTGCGGCAACGCCCACCCGGCGCTGGCCAGCTCGGTCTGCGATTACTTGGGCATACCCCTGGGCAAGATCGAAGTCTTTGAGTTCAGCAATGAGAACACATTCGTGCGTATCCTTGAGAACGTGCGCGAGCGCGATGTATTCATCATCCAGCCAATCTGCTCACCGGTCAACAAGAATCTAGTGGAGTTGCTGATCATGCTGGATGCCTTCAAACGCGCCTCCGCCGACCGCATCACGGCTGTTGTGCCTTACTACGGCTACTCGCGCACCGATAAAAAGGATCAGCCGCGCGTTCCCATCACCGCGCGCCTGGTGGCCGACCTGCTCTGCACTGCCGGCGCCAACCGCATCCTCACGGTCGATCTGCATGCCGCGCAGATCCAGGGCTTTTTCAATATTCCTGTGGATGAACTGACGGCCCTGTTCCTGTTGAGCGACTACTGGAGGACCAAGAAGCTTAAGGACGTCGTGGTGGTGGCTACCGATATCGGTATTAGCAAGCGTGCGCGCGATCTGGCGGAGAAGCTTAATGCACCGCTGGCCATCATCGAGAAAAGACGCATCGGTAATAAAGATACAACCGAAACATTGAAGATCATAGGTGAAGTTGAGGGTAAGCGCGCCATTACGGTGGATGACGAAATCGATACAGCCGGGTCGCTGGTCAGCGCTGCGGATACGCTGCTGAAAGCCGGCGCTAAAGAGGTTTATGCCTGCTGCACGCATCCGGTATTCTCCGGGCCTGCCATTGAACGCATCTCCAAATCGAATGTCAAAGAGGTGGTGGTGACCGATACAATACCCGTAAACGGTAAAAAGAAAATTGGTAAAATCACGGTATTGCCGACTGCGCCCCTCCTGGGCGAGGCTATACACCGCATTCATACTGGTATGTCGATCGGCGCCATGTTTGAAGATTAGGAAACACTATGCCGAGCTGGTTAGGCAAGCTGTTTGATTCCAACGAGCGTGAAATCGGCCGCCTCAAGCCCCTGGTGCAACAGATAAACAATCTGGAGACGCAGTTTCAGGGCCTTTCCGATCAAGAGCTGAAGGCCATAACCGCGCAGTTCAAACAGAGGCTGACAGGCGGCGAGACAACAGACGACCTGTTGCCTGAAGCCTTCGCCGCTGTAAGGGAGGCCTCGCGCCGCACCATCGGGTTGAGGCATTTCGATGTCCAGCTGATGGGCGGCATCGTGCTACATCAAGGCAAGATCGCCGAGATGAAGACGGGAGAGGGCAAGACGCTGGTGGCCACACTGCCACTTTATTTGAATTCGCTGGAGGGGAAGGGCTGCCATCTGGTGACTGTCAATGATTACCTGGCCCGTCGAGATGCCTACTGGATGGGTCCCGTATATAATGCGCTGGGCGTTACCGTCGCCAGCATCTTTCCTCTACAGAGCGCCGGCGGGCAGCTTCCCGCACTGATTTATGACCCTGCATTCGTCAACGAGAAAGATAACCGTTGGCCGCATTACCGTCCTGTATCCCGTCGCGAGGCATACGCAGCCGATATAACCTACGGTACCAATAACGAGTTCGGGTTCGATTATCTGCGAGATAATATGGTGCTGGATATGTCGCAGAAGGTACAGAGGCCGCTGCATTATGCCATTGTGGACGAGGTGGACAACATACTCATCGATGAAGCGCGCACGCCGCTTATCATAAGCGGACAGGCCGAAGAGGCCACGCAAAAATATTACACTTTCGCGCGGCTGATATCACAGCTCACTCCGGAGGACTACAAGATCGAGGAGCGGGAGCGCCAGGTCTATCTCACTGAGTCCGGTATAAATCGTATGGAGGGTATGCTGCGCCGCGAGGGATTGCTCAAGTCCCCCAATCTATATGATCCATCCAATTACCATCTCAGCACGTTTATAGACAATGCTCTCAAGGCGCAGGTGCTGTTCAGGCGCGATAAAGACTATATGGTCAAGAACGGCGAGGTGATAATTGTCGACGAGTTCACAGGCCGTTTGATGTTCGGCCGGCGTTACTCGGAAGGGCTGCACCAGGCTATCGAGGCCAAAGAGAAGGTAAAAATACAGAAGGAAAGCGTCACGCTGGCCACTATCACCTTTCAGAATTACTTTCGCCTTTACAGCAAGCTTGGTGGTATGACGGGCACTGCTGCTACAGAGGCTGAAGAGTTCTTTAAGATATATAAACTGGATGTCGTTGTTATCCCGACCAACAGGCCTATGATACGTGATGACCGACAGGACCTGATCTACAAGGATGAGGATTCCAAATTCAAGGCCATTGCCGGCGAGATTGAGAAGCTGAGTAGTGAAGGTAAACCGGTGCTGGTCGGCACTGTTTCGATTGAAAAATCGGAGCTGCTGGACAACCTGCTGATGCGCAGAGGTGTGCGGCACGAGATACTTAACGCCAAGTACCACGAACGCGAGGCCGAGATCATCAAGCAAGCCGGCAGGGTAGGCGCCGTGACCGTAGCCACCAATATGGCTGGGCGCGGCGTGGACATCATCCTGGGCGGCAAACCGCCGGAGAGGGAGGACTTCCAAGACGAGAAGGAGTTCCAGCGAAAATACGATGAATGGAAACTGGAACACGAGAGGGTACTGAAGCTGGGCGGGTTGCACGTCATCGGCACGGAAAGGCATGAGGCAAGGCGTATCGACAACCAGTTGCGCGGCCGCGCAGGCCGCCAGGGAGCCCCGGGAACTTCGCAATTCTTTGTCTCGCTCGAGGACGATATAGTCAGACGCTTCGGTGGGGACCGTGTCAAAGGCGTCATGGAATGGGCCGGCATGGACGAGAATACATCCATCGAGCACCCCATGATCAGCAAGGCCATCGAAAACTCTCAGGTCAAGGTGGAGGCCTTTCACTTCGATATCCGCAAGCATCTGGTCGATTATGACAACGTGGTAAATAAGCACAGGGAAGTCATCTACGGCGAGCGCGACAAAATACTTGCCGGGGCAGACCTCAAGGCCAATATCCTGGAGCTGGTCGAGAAGCAGATCGAACAGATAGTAGATACCTATTGCCACGGCTACGATGCCCCCAACCTGGAAGGCATATTGCAGGAGATGGCGGAGATACTGCCACTCCCTCAAAACCTGGCGGATATGCAGCTGGATAAGCTTGGAAAAAAGCAGCTTACCGAGAGGCTGATAGACTACACCCGTCAGGTATACGAGCTGAGGGAGAAAGACCAGGGCTCCGAGCAGATGAGATTGCTCGAACGGCTGGTAATGCTGAGAGTGATCGACGATCACTGGAAGGAACACCTTACCGCCATGGACCATCTGAGGCAGAGCGTAAGCCTGCAGTCTGTCAGGCAGATCGATCCCCTGGTGGTCTACAAGAAAGAGGGTGGGGCCTATTTCGACAGCCTGATGGCCGGCATACAGCACGATATCGTTCACACAATCTTCAAGGTCAGTCTGGAGAAAAAAGAGGTCCCGACACGCAAGCGTTCGCCGGCCCCTGTACAGAAGGTCGGGCGCAACGATCCCTGCCCCTGCGGGTCAGGCAAGAAATACAAGCACTGTCACGGGAAATGAGAGCGGATATAATACCGCCCCTACGTTTAGATTTTAAGCGCTTGCCTTCAGTTACGCCCGCGTTTCTGCCTCAACCGGCTTTCTGCTTCTTGGCCTCTTCTTCC
>DAOUFT010000131.1:0-6019 GCA_034429855.1 Dehalococcoidia bacterium
TTCCCGATCTGGCCCACATCCCGGGTCAACCAGCCGGCTTGATTGTGATCCAGGTCATGCAAAATCCGCGCTAAACTAATGAATATTAGCGTAACTTTGCAACAAATGGAAATATTAACATACGAATTCAGTCCCTGTCAACAACAGCTGACCTACGTGTTTCGAAGCGGCAGCCTCTGATCCTGTGCGCGAGAAGTCCCGCCCCGCATGCAGCCGGCGGCCGGGGATTTTGCTGTACAATATTGCGGAGTCTTTCATTTATAATCTCTCAGCGTAAGGAGTAGCTATATGACGAGACAGGCTGATCCTTTTGAAACATATGCCCGGCTTAAATCCCGCTTGGAAGAGAGCAAATTTCCTGTTGATCCCATCTATATTGAGCTGGCCGGCAGGATACTGCCAGGGGATAAGGATATTATGCCCAGGATATTGGCCTGCCTGGCCGATGCCGAGCAGATCAGAATTGTTGCTGCGCTGCCCGATACCGATTTGCCCCCCTCTCCCGAACGTTCTCTGGAAGTATCCGATTCCTTCGCAAGCAGGCTGGGTATGGACAAAGGACTGGTCAGGCAGCACATCCGCGAGCTGTTTGAGAAAGGTCTTTTATTTCCTACCAAGAAGGGACCCGCTATGGCGCGCACTTTTATGCAACTGCATGATGCAGCGCTGGGCAACCCCAATTACGATAAAAGCTTGGGCCGTGTTTATTACGACCTCTGGGGTTATCTCGAAGGACCGATGGTTAAGCCCCAGCCCATCAACCTGCCTGTCGAACACGCCAGTGAATTCAGGATTGTTCCGCGCTGGCCTTCTGTCAAGGACGTTCCCGGCGTCCAGCCTTTTGAAAGCGCGCCTGCCTTGTTGAAATCGCGCAGCCTAATCGCTGTGATGCGTTGCGGCTGCAAGGCGTCGCACACAGACCGCTGGTGCAACCTTCCCGAGGAATCGTGTATAACACTGGACCGCACCGCCGAGTACAACCTGGATCGGCATACCGGCAGAAAGGTTTCAGTCGATGAAGCCATCGCTATCATCGCGAGATTCGATAAGTTGCCCGCTGTACATGTGACGGTCAACCAGCGTGAGGTAACCCAGCTTCTCTGCAATTGCCACTACTGCTGTTGCCTCGCTATAAAAATAGCCCAGAAGAGTCGCTTCATATCGGTGGTAGATCCAGCAAAGTGTAAAGGCTGTCGGGCCTGCGTGGACAGGTGTCAATACCAGGCCGTTTCCATGAAAAAATGCGAGGGGATCGATGGCGTAAAATCATTCACCGATCCCGAAATTTGCAGGGGATGCGGCAGCTGCAACATTACATGCCCGTCTGGCGCCAGGAGTATGAAACTTGTGCGTCCGATCGAACATGTTCCGGAGACGCTGAGTATATATTAAACCTGCTCCAGCCGGTTACCGGTTGCAGGGAATGGATGTGTTCAATGGGATTATTCCACTGCCCCTTGGGGGCACCGTACTACGAAGATGATGCTTGTATCGATTGCGGGCTGTGTTATGCCAAAACGCCAGAAGAAAAGGTGGAGGCTTCCAGGAAGATAAGAGAATATATGAAGTCACACATCCCTCGCTCAACGGCTGTGAGCAAGATCGCGGTTTGCGGTAAAGGGGGTTCCGGCAAGACTACGACGGTAGCACTACTTGCGCTGGCGCTTAAATCGAACGGGCGCAGGGTAATCGTTGTCGACGCTGACGAGTCCAATCCCGGCCTGGGCAGGTTGCTGGGAATCAGAGCCATGCCGCAGGCGCTGTATGATCTATTTAAAGAAGATGGGGAGTTCTCGCAACGCCAGCGGTTTTCTGTAGACGATATACCTTCAGGATTCAAGTCGGAGGTGGACGGCGTATGTTTTATGATCGTGGGCAAGATACTTGATCCCTTCCAGGGCTGCGCCTGCTCGCTGGCGGGCTCGGCGCGCCAGATAGTTGAGAAGCTCGCATTGAAAGAAGGTGAATTCCTGGTTATGGACATGGAGGCGGGTGTTGAGAGCTTTGGCCGTGGTGTTGAGAGGCAGGTCGATACTATACTGGCCGTAGTTGAGCCATCACTAGAGTCGATTATCGTGGCCGGTCGCATTGCTCAAATGGCTCAGGGCATGGGCATCAGCCGCGCGGGCGCTATTATTAATAAGGTATCATCCGCAGGCATATCAGCCCGCACTAAAGAAGAACTTGAGAAGCGCGACGTGAAAATATACGGCGTTTTGAGCTATAGCGCGCTGCTTGCCGATACAGCCTTTGAGGGACAAGCCGTGAGCGACTGTAATGCCGTTGAAGAAGCCCGTTCTATTATCAAGAATATAAATATTCGATCATCAAGCGCTTTGCAATAATGCCAAGCCCTGCTGTCCTGCCGGTAGCTCTATCGTGAAGGTAGCTCCTTTTCCCAGTGCGCTTTCGACATAGATCCTGCCCCCGTGATCGCGCACTATACTGTGGCAGATGCTTAATCCCAGACCTGTGCCATCACTGGCTTGCTTCGTCGTGTAAAATGGATCGAAGATTTGTTCCAGCTTATCGGGCGCTATCCCGGGCCCATCATCAGCTATGGATAAAGCGACATTGCTTCCAGACAGGCGCGTGCTTACGGCGATAGTTCCCCGCTGATGGGCCAGGTACATGAAATACTCCGCATTCAGTACTATATTTAGTATGGCCTGTTGAATCCGGGCGGCATCGCAGTAGACCGAGGGCAACCCCTCGGCCAAGTCCAGCTCAACCTCAATATTCTCTTTCTGCATCCGGCTCTGCCTCAACTTGAGCACATTCTCGACCATGGTATTTATATGTTCTGCCGTTTTCTCGGCTTTCTGGCCGCGCGAAAAGGCCAGGAAACTTTTAACTACTTCGGCAGCCCGCTTGCTTTCCCGGTAGATGGCCTCCACGTCATCTCTAATCTCCGGAGATGTTGCGGGATTCTGCTGGACAAGATATGCAAATCCCATCACTGCAGTCAATGGATTATTGATTTCATGGGCCAAACCGCCGGCCATCTCACCGAGAGATACCAGCCGGTCCGCAACAATGAGGTTTTCGGTCACTTTCTTCTGTTCGGTTATGTCCCTTGTAACGCCGATAATCCCAGTCACTTTTCCTTCACCATCACGCAGAACGTTCATTTTTTCGTTTGCCCAGTAGCTCTTACCGTCACCGGCCTTTACCCTGTATTCAATAACCTGAATTTCGCTTTCTCCATCTAATAGCATCCGCATGGCAGCCCTTTGGCGCGCTGCATCCCTACTGTCCATTCCTAGCCTGCTGGCATAATCTTCTCCCCGCGCGACTATTTGCATGACGTCATCTGCTTTAAGCCCCGTGTATAACTGGACTGAAGGACTGATATAGAGCGGTTTTAGATCCAAGCCTACGGTCCATATAACGTCCAGCGAATTCTCAGCCAGCAGGCGATAGCGCTCCTCGCTTTGCTTCAATGCCTCGGCGGCCTTTTGCCTCTCGGTGATATCGGTCATCAGCACCAGTACGGCCGGTTTGCCTTCCCACTTAAAAGTGGTGGCCCTTATCTCCGCCCATTTTATGGTGCCGTCCTTATCGATAAACCTGAAGGGGTACAGCGATGGTACCTTTTCATGATTTACCCAGGCCGTGTAGTATCCCATGACCATTTGCTTATCATCGGGATGAATAAATTCGATAAAAGGCCTGGACAGGAATTCCTCTCTTGTATGGAGCATTATTTCAAAAGTTCTGTCGTTGACGTATTTAACGGTTGAGTCTTGGACGACCGCTATGGCCTCGTTTGCATTTTCCACCAACTGCCTGTATTTCTCCTCTGATTCCCGTAGATCCTTCTCGGTTTTTTTTCTCTCAGTAACGTCACGGCCTATGCCGAACACGATCTTGCGGCCGCGCACCTGCAGAGGCGTGATCGTGAGTTCCAGCACCTTTATCTTGCCCCAAACATAGTAATCCCGTTCAACCGTTCCCCCTGTCTCCCATATTTTCCTCAGATTGGTATACCATTCCTCATTAAGGTAAGGAGGCAGAGTGTTTTTGACATTCATGGAGAGGAACTCCTCGCGGGTACACTCAAGGAAGGCCAGAGCAGCATCATTGCCGTCCAAATAATTGCCTTCCATATCTTTAACCAATATAGGATTGGTAGTTCCTGCAAAGAGCGTGCGATATCGTTCCTCGCTTTCCTTCAGCGCCTCCCTGTCTACAATATGGGCGATAAAAGTTCCCAGGTCCGCCGCAATAGCCTCGACCATGCTGCGCGCATTGAAAGGAATCTCATCAAATACGTGGGAAGCGATATTAAGACATGCCACGGCCTTGCCGTCGTGTATAACCGGTATAACGCCTAGGCCCTTCAATCCCTCTTGCTGCCAGACCTGGTCCACAGATTTCTGGATTTCATGATAAGTTGAATAGACAGGCAGGCCGTTTTTTATTATGCTGGCATTGGCTTCCGAATCATTGTAATAGGTAACATGCTTGATGAAGTCATCGGACAGCCCTCTGGAAACGGCCAAGTGGAACCCTCCTGCGACAGGGTCTGCCAGGTAGATACCTCCGCAGTCCATGCCGGAGACTGAGATTGCTGTATCCAGACATAACTTCAGGGCTTCATCCAGATTTTCAATGCCGTTAAGCGCCACAGCCAGGTCTCTTTGAATCCGCATCTCCTCATGTGCTTTCTTACGCTCTGAAGATTCGAGTTTTAGTCTTTCGCTTAACGCCTCCAGATGGGCCGCCCGCTCGTGCATCTGCTTCAGCAATCCCTGCCGCTGTCTGCGGACCTCGTCTTTCAGTTCAGCATACTCAATAATAACCTGCAGGTGGCCTGATACCGATTCCACCGCATCCACCATATAGGGTGATATACCCGCGCTAATCGGGCTGGCCAGCATGATATATCCTGTTATCTTTTCCGCCAGCGTGACGGGTACAAGCGCCAGCGACTTGCAGCCGTACGAATTGATTGCGTCATTCACCAGCCTTCTCAGGTTGCCAATGAGGCTTTCGGCAACAGCAAGCGTATCAGCCAGGCACAGAGAGCCTTTATCGCCGCAGGAGAACTCCGACCCTGATTCTCTGAAGAGCATTTCGATAGCAGGCTGGGATATCGCTTTGTTGATATCCCACAATCCCGGACTATGCCCGGTGATGGCTTTGAGCGTCCTGTTTCCATGAGTATCCGCGATAACGATTTCTACAAACGGACAACGGCTGAAGTCTTTGAGCAACTCTACCAGGTCGTCCAGCAGTGGTTGAATCGACTGATGCATCAATGCAGCCGCGTAGTAGTCCGTCAGCAGGCGTTCTCTATTCTTCAGACAAGCTTCTTCGGTCACTTCCCGGATCTGCAGGTTCATGCCTTCGTATCTCTTTTTCTTCGATAGACACGGCGTCAGCTTTAAGTCCCAGAATCTTGGCGCCTGTCCCGCTCTGGCCACAGGCTGGGCATGCACTTCAAGTTGTCGGCCTGATTGCCTGGCTCTGCGACACAGCTCTCTGAATTCATCTTCTTGCCCCGGCTCTCCCCATAGAGAGTTTTTTCTCAACTTATGTCCAATCAGCTTCCTTAACGGCAGACCGCTGATGGCGGAAAAGCTCGCATTGCAGTATGTGATGACGCCTGTCTTGTCGAAGAGACATACCCCGCTGGGTAATTCGTCCAACAGGGCCCGCATCTGGCCTCCTGAAGGCTCCACTTTAATCCTGGGTAATCGTACTTTCGCCACCCTGCCCTTTCCGGGTACGGGGCTATGCCCGATGGCTTTCATCACGGTCTGTCTGGCTCTACTCGTATCAGCTTTACCTGCCATCCCAAACTCCTCTCCCAGTTATCTCAGCCTGCCCTCACCCGAATCTGTGTACTTTATACTCTTTCTCACCCGCGCGTGTCAACGGTACGAATTGCGTCATAATTATTGTTACCGAAAATAGTATTGTTGCCTCAAAAATAGTGTTACCGAGCGGAGGTACACATGACACGAGGCAGCATACTGGAATATATACGAGCCATAAAAGAACGGTATAATCG
>DAOUFT010000132.1:0-16168 GCA_034429855.1 Dehalococcoidia bacterium
GCATGATCGATTCCTCCTTGCTTAGCATCGCCTGTCCTCCTTACTTCTAGTAAAGGGACAGACTGTTTATTTATGCAAGGTGGGACATTTTCAACCGCCACTTTTGATCATTTTATCTCCGCCACTGATAAATGATATAATTTCATTTGAGCAGCACAAACAGATATAAGCATATAGGCAGTATAAACTCTGTAATGCGGTAATAAATATGGTCGGAATAGTAACGGACAGTGCATCGGATGTGCCGCCTGAGCTGGCCAGAGAGCTGGGGATAACGGTTGTGCCTTTAAATATCCACTTCGGTGCGGAGACCTTTAGAGACGGTGTGGATCTGACTGCTGCTGATTTTTACTCAAGGTTGGAAGCTACTTCGGTCTTGCCTACCACTTCCGCTCCTGGTCCCGGCGTCTTCGCAAGTATATTCGACGCCCTGTCCAGTCACTGCACCGAGATACTCGGATTGTTTCTGTCAAGGAGATTCAGTTCCCCCTATGACTCGGCGTGGCAGGGTATGAAATTAATGAGCAATAAATGCAGGGTGGAGATCGTTGACACTACGTTGGGAATAATGGGGGAAGGACTCCTGGTAATTGAAGCGGCCAGGAATGCCCTTGCCGGGGCTAGCCTGGCCGAATTGGTGAGTCAGTTATCCAGAACCATTCCGCTTGTGCATGTGCGGGCTACGCTTGATACGCTCAAATATCTGGCCAAGGGCGGCCGCATAGGCAAGGCCCAGGCTTTTTTAGGGTCGATATTGAGGCTGAATCCTATTCTGGGAATAAAGAACGGCGAGGCGTTTCCCTATATCAGGATGCGTTCCCGATCTCAGGCTGTAAAGTGGCTTTATGGTTTTGCCACCAAATTTAAAAATGTTAAGGCACTGGCCATCGAATACGGCACCAATTTTACTGAGGCGAAGGAGCTGGCCGGGCGCATATCTTCAGTATTTCCTGAAGTACCGGTTTTTCTGTCAAACGTGAGCCCCGTGATAGGGACACATGCCGGACCGAATATACTGGCAGTTACTGTTCTGGAGGCTAATTGAATCATGGGCTGTTATAAAGAGCCCGCACGAAAACGCAGCTAAATTTCTCTTCCAGGTAAACATCGGCAGTAAGTAAATAAAGATTATCTATTTGTTCCCTTTATCTTTTAATACTGGTTGGTATTTATCAGGGCAATACGAGGGGTCCTTGTAGAGATAGGTTCGGCATGGTTCTTTCCCGATGTTTTGTGGCGGTACTACAATAGCAAGCGGTTTTCCAATTATTTTAAGGGGCTCAATGTTTTGGAAATAACAGTGTGCGCAGTATACGGGGAAATCCTGGTGTTGGAATGTCATTTGTTGTGCTTTCTTGATCTTTAAGTAATTGCAAGGTGGACCATATTTACCTTCCAACGCCAGGCGACCTCCGCTGCCGCAAGGGTCCAGAATGAAGGTAAATTTTTCTGCGTCTTCCTCAACTTTAAAAGTGTGGAGATGTCCTCTTATACCAGCCGCTGCCATTTGTGCTCTGCGACGTGGACCCTGATCGGAGTATAGTAGCCCCAGAGGTTGCATAAGGATGTCGAAATACTCTTGAAGAGCGTCATGCACTGCGTCATCGCCATAACGTCTTCCTATAAAACTTAAGAGGCAGGCAATCCAGTCTCTGTATATATCATGCATCGACAAGAATTCCCGATGCATTTGTCTGGTCAATTTCTTTGCTTTTTCCGGATCCCCGGCATCGATACTGGCTTGAATTAATTCATTCCTGGGTTGTCCTAATTCCTTCAGCTCCTGCTCTGTGAAAACGTTATCATCGCTCATTGCTTATCCACCTCAATTCTACTCATTGGTAATCGCCAATTCTCATGTATGCCAAGTTTATCTCATGTCAGAAACTTCTTAATCCTTGTGTTCTCTGATATAGCTCGATCAAGCGCAAAAATGGCCGCCCCCAGGGCACCGACTATCTGCGGTTCGTCGGGGACAAGAATCGCCGTGCCCAGTTTTTCCTCCATTGCTCGTACGACACCTGTGTTCTTGGCCACACCACCTGTCATCATTACCCTCTGCCTGATGCCTATGTTTTCGGCCATAGTTCCTACCCTTCGGGCGATGGACCGGTGTATACCAGCGATGATATCAACTTTATTGCAGGAATCTGCTATTAAAGACACAACTTCTGTTTCAGCAAAGACAGTGCACATGCTGCTTACTTCCACTTTCGTCTTTGATTTAAGCGACAGATCGCCCATATCGGCAAGATCGATCTCCAGTGCACGAGCCATCACTTCCAGAAAACGCCCCGTGCCTGCGGCGCACTTGTCGTTCATGGCGAATTTGGCAACATCGCCTATGTCTGTGAGGCTAATCGCCTTGCTGTCCTGTCCGCCGATGTCGATAACGGTCCTAACACCAGGGTTCAGTGTGTATGCCCCGTATGCGTGGCAGGTGATCTCGGTTAGCTGCTCATTACTGATCGCTACGTTGGCGCGACCGTATCCTGTGCTTAATACATATGCGATGTCAACGGGCTGCAGGCACGCTTGCGTGAGCACACGGTCGTATGCCTCGTGACCGGCAGCGCCGCTCCTGGCGCCGGTAGGAACAATGCTGTAACTTATGATCTTCCTATTATTATCTACAAGGACGGCTTTTGAAGCTAAAGAACCTATATCGATACCGATAGCAAACACAGGGGCCTCATTTTTCTTTAACTGACTGCTGCCCGCCTTTTTCTTGCGTCCAATGTCTCCATAAATGCCTGCAACCTTGTCTCTGTTTGAGCATCCGAATAAAATGCAGGGTCCGTTGGGTCGGCATCGATGACAACGCCGGGTACACCTGTCTTGCGTGTAATCAGATCAGCCAGATCATATTCTCCGACATCTACGAACTGGCAGGTCCTGTGGGAGCACATGATCATGCCGTCGATCGAGTAGTCCTCGATCTCTTTTTGCAGCAAATAGGCGGCCTGATTAATATCGCTTGAGAGCCAGCTGAGCCATGATTGCTCACGGGCAATGGAGGTGAGGGGATCCTCGGGATCTATTTTCTCAGGCTCGTGGGCATAAAAACCCTCATGCGTATAGCTTGCCGAAACCAGTACGGCGCCATATCTGGCCAGTGTTTCCGACAGCCGGCCTACCCGGAACCAAATGGGCAGGTTATGCCAGTAAAGGCGGAATTTTTCGTTTTCGATTACACCGACCTTATTCTTAACCCTGTCTTCTACTTCCGCCTCCAGTCTTTTCCAGAACTCTACAGACTCCTTCCTGCCACGCTGGGTATGCGCGGGCCCCAGACTGATAAAATGATCAAACGTATTGATTGGCGCAGGCTTGGCTTTGCATAGGTTGAGCATCCGTTTACGTATGACGGCACCCTCCTTAACGTAGCCCATTATCTCCTTGAGACGGTCGAAATTAAGCTTGGTTTTTGTCAGGTCTTCCAGAAATACTATAAATTCATCAAGCTGTCTTCTCATATACCGTATGCTTTCCTGGTAATCCTCCTCCGAATGTATAGGCATTGTATCCAGGCAGAATCCGGGTTTGTTGAGCAGACGTTTCTGGTAATCATAGACCGAGCCCTGCAAAGGGCAGTGCCTTATGGCAACCAGGAAGTCCGGCAAATCAACGATGAGCACATTAGGGATAGAAGCTGTTTCGCCTCTCTCATGCAGCATGGCTACTCCGCGTGTGAGTCTTGCATACGAACATATGTCATTTGAGTAGCCGTCCGCCTCAGAAAGCTCTTTCAGCCTTTGCTGTCCCGAACGGGCGGCCAGGTACGCACCGTAGCTTTCCAGATGCTCGAAACGGATATCCATGGCTCTGATTATTTCGAAGGGTATCGGTCCGAATGTCCAGGCAAGGAATTTGCCATCCTGACGGGCTGTCTGCAGCCCGCTGTAGTATTCGATCATCATATTCTGGACTTCTTTAGTAGTCTTTACGCGATTTACAAGGTACTTCTTCTGTTCCATGATAAAAACCTCCTTAGCGCTTCTTTATCATTTCCATGAAAGCCTGTATCCTGGTTTTAGTGGCGCCCATGGAGATCGTTTCATGCTCAAATTCCAGTTTCAGGTCAGGTATGCCGGCCTTTGACAGCTTTTTACTGATATAGGGATAATACATTTCATGGGGCTGGCAATATTTAACAACCAGGTGTATAACGCCCTGAGCTTTACTTGATCTAACCAGGTCGATTAAATAATCTCCCCAGTCGTTGCCTTCGTCGATTTTAGTCGGACACGGTATGGGCCATGTCAGCTGCCGTTTAACGATGGCATCGAGTAGGGAGCCGTTTCCAATCATTACATCGGCACAGAAATAGCGGGCGCCGGGGTAGAGGTCATCGTTCACTATTACTGCGCCCGCTTCCTCAAGCATATTTAAAATGTCGATGGGAGGCGCTTCGCATACAGACCCGGACAACACCAGATTAACTTTGTTCTTGGATGACGGATTTTGTGCCTTCAATTTCGACAACAAATTTTCCAGCAACTGGTTATGTTCTTCTTTCAGCATCAGCATGCTGGCTATGACTATCGACCTTACCTGGACGGAACTTAATATGCCGGGTCTTTTCTTGCGCAATTCATAGAGTTCCCGCAGCAGGCTGCGGTTCTTATTGTATATTTCTATACTGCGCTTGAGACGCTCATCGTTTATTTCCTGTCCGGTGAGAGCTTCCAGTTCGAACTTGCATTTCTTAATTTCCCTCAGTAGTAACCCGGGAGAGGTGCTTTTAGCGGGAAAAGGCGGTTGATAGATCCTGTAAACCGGGATACTCATATTGGTCTGCAAAATATTTGCCAGACCGTTTATGGTTAGATCGATCTCCGGAGACACTACGGCATCCAGGAAATTCAGCTTGCTTTTTAACGCCAGATCAACGATGCTCCGAACGATACCGCAGAAGAAACTCTGGATTTTACTATGTCCCACCGTTATGGGTTCGTCTCCTTCCGGTAGTACTACAGGCAATGCCCCTGCCGCATGTATGAGCTCCTCGGGCACATACATGGGAAGACAGCCCACTATCTTGATGCCGGTCTCCTCTTTGCGTTTAGCCAGCATTTCATAGGGCTTCTCAGCAATAGCTTTAAATTTAGTTAGGACTTCCTCCATATTTCCTCCTCTGGGATATCTATATTTTATCGATACCCGTTATCAGCTTATTTATTGCTAAGGATCGTTATTACGCAGCAAGCTTCCTCGAAGCCTATGAAGCCGCCGCCATTTTCGACAAGGCCTATACGAGTGTTCCTGACCTGTCGTTTTCCAGCTTCGCCGCGGATTTGCATGACGATCTCGCTGACCTGGGATAATCCCGTTGCTCCAATGGGGTGTCCCTTGGACTCAAGACCTCCGGATGTATTAACCGGTTTCTTTCCGTCGAATCTGGTTGCTCCTGACTCAATGAATTTTCCACCTTCACCCACGGGACAGAAACCAAGTTGCTCAACCTGGTGTATCTCAGCAAAGGCCGTAGCATCATGAACTTCAGCAATATCTATAGCTGAGGGTTTAATCCCTGCCAAGTGGTAGGCGCGCTCGGCAGCCCAGCCAGTGACGGTATCTCCACCTATTTCATGCTCGTACCCTGAAGCGGGGACGCAGGCAAGTACCCTGACAGCTCTTCTCTTAATAGAATCGGGAAGCTTCTTCAGATATTTTCCGGAACAGAGTATTGCGGCTGCAGCGCCGTCTCCCAGCGGTGCACACATTGCGCGAGTTAATGGCCAACTGACTACATAGTCGGACAGGACTTTTTCCACGGGAACTTCGAACTGATACTGGGCCAGTTCGTTCATTGATCCGTGCAAGTGATTTTTTGAAGCAGCAATGGCGATTTGCTGCTGTGTCGTCCCGTGTTTTTTCATGTGCCAGGCAGCCAGACTGGCATAAATATCCATAAAAAGCGTATGCTTGGCATCTGTGGCCCATTCCTTGCCAGTTTCCTTGCCTAGTATTTGATAATTAAGGAACAGGTCATTTAAACGGGCGGTATCCGTGCCACCTGTGAACATCTCTACGACCTGCAGAAGATGGTTGGGATAAACGGTCTTTTCAGCGCCTATGGCGATTGACACATTACTCTGACCTGAGAGAATATCCCGGTAAGCACTATGAAAAGCGAGCGATCCACTGGCGCAGGCGCCCTCAACATTGACGATTGGGACTCTCTTGGGAAATATCCCCTCATTGACAAGCGGAGCAATTGCAACCTGACCGCGTACGTTCATCTGTCCGCGCATGCCAGGATCATCTCCGACCGGCAGCAGCGTGTGCCCCCAACCGCAGTTGGAGAAGGCGGCGCTCTCAATGTCAATGGCATCGATCTTGGAATCTTGCAGTACTCCGGCATAGACCATTCTGGTCAGGTCTTTGATCGACTTATCCCGCCATTTTTTAAACTGCGTTGAGTACGACCCGATAACGTATACATCATTCATGAGCAAACTCCTTGTGAGGAAATATTAATCTATACAATGAAACTTTCAATACTTTATTTACCTTTGAATACCGGGTGCCTTTTTTCCAGAAAGGCATTAATCCCTTCGATCTTATCTTCGCTATTGAATAATATGGCAGCCTGCTTGGCTTCAAAATGAACAGCTGCCTCTATAGGCATCTGGACACCCAAATTGACACAAGACTTTATCGCCTTTACAGCTAAAGGTGGCCTTTGAGATAGCCTCTTCGCCCACTTTTTAGCTTCCGAAAGAAGCGATTCAGGTGTAACAACCTTATTAATCACGCCGAGGCGTAGCGCTTCTTCTGCAGTAATTGTATCACCGAAGAGAAGCAGTTCCTTGGCTTTCATTTTGCTCATAATCCGTGGTGCCCTGACTGTGCCACCGCTGCTGGGAATAAGTCCTATCCTTATCTCAGCAAATCCGAATGCAGCTTCGCTCGATGCAATAATGAGATCGCATACCATGGCCAGTTCGAAACCGCCCCCAATCGCCAGACCATTGATAGCGCCAATCACCGGTTTGTCCATATTTTCAAACTTGTCGAAAAGAATTGGCGGTTTGCCTTTACCCAGATGCTGTGCAATACCATCACCGGATAATACTTCTTTTACGTCCGCGCCGGCCGAGAAAGCACGCCCAGCGCCCGTAATAATCACCGCTCTAATCGAATCATCGGCATCTATCTTATCCACAATCTGCTCGAGTTCGAGGGCCATTTGCAAATTGAAAGCGTTGAGGCCGTCAGGCCGATTAAGTGTAATAAGGGCTACGCTTTCTTCTTTTTCAAAAGTCACAGCTTGGTATGGCACGTTAAGACCTCCCCTGTTTTAATCAACCATAGAGTAGCCGCCATTAACACTGAGCACCTGACCCGTCACCCAGGTGGAGATATCCGAAGCAAAGAACGCCACGGCGTTGGCGATATCTGATGGTACCCCCAGTCTTTCCCAGCCCCTGGCTAGTGGATACATACGGAACCAATCTTTCAACTTCTCGTCTGCAATCTCTGTAATAGTCCCTTTCTGGGGAGTGGCACCCACAGAAACGCAGTTAACATTCACCCGATAGCGAGCAACCTCCTTGGCCAGAGCTTTAGAGAAGCCGACGATACCTGCTTTCGCCGCGGAATATGTAGTCAATCTCGGCTCGCCCACCCTGCCGGCATCGGATATGATATTCACTATTTTTCCGTATTTCTGCTGAATCATATTATTGATGACTGCTCTGGTGCAATTTAATACACCAAAAAGGTTAACATCAATAGTCCCATCCCAGTGCTTTCTATCCGTGGAAGCAAAGGTGGCTCCCAGCCCTTCGATCATTTCAGAGAGAAGAACCTCCGGAAGCACTCCGGCATTATTAACCAGGATATCCACTCTTCCAAAATGGTCCACAGCTTTTTTGACCATAGCTGCAACTTCAGACTCTTTGCGTACGTCAGCCTGTATACCTATGGCCTCATGGCCCAATGCCGCAATATCATCAACAACCGACTTTGCCCGTTCGGCGAAGTAATCATTGACGACAAGTTTGGCGCCTTCCCTAGACAGGGTTAATGCGATTTCCCTGCCTATATGCCTTCCCGCGCCGGTAACCAGGGTTACTTTATCCTTTAATAATAAGTCCATGATCCGCCTCCTTGGAGATTTGATAAGGAATATAATTCTGGCTTAGTGATCATCTCAAAACACCGATGAATGTTGACTCTGTATATCAATGGATAACCTTGGTTTCACGTAATTTTCCGATTTCGGATGCACTAAGACCCAGACCCCGTAAGATTTCATCCGTATGTTGCCCCGTAGTGGGGGGATAGGTTCGCAAAGCTCCCGGCGTGTCGGATAGTTTTATGGGAATGCCCACGTGCTTTTCGCGTTTCTTATTAACGGGATTCTCCATTTCAACAATCATATTGCGATGAATGAACTGTGGGCAGTTAGCGGCTTCATCAAGGTCGTTGACTTTGGCCACGGGAACATCGCATTGTGTCAATATATCGAACCATTCGTCTCTTGTCTTAGTGCGAAAAACTTCTTCCAGCACCTTGCGTATTTCTTGACGTTTTTCCACATTACCCTGATCAAATATCAGCTCTTCGTGCCCCACAGCCTTACATAAACTGGTCCAGAACTGGGGAATAATGGCGGCGATGGATACATATCCTCCCCCCTTGGTCTCGTAAACGCCGTAATCGGCCTGCTTTTCGATATGAACAGTATCACTGGTGATTGAGTTTTCGCGGTCGAACCAGTGCATTGCAAAAGCCTGCGACATGATAGCAACTGCGCCGTCCGCTATACCGATATCGATATATTGCCCCTTACCTGTACGCTCTCTGGCAAGTAAAGCCATGGTAATACCCAGTGCAGCAAGCGAGCCTCCGCCGGCAATATCGCCTATAAAGTTGGAAGGTATTACGGGGAATCCATTCTTATCCTGTATCACATCAAGGACTCCTGCCGTTGCTATATATGACAGATCGAACCCTGGGAGATTTACGTAAGGACCGTCCTGACCGAACCCGGATAACGAGCAATATACTATTCTGGGATTTATCTCTCTTATAGTATCGTAGTCTATTCCCATACCCTTTGTTACTTGAGGACGGTACCCTTCAAAAATCACATCTGCTCCCTCTGCCATTTTGTGGAACAGCTGTAGTCCCTCTTTCGATTTCAAATTCAATCCGATGCTTTTCTTGTTGCGGTCGAGACGTCTCGTAGCACGCAAACGATCCAAAATGGGCTTGGGTATGAATTCCTCAGGTATATAACGTTCGACCTTTATAACCTCCGCACCCATATCGGCCAATAACATTGTGCAAAATTGCCCAGGTATAACCATGGTCAAATCTAAAACCTTTACTCCTTCAAGTGCTAACACCAGATTGCCTCCTTAATAATTTATTAATCAGTTACGGCTGTTCTGTGCAGCCATAACAACCTATCATGAACGCAGCTATAACAGGCCGGTCCTTAACTTAAGGTCGCAGTCGTTATTACCAATGATGGCGAATTGAAAAAGTATCTATGCCACTATCCCTTTTTCCATCATTTCCGCGATCTCTGCGGAGCTATAACCGGCCGTTAATAGTATTTCTTTAGTGTGCTGACCAAAAATGGGAGCCAGGCTTCTTACACGGCCGGGTGTATCGGATAGCTTGATTGCCATGCCCAGCTGTTTAATGCTGCCCAGGACAGGATCCTTAATCTCTATTACCATGTTTCGGTGAAGTATCTGAGGATCACGGACAGCTTCATCAAAGATATTAATCTTGGATATCGGAACATCTTTTACCGATAGAATGATTACCCATACGTCGCTTGTTTTGGTTAAAAATATCTGTTCCAGATTTGAAGCTATCTCATCCCATTTAACGCCCTCAGGTTTTTTATAAAAGTGGTCAGGCATACAGTGAGATGTAATGTAGTCTTCCTTTCCCACGGCACGACAGAGATTTTCCCAAAAAAAAGGTTCTATCGCGCAAATCACAATATATGTATCGTCCTTGGTTTTATATGTTCTGGAGTAGGGATAAGCGTTGTGCAGTACGGTTTCACCCCGCTTGGGTAAAATCCCGTCGCGGAAGTAGTCTACGGAAAGGTTGGTTAAAAAAGTCATGACGCCATCTGTATAAGATATGTCCACATACTGGCCTTGCCCAGTATTGTTTCTTGCGAGCAGAGCGATTAATATTCCCATGACCCCATGCAGGGATGCTCCGGCAAAATCGCCCAATAGATTCATGGGAGCAATCGGTGGCCCTTCTCTATCGCCGAAGAGGCTGTAGGCTCCGGCAACCGCCAGGTAATTACCGTCGTGGCCAGGTAGATTTTTATATGGACCATCCTGGCCGTATCCGCTGAAAGAACAATAGATAATGCGTGGATTTATTTCTTTTATGGTTTCATAATCGATTGTTAAACGCTTGACGACGCCCGGCCTGAATCCCTCGATAATTACATCCGCATCTTTGGATAATCTGTGAAATATTTGTCGGCCGATTTCAGACTTTAAATTCAGCCCGATACTTTTCTTATTGCGGTTCAAAGCGTCAAAAGCTGCATCACGCCTTCGCTCTTCACCTTTGGGTGAAGCCTGGAAGTTGAGCGCACCGGGAGCTGCGTTCTCAACTTTTATTACCTCAGCTCCAAAATCCCCCAGGATCATAGTACATAAGGAATTCGGCACATATTGACCAAGATCAAGAATTCTAATACCGCTTAACGCAAGCATTTACATCTCCTTTCTATAAGAGTCCAAAATTTGACGTTGCCTTGTTTAAATGTATAAAGATGAGTCTAATCTGACGAAGGCAAAGCCTTTGGCTGCAGCAATTCCATATCATTGCCACAACACTGAGCGATTCCCTCGCCGGCTTTGGTACAGAGAACCTCGGAGCCGCAGGTCTCGCATTTGAATCTTTTTCCAAGCTGGTTAGCCACTCGCATCACCTCTGATTAATATCTGTCTACTTCTTCTGTGTCATAGGCTGACCACAACAGGAAACATCACCCTTACCACCTTTGGTTACAATAAATTCCGAGCCACATTTAGTGCATATATATTTCTTGCCCGTATGGTTCGGCATGATCACAAAATCCTCCTTAATATTCTTTACCATGGCTGTATTTATATGCAGCTGCCACGTATCAGCGACCCAACCGGGGCCTGGTAAATTGCCATAGTATAATAACAATGTGTACAAGTTTTGTCAATACATGTATATTGACTATTGACAAACTGACTACTAACTGTTATTGTAGTATCCTAAATCGAGCGGTCAATATACGGTTTGGGGTGTATTTATATTTACCATACATCTGATTTTTGGGCAGGTGGAATTTAATGGATACCTGATGTAATTGCTTTCAAGGTAATGCTTTGCGGCATCTTGCAGGGAGTTTGAGTTCATATATAGCCGATATAGATATAAAGGTAAGGATGTCGCGTTATATCGTCGCAACATATATGAAATGGAAAATACGAATTGAGACTAGGTGGAAAAGGAGAATAAATGAGGGAAGGAAAGAGGCGGTTCTTTACCGAGGCTGAATTGGAGGAAATGGGTATTCCGACGGTGGATTTGATCCAGAAGGCCATTGACGCCGGCGAACTGGAGAAGGCCAAGAAATTGGCGCGAAGGATGTTCCGTGAGTTTTCTTTTCAGCATGATGCCTGGGTGATCTGGATAACAACGTTATCGAGCTATATCTATAGACATAACGGGGACGATGCAGTTTACGAGGCGGTAAACGAATGTTTAGAAGAGCTGTCCGTTGCTTCAGATGCTTATCGCAGGCAGGATCCGTGTCGTCAGGCTCAGATGCTGGCTGCCGGTCTAAGAGCCCATTTGACTCCGGTCGTGGTGGAGGAAGATGATGAAAAATTTACTGTAATGATGTCTCCCTGTGGCAGCGGTGGAAAGCTCATATCTAATAAGAAGTATGAAACATCCAGGAATTTAACCAGAATAAAAAATCCGCAGAGGATAACTTTCGGTAGAGGAGATTTCCCCATGTATTGCGCTAACTGTGCAATTGAGAACATCGTCCCTATTGAGAAAACAGGCTACCCCATCTGGGTGACCGATGCGGCGGAGAAACTGGGAGAAACGCCCTGTAAATTACATATATATAAGGACCCCGATAAAATTCCGGCAAAATATTACGAGAGGTTTGGATTAAAAAAACCGGCTGCAAAGGAGAATAAATAGGTTGATCAGTATTTACAATTTTCACAGACCACTCATCGCTGTCTATTATAGATTTAAATTTGAAGGAGGTAGACATGGAATCAACTGCTGAATCAACGATGCAATCTCAGAAGACCTATTCAATCACCAACGGACAGAAAGCCAGCATACTTATAGTGATGTTGCTGCTGATGATGATCAATTATGCCGACAGATCGATCCTGTCAGTAACGTTGCAGCAGATCAAAGAATCGCTGGGTCTATCCGATACGGAACTCGGCGCAATACAAACGGCATTCCAGGTTATGGTTGGCCTGGTTACAATTCCCTTGGGCTGGCTCATCGATCGATGGAGTCGGCGTAAGCTTGCCGCCATAATGGCGTTACTGTGGAGTACGACGACCTTTCTCACCGGCCTGTGCACGAATTTCGTCAGTCTGCTTGTTGTTCGGGCTGCTGTAGGCCTCGGTGAAGACGGTTTCACAACCCTTGGATCGGGATGGTTGTCAGTAGCGTTCAGCAAGACAAAGAGGGCAATCGTGGCCGGCATCTTTGGCATGGGTGGCACTGGTGGGACTGCGCTCGGCATGATAGTGGGCGGAATCATTGCTACAAAGACCGGTATGTGGCAGATGCCGTTTTTCATATTTGCCATTCCCGGTATCATCCTCGGCATCTGGGCACTCTTTCTGAAAGACTATCGTAGCCCAAGGCAGGAAGGGGAAGCCTGGTTTAATAAGCAATACTTCAAGGGCTGGATCCAGTGTTTTAAAATAAAATCATATTTGTTCACGGTATTAGGGCACATGTGTTTTGGTTTGATGGCGTTTACCTGGGCCGGCTGGCTGCCTGCTTTCATGATACGTGCATATGATATTACTGCCGCACAAGCGGGAAGCATAGTGGGCTCAGCCTCTTTAATAGGTATCCTGGGCGCACTGGCTGGAGGATTCATTGCGGATGCCTGGTATAGAAAGAACAAGGGTGCACGTATCTACGTTATGACCATAGCTCAGTTCCTGTTCGCATGCCTGGTGGGCACTGCAATCTACTTTATGGGTTCCATATCTATACCTGCAATAACTGCAATTTTATTTGCATCGATGTTTGTAATCGGCATTGCAACCTCCATTATTTTCAGTCTCACAATGGACGTTACACCAATATCCCATCGCTTCTCTTCCTACGGGGTCCTGGCAACATGTGTCTTCGTAGTGGGTGCGGTTGGCCCATCGATCGTGGGCGCCATCTCCGCTGCTGTTGGAGGCGGAGCTACCGGCATACGGGCAGGGTTCCTCTGGCTACTTCCCGTCTCCTTTATGTCCGTTGTCTTCTACATGATTAACTGGAAATTCTATCCCAGGGAGAGCCAGCTGGTCAGCGACAGTGTGTTGGCTGAGAAATAATGCATGATTACATAGTATTACAGACCAACTCTTAATAAGGAGGAAATCAATATGATAGGGCCGTTGAACGGAATTAAAGTTCTTGATATAGGTGCTTTTTCTGTGGGACCGGTCGCCTGCAGCCTACTGGGTCTGATGGGTGCTGAGGCGATCAGGATCGAACCGCCGACCCTGGATGGGCTTATTTTCGTTGGTGTCATGGTCGGGCAGCATGGGCAGAGCTATATAAGCAGTCATTTCAATAAGAAAAGCATAATTCTGGATATAAGAGGTGGAACCGGGAAGGAACTATGCAAAAAGTTGATCAAATGGGCTGACATAATAGTAAATAATAGGCGGCTTGGAGCCTTGGAAAAAATGGGATACGGCTATGATGAGCTCAATAGAATCAATCCCCGGGTAATCTATATAGAAAGCACGTCTTATGGAACATCAGGCCCATGGTCTAAATATGCTGCTGCCGACCACTTCGTACAGGCTGCCTCCGGTTTCGCCAGTATAAACGGGAAAGAAGGTGGTGAGGTGGAGATACTCAGATACGCGGCGCATGCAGACATAAATGCGTCACTGGTAATTGTAGCTGCGGCATTAAGCGGACTTATGGCCAGGGAGATTACAGGCAAGGGACAGAAGATTGAGACCTCACATCTGCAGTCAACCATGTCCATGCAGATAAACCGGCTGTCTGAATTTTTCGTCACTAAAAAATCTCCAGCCTTGCTGGGAAGCGCCAATATACACATTGTCCCATCGCAGGCATTCAGGACCTGGGACAATAAGTATATAAATATAAGCGTGCATAAGGAGCGATACTGGCCAAAGTTATGCAAAGCCCTGGAATTGCAGAGCCTGCAGAACGATCCCAGATTCAAAACGAACGCTCAGAGGGTGAAAAATCGCGCTGAACTAATACCGCTTATACAGGAGAAGATAGCTGATAAACCTGCATACTGGTGGAAACTCCATTTGCGAAGATGCGATGTGCCGCACGGTACAAACTATGACTACGAAAACCTGGTAAGCGATCCCCACGTGCAGGCAAACCAATGGCTCTTCGATATGGACAGTATGTTTGGAGTCATCAAGGGGTATGCTGCTCCCTGGAACTTTAGCAAAATGCAGATAGAAAAGATGACGCCCACGGTGAAACCGGACCGGGATCGTGATGAGATACTGAAGATGCTGGATGCATAGAGCGATGCACGGTTAATAGAGAATAACTTGTAAAGGAGAAGGAAATGGCAGACGTAAATACCTCCACGGTGCTTGGAGGAATAAAGATAGTCGATTTAAGCGAGGACACTGCCGGTCCATATTGTTCCATGTTTCTGGGTGATCTGGGCGCTGAAGTAATAAAGGTGGAGAGTATTGAAGGTGACACTACCAGGCAGCTCGGTCCTTATGTGAATGGTGAGAGCTCTCTTTTTATGTGCTTGAACCGCAATAAAAAGAGTATCGCCGTAGATCTGAACAAGATTGAAGGTAAGGAGATTGTGTATCAACTGGCTCGCGGTGCCGATGTATTCATGGAGAGCTTTGATACGGGTTATGCGAGTAAACTCAGTCTGGCGTATGAAGATATAGTCTCTGTAAAACCTCAGATTATTTATTGCTCGATATCCAGCTTCGGTGAGTCAGGCCCTTACAAAGACAGGCCTGCATCCGAACTCGAATTGCAGGGGCTTTCCGGGTATTTACAGTATCTTGGTGAGCCCGGTGAGGAGCCGATACGGATCGGAGCTGACGTAGTAGCAACTACAAGCGGCCTGCATGCAATGCAAGGTATCCTTGCGGCTTTATACTACAAACGGAAGACCGGTATGGGACAGAAAGTAGAAATTTCCGAGTGGCGTTCTATATTCCAGACCGGTGCATGGTGGATACAGGCGTTTTGCAATCCTGACACATTCGGCGGGTTTTTCCTTACCGGTCCTTATGACCACGCTGAGCATGGTTATGCTACCAAGGACAGGCCGATAGTATTTTCAGTACTCGGACGGGCCGGTGGCGGTATAGAAAAAGCTTTAGATATATGGGTGGAATTTTTAAAGAGACTCGGCTTGGGAGAGTTGCTGGAAGACCCCTGGTTTAAATATAAGGGACTACGAGCTGTCGGGATAGGAAGGGATGCCCAGGAAATGAAGCCGCTTTTCGAAACATATATTGCTGAGAAGACGAGCGAAGAAATGATAAGCATGATCGATGAACTGGGTGGTATGGGTTCTGCAATATATGACTATGAGACATTGTTCGGCGGTTCTATGCATCCTCAGATACAGGCAATAGACATGATTAAGCAGGTGGAACATCCTGTTGCGGGTAAGACAAAGGTTCTTGCTATACCATGGACCATGCCTGACACACCCTCGCAGCTCAAGTCTCCGTCGCCCACACTTGGTCAGCATACTGTTGAAATACTGAGCGGTTTGGGTTATGACGAAAAGGAGATTACCAGGCTAAAGAAAAACAAGATAGTCGCCTGATTGTTATATGGGTTACTCAATCTTACGATAGGTGAAGTGATATTTAAATGACACCAGTTAATGATGAAATTAACAGAGTATTTCAGTATCCTGTTCTCGAGGCGA
>DAOUFT010000133.1:0-5485 GCA_034429855.1 Dehalococcoidia bacterium
AAGCTGGTGGAGACGATTGAGTCGGAGCTTTATAGCTTGGGTAAGACGGAAATAGCCAGCTCGCTTATTGGAAAGTACGCCATTACCAAATTGTCTGAATTGGATCATATAGCTTATATACGCTTTGCCAGTGTCTACTACGAGTTCTCCGATATCACAACGCTCAAACAGGCGGTGGATACACTTATCGAGAGCAAGCTCGGAGCTCCCCTTCACGGCCAGCTTCCTCTCATTAATAAAGATGATCTGTCCGGGCAGCGGCGGCGATCGAGGCTGAGACAACAAGATGGCAAATAAACAGGTCAAGAATCAGCTTCCGGATTCCGTCAGAAATTTCGTAGCCAGGACGGTTTTTACCTATACCCAGACCATGGGCATCACCGATAGGCCCGAGCTCGAGGAGCTGACTGAACAAGTAATATCGAGGTTGGAGAAAAGAATGTCTATGGATGAACAAACCGCTGCTAAAAGGATCGAGCCAGCCCTGCCGGGCATGGAACACCTGGTTGCGCCCGCTGTACCACCTATGCCGCAAAAGGAACGTATCGTCAACATAGTGAATGAGCTGTTGGCCGAGAAAGCCAGTATGAAGCCGACTGCGGAAAAGCAAACCGAGCAGTCACCACTTTCTGCTCGGTCAGCACCGCCGGCCAGGCAGGCTCCGGTTTCTAGAACACCTCCTGCCGAGCTGAAGCTGTCGGATAATGCCATGGTTGTCCTGGAGAAAAGATACCTTATAAAGGACAGCAAAGGCGATCCGAATGAGAAAGCTGAGGACCTATTCAGGAGGGTCAGCAGACACATTGCCTCGGCTGAACTTGTATTCGATAAAAACGCCCCTGTTTCCGAATGGGAAGAGAAATTTTATAATTTGATGACATCGCTGGATTTCCTGCCCAATTCACCCACTCTTATGAATGCCGGCCGTGAACTGGGGCAACTGTCGGCCTGCTTTGTATTACCCATCGAAGATACCATGGAATCCATTTTCGATGCCGTTAAATATACCGCCCTAATTCATAAGAGCGGAGGAGGCACAGGATTCTCGTTTTCACGTCTAAGACCCAAGCAGGACCGTGTTGGATCAACCGGTGGGGTAGCCAGCGGCCCGGTGTCCTTTATGCGCGCTTTCGATACCGCCACCGATGTGATCAAGCAGGGCGGCATGAGACGGGGTGCAAACATGGGCATACTCAACGTTGATCATCCCGATATCCTGGAATTCATCACATCCAAGGAAGATCCTAAAGCCTTCACCAACTTCAATATATCGGTGGCAGTCACCGACAGTTTCATGCAGGCTGTCCAGGACGACTGCGATTACAGTCTAATCAACCCCAATACAGGGGCTGTTGAAGGGCGTTTGAATGCTCGACAGGTTTTTAACAAGATCATCGATATGGCCTGGAAAACGGGAGATCCGGGCATCATTTTTATCGATAGGATCAATGATTTCAACTCGACTCCCAACCTTGGCAGGATTGAGAGCACCAATCCCTGCGGTGAACAGCCGCTTCTCCCTTACGAGTCATGTAATCTGGGATCCATCAACCTCGCTCATATGTTGCGCAAAGTAAACGGCAAATGTGAAATCGACTACAATAAGCTGCGTGAAACGATCAAGTTGGCCGTACGCTTTCTGGATGATGTAATAGAGGTCAATCAGTTTCCCCTACCGCAGATAGCCGACATGACCCGCAGGACGCGAAAAATCGGCCTGGGAGTCATGGGCTTCGCCGACATGCTGATACAGCTTCGTGTCCCCTACAATTCCGATAAAGCTCTGGATATCGCAGAGAGAGTCATGCGCTTTATATCCGAGGAGTCTACGGCAGAGTCGGTAGTACTGGCAAAATCACGCGGCGTTTTTCCTGCCTTCAGTGGAAGTACATACGATAGTAAAGAAGGCCCCAGAGTCAGGAACGCAACCAGGACTACTATCGCGCCTACCGGGACACTCAGCATCATAGCCAACTGCTCAAGCGGTATTGAGCCGCTCTTCGCACTAAGCTACTACAGGCACATCCTAGACAACCAGAGGCTTATTGAAATAAATCCCTATTTTGAAGAGGTAGCCCGAAAAGAAGGTTTTTATTCAGCCGAGCTTATGAAAAAACTGGCAGAAGGCGGCAGCCTGCACGATATTAAGGAGGTTCCGGACTGGGTGAAGGAAGTATTTGTTACCTCTCACGATATTTCGCCCGAATGGCATGTTAAAATCCAGGCTGCGTTCCAGAAATACACTGATAGCGCCGTCTCTAAAACAGTCAACCTTCCCTTCGAGGCCACTGTCGAGGATGTTCAAAAAGTATACATATCGGCCTTTCAATCCGGCCTCAAAGGCATAACTATTTACAGGGATAGGAGCCGGGACAGCCAGGTGCTTAATACGGGCCAGAAAGAGAGCCCCAAGCCAAAGGCAGAGAGTGAGTTCAGGCCGGCGCCCAGACAAAGGCCTAAGATTACCAGGGGCATAACCGAGCGTGTTACCACCGGTTGCGGTTATATTTATGTAACGGTCAACTTCGATGACAAGGGCATCTGCGAGGTATTTTCCAGCCTGGGAAAAGCGGGCGGATGCGCTTCTGCTCAGCTCGAGGCCACAAGCAGGCTGATATCGCTGATACTCAGATCCGGTATAGAAGTGTCTTCCGTAATAAAACAACTGAGGACCATCAGATGCCCCTCAGTATCGTGGGAGAGCGGCCGTGCCATACTGTCATGCGCCGATGCGATCGGCAGCGTGCTTGAGAAATATGTCAAAAAAGAGGATGATAGTATATCGAGTCATGAAATGAGCCAGCAGGCCAATTATATCGGCCAGTGCCCGGATTGCAGCAGCCAGCTGGTATACCAGGAAGGCTGCCATATATGCCCGAGCTGCGGTTATACTAAATGTGGATGATGGAACAATCCTACAGGATCTGTGAGGTGGGTGATGTATGGATACCGTTGAGAATCGCTATTCCCTTGCATATAAAAAGATAGCCAAGGCCGCCAACGATACGCTACCCCTTAAAAAGCTGATCAGCTCCATTGCTGCCAGCACTGCCAAGGGGCTGAAGGCATCGGGCTGTGCCGTTATGCTGCTTAATCCACGCAAGGAATATCTCGATATAATCGGTGCCTGGGGATTAAGCGACTCCTACTTACGCAAGGGAGCCATCAACGCTCGAAAAAGCTACCCGGATATACTCGACGGTAAGATCGTTGCCGTGGACGATATTTTTTCCGATAAACGAACTCAGTACCCCGAGCAGGCCGCTCGGGAAAAGCTGAAATCATTACTGGGTGCGCCCATAGTCCAGCACGGTGAGGTAATCGGCGAAATCCGGGTTTACACCAGGGAAAAAAGGAGATTCAAACCAAACGAGAAGGATTTCATATCGACGGTAGCCAATTTGATCGCCGTTACACTTGAAAAGATCGAGCTGTCTCAGGACCTCAATAACCGCCACCAGTCCAATATCGAGCAGCAGAAAAGGCTGACCAGTTTCTCCGTCCTGCCGCTATCGCCTATCAGACCCACAAATTTCGGTCATCCCAGCGAAGAGGAATTCGCACGGTTGCTGGATTTCTATCAGGTGGAGTGGCTGTACGAACCGCGTTCATTCCCACTTTCCACTCAGGACAACAGGATTACCGAGATGTTCACCCCCGATTTCTATCTTCCTGAGATCGATTTATATATAGAGCTCACCACATCCAAGCAAAGCCTTATCACGGAGAAAAACCGTAAAGTCCGACATTTAAAGGAGCTTTACCCTGATATAAGCATCAAGCTACTGAACAAAGGCGACTATTTAAAGCTGTTTGCCCGGCATGGTTTTATACCTCTGGGCGAAAGCAAGACAAAAGGCGTACAACGCTATCTATTCAATAAGACCCAGATCCAGCGCCGTGTTAAGTCGCTGGCCAAGCAGATATCCAAAGATTACCAGGGGCAGGAACTAGTCCTCATAGGCATACTTAAAGGTGTAATCTGTTTTATGTCGGATCTGATGCTGAATATGTCCATACCGGTAACGGTGGACTTTATGGCGATATCCACTCCAGCCGACAAGGCCGACCTCTCGGTCAGAATAATGAAGGACCTCGACACCAACATCGAAAACAGACACGTCCTGATGGTAGAGGATATTGTGGATACGGGTATGACCTTGAACTATGTGCTAAACAACCTTACGTCAAGAAAACCGGCCAGTCTCAAGGTCTGCACTCTCCTGGATAAACGCGTTAGACGTCTGATCGACGTCCCTCTGGACTATGTTGGATTTGAAGTTCCTGATGAGTTCGTAGTTGGATACGGGCTGGATATGGGCGGAAAATACCGCAATCTTCCCTCTATTGCAATACTGGAATAGCTACAAAAAATAAAATGCCCCAAGTAACCTCGTTTTCCCGGTTCCTCATCCACCCCCTCGCACCGGCCAGCCTTCGCTCACCATGTGTTAGGGCCTCTGCCTCCCCGTTCCAACTTTGATTACTTGGGACGCCAATAAAATTAGCACATAACCGCATATATGTCAATACCCCTGTTAAACGTGAAAGAAAATTTTTACTAAAAATTTTTTTACTGCATTAATTTAGTCCTGTCTGCAATGTATATAATTGCAATAATGCATCAACAATATCCTGGCCGCAGAAAAGTGAAAACACGCATGCAAGTGATAAAAAAAGTCCGAACTGCATGGGCTGGTCTAACTTCCTGATCTTGAGCGCCACAAGTACGGCAGATGTTAGCCCTCCCGCCAGAACAGCAATGCCCAGTGCGATCAGCACCACAGGATAGCCAACTGACGCACCAATCAATCCAGCCATTCCTACGTCGCCGAATCCCATCAGTTTTCTCTTAAACACCATCGGCACCGCCCAGATCAGAAAAAATATTCCAAAACCAGTAGTAAATCCTGTCAGTGCGCTTATTATGCCAGGTGTACTACCCGTTAATGGCGCAAGTGATGCAATGATCAGCGCCACGGCGATACCTGGATAAACTACGACATGCGGCAGTAAATCCTGTTCCAGGTCGGTAATAAAGAGTACGATCATAAAGCATCCTGAGACAATGGTTACTAACATCTGCCATGATAGACCATAGCTGATAAAAGCTGATACAAAAAAAAGACCGGTGAACAGTTCTATCAGCCATGAACGTAGTGGTATTGACTGTCTGCAATAGCGGCACTTTCCCTTCAGTATAAGATAGCTTATAACAGGAATTAGATCGCGTGGAACCAATACGTGACCACATTTAAAACAGTGTGAAGGTGGATTGAGAATGGATTGCCCGGCAGGAACCCGATCTGCAACTACATTTAGGAAGCTTCCAAAGCATATGCCGAGCAGGAAAAAAACGACGGAAAAAAATATATTCAATTTAACTTTCGCCTGAACTATTGATTATCTTACGATTAACCGCCATTGATTTCTGCCAGCAGCTTGTCCAACTGTGGCCGGAGGCCCTCTTGCTCCTTGCCCAGAT
>DAOUFT010000134.1:0-4372 GCA_034429855.1 Dehalococcoidia bacterium
GACTTGAAAGTCCGCCCCTACGATTATATTATCAAACGAGGTAACAGAGGTCGCCAGCTGCGGGCGGGTTTGAAAACCCGCCCCTACGTGTTTGATGTATTTATGTTATGATACATTCAATGGCTTTTAGGAGGACTATTAGATGAAAGTAAAGGTCCCGGCGTCTTTACTTGCGCTTTTCTTGATAACAGTCCTGGCTTTCCCGGCCGCGGCACAGGCCGAATCGCTCACGCTGGAGCCGACCAGCGGCACGGTGGGGTCGGAGGTGAAAATACCCGCCTTCTGCCAGTACGGGGAGGGCGAATATTTCCTCTACTGGGGCGACTCGAACCAGCTCGTCCAGCAGGGCACCATCTCCAAAATGGGCTGCCAGCCCCTGACCTTCAAGGTGCCTCAATCGCCGCGCGGCAAGCAGCTGGTCACGCTGAAGGTGGGCAGCAAATCATTCCAGAAGGAGTTCACCGTACTGGGCAGCATCTCGCTGGGCGTCAAGAAGGGTACGGTGGGCACCGAGGTGGCCGTCCAGGGCAACGGTTTCGACCCGCGCGAGACCGGCATCAAGATAATCTACAACAATAACGAGGCGGCCTCCGGCATCGAGGCCAACTCGGGTGGAAGCTGGCTGTATACCCTGAAAATCCCCGCCAGCAGCAAGGGCAACCACGCCGTCTCGGCCAGCGGGGCCACCACACCCGCCACCGAGATCAAAGAGCAGATCTTCGCAGTGACCCCCTCTTTCGGCATCAATCCCAACTCCGGCTGGGTGGGGCGCGTGGTCACCGTCTCGGGCGCCGGTTTCGGCAGCGGCGAGACCAACATCACGGTTATCTACGACGACCTGGTGGTCAAAACCAATATCTCGGCCGATCTGAACGGATCGTGGCAATCGTCCTTCTCCATACCCGCGTCCTCCAGGGGCACGCACAAGGTGGATGCCAAGGGCGCCACCACCAGCCTGGAGGATGTCCCCGATGCAGTCTTCACGGTATCCCCCGGCATAAAGGTGGAACAGGCCAGCGGCAGGCTGGGAGACATAATCAAGACCGGCGATACGCTCTACGTAAACGGCGTCGGTTTCCAGGAAAACGAGACCAATATCAGGGTCACATTCGATGACGAACAGGTGGTGGGCAACATCATAGCGGATGCCCACGGCTCGTGGTCCACCCAGTTCACCGTGCCCGCCGCCACCAGGGGCGATCACGTGGTGAATTCCTTCGGCGACGCCACCAGGGCCGACGATGTCTCGCAATACATCGTGGTGATCACACCCGAGCTATCGATAAACCCGGTGAGCGGTGCGGTGGGGGAAAACACGCTGCTGACGGGCAGCGGTTTCGGCGCCAACCAGGCGCTGACAATCACCTATGACGCCAAAAAGGTGGACAGCTCGGCCACGACGGACGGCAAGGGGAGCTTCAGCACCAGCTTCAAGCCGCCCTCCAGCAGCGCGGGCAGCCACCTGGTGACCGTCAGCGACAGCACGCAGGCTGCAGCTTCCACGACATACACGGTAGAATCCATCGCCCCGGCTGCCCCGTCACCTATCTCGCCCGCGGCCGGCACCAAAATAGGTCTGTTCGACAACAAGCCCATTGAATTCAAATGGTCCGTGGTCGACGACCCCAGCGGCATCAGCTATTCATTCGAGATGAGCAGGAACTCCGATTTCTCGGGCTCGGTGGTGCGCAAGGAGGGACTGGCGCAGCCGGAATACGTCATGCCGGCCGGCGAGAAGCCGCAGGCCGGGGACTATTTCTGGCGCGTGAAGGCGGTGGACCTGGCCGGAAACGCCGGCGACTGGAGCCAGTCGCAGTTCATCTCGTTCACCGGCTTCGATTTCTGGCCCATCATCGGTGTTATAGCCGGACTGGTGGTGGTGGGGCTGATCATATGGCGCATCAGGGCCATCAGTAAAAAAGGCGGCTGGTCTTCATCGTAATTCGGCAATTTGACAAAATGACCATGCGGCTTTAATATGAGTCCAATCTAACAGTATTAACGCGTTCAGCTAAATATATAACGAAATAGTTAAGCGAGGTATTACAGAATGAAGTTAATGGTTATCGGGTTGGGGCAATGCGGCTCACGTGTCGCCGACGAGTTTGCCCGCCTGGGCCAGAGGGCTCGTGGTGAACGCGGTACGACCATCGTTACCGGGACCTTTGCCGTCAACACCGACCAGACCGACCTGACCGGTTTATCTCATATCGGCTCGGACTATATGCACCGCATCCTGATCGGCGGGCGCAAGACCTGGGGACACGGTGTGGGCAAGGTCAACGAGATGGGCGCCGAGCTGGCCCGCGAGGACGGCGACAAGGTTATCGACGCCGTGCGCACGTCTCCCCTTTTCTACCAGACCCATGCCTTTCTGCTGATCGCCGGAACGGCCGGCGGCACCGGATCGGGCGCTATCTCGATCATCGCCCAGATGCTCAAGGAACGCTATATCGGCAAGCCGGTCTACTCCCTGTGCGTGCTGCCTTTCGAACACGAGGAGGTGGCCGAACTGCGCAGTGTGTACAACACCGCCACCTGCCTTAAATCCATCCACTCGGTAGCGGACGGCGTATTCCTGGCGGACAACCAGCGCTATGTGCGCAAGGACGCCAGCCTGGCCATGAACCTGGCCCGCATCAACCGCCAGATCGTGGAGCCTTTCTACGACCTGATGTGCGCGGGAGAGGTCACCAATGTCCGGCACGTGGGCGCCAAGACCATGGATGCCGGTGACATCATGCAGTCCATCGACGGCTGGACGGCCATCGGCTGCGGCCGCACCGATATCCCGCGCGGGTTCCGCATGCCCTGGGAGCTGGCCAAGACCAGCTTCCGCGAGAAGAGCGGCGAGACGCTGCGCGCCATGCAGGCCATGGACGCCGCCGTGAGCGAGCTCTCCATCGCGCTCAATCCGGAGGACGCCGGCCGCGCGCTCTACCTGCTGGCCGCCCCCAGCAAGGAGATGAGCATGGACATCGCCAAGGGTTTGGGCGACTACCTGCGCGAGCTGGCCGAGAACGCGGTCATACGCGCGGGCGACTTCCCCAGGGAACGCGGATCGGTGGACATAACCATCCTCTTCTCCCAGCTGGCTTTTGTGCAGAAGATACGCGACTACTATGACAGGGCCTCGGCCTTCGCCATGACCCAGAAGGACCGCCTCAAGGAGACCACGGGCCGGCTGCGCGACATGGAAGACGCCGCCAAGGGCCTGCCGAGCCTGATATAAACACCGATCGACATTAAAGAAGGGAGAGCGCCACGCTCTCCCTTCTTTATTAACACGTCATTGTGAGGGTTATCCACTCTCGACACCGCGAAAAGCTTATTTAATCGTCATTGGGAGCCCGAAGGGCGCGGCAATCCTGTGTTCCCGCATGATGGTACAAGATTGCTTCGTCACTCCGTTCCCCGCAATGACGGGTTACAGGAGGGTATGCATGGAAAACTCCGGCTTGTTCGACGTTCAGATCAGCGACATCTCATCCACCATGCTGGTCACCCTTTACTGCCGCGTGATGGAGAGCCGGTCGCGGCATCCCGTTTTACATGATCCCGAAGCCGTCAGGATAACGAGCGTCCTGGACGGCATCCTGGCCGGCTCCGAAGACAGGCTGTACAGAGACCTGGCGCGGGGAAGGCTGGATAAAAAATTGACGGTGTTTATCTCCCTACGGGCCAGGCGATTCGATGACTACTCCCGCACATTTCTGTCGGACAATCCCGGTGGAACCGTGGTCAACCTGGGCTGCGGCCTGGATACACGCTTCTGGAGGATCGACGATGGGAAACTGAGCTTTTATGATCTCGATTTGCCTGATGTCATCGCGATAAAGAGGAAGCTCTGCAAGGAGACGGGACGTTATCACATGATCGCCTCGTCCGTGCTGGACTACACATGGATAAGGCAGCTGGGGAACCTTTCCACCGGTCCATTCCTGTTCCTGGCCGAAGGGCTAATCATGTACCTGCCGAAAAGCGATGTGAGGGAATTGATATCAAAGCTGCACTCTGCTTTCCCGGGCAGCGAGCTTGTATGCGAGGTGGTGAACCAGTGGGTTGTGCAAGGCTGGTTGAAATGGGCCATGAACATGCGCATGCACAAGCAATTACACGTAGGCGGCGCGGCCGCGTTTCTGTGTGGCATCAGGGACGGCAAGGAGATAGAAAGCTGGTCGCCGGGCATCAGGCTGATGGATGAGTGGTCGTATTTCGACTCGGCCGAAAAAAAGCTGGGCCCGGCGCGCCTGATGGGCGCAATCCCCGGGATGCGCAGGTTGCAGTGGGTCGTCCGCTATAAATTATAGAAGGGCCGGGCGTAGCTGCAAGCTTTGCTCTTCGGGATTCAGATTGTTTACGGGCGGATTTG
>DAOUFT010000135.1:0-15023 GCA_034429855.1 Dehalococcoidia bacterium
ATGGACAGGCATATATATTATCCTTAATATATATATAGTATATATATCAGTATTATATAGGTCGAGCATATCCATGTCAAGACTATGTTTGACATTGTAAAAATATCAGCATATAATATTGCCAATATATATTAACAATATATATGCTTGTATAGTATTTATAGCACAGGGTCGCCTGAATTAGCCAAGGGGAGGTTTAGATGTCAACTGAGGCATATACCACTATTAAAAACGAGAGAGATCCGGATGAGCCCCATATCGCATATGTTATCCTGAACAGGCCGGAAAAATATAATGCGGTAAACATAGGTCCGCAATATATGACCGGAGAATTGCAGGATGCCGTGAAGCAGGCGGACGCTGATGATGGGGTGAAAGTTGTAGTAGTCAAAGCGGCCGGTGATAATTTCTGCGTGGGTGCCGATCTCTCTCAGGTATACGGCGTATACGGCGGATCACTGGGTACCCGCCCCTTTCAAAGCACCAGGCTGCGCATCGACGAGGATCAAATATTCGGATGTATCAAAGCCATATCCAGTTGTAAAAAGGTGACTATTGCACAGGTACAGGGGGGATGGTGTGTGGAACTGGGAATATGGATTGTCGAGTGTTGTGATATAGCCTTAGCAGCCAAAACCGCTAAATTTTCTCACCGAGGGCAAAGGCTTGCTTTTGGAGGGATGACTGCACCTTATGAACTGGTGTCGGGCTTGACCAAGAAGCAGATTGAGCTTGTAATTACGGGAAGGACGATCAGCGGTGACGAGGCGGAGGCAATGGGAATCGTGACCAGGGCTGTTGAACCAGACATACTGGAAAGTGAGGTCTATAATCTGGCAAAGGCTATCGCTCTCATGCCGTTGGATGCCATTTGTATGGGGAAGATGTGCCGCAGGCACGCTTACGATCAGCTGGGCCTCAACAGTTGGATCCAACCGGTTGTATATCATACGCTGGCAACCAATATCGTCTATCGGGATGAAGAGAAGAACAACATGTTCATCAAGGAAAGGGAAAAGGCCGGCGAGAAAAAGGCTTTCCATAAATTGCACGACTCTATGGAAGAGGCCCTTAATAAGACGAAGTATTTCAAGAGCTATAAGGGGAAATAGAAGACCCTTCTATTTCCCCTTATACACCGGTTCCCTTTTCTCGATGAAAGCTTTGGCGCTTTCTATATGATCCTCGGTCTCGAAGCAATAATTGAACGCCAGCGAGTGGAAGCTCCTCCATTCATCTAGGTGCCATCTTTGACCTCTGCGAATAGCTTCCATGGCCAGTTGGACAGCAACCGGTGGCTTTTTGGCGATTTTCTCGGCCAGTTCCATGGCGGTCGGCATCAACTGATCATGCGGTACGACCTTGTTGACCATCCCGATGCGTTCAGCTTCTTTGGCATCGATGATATCGGTGGTCAGAAGAAGTTCGTAAGCCTTGGCAAGGCCCACCAGCCTGGGCAATATCAGCAGCGACTCCTCTGGTATAACTCCCATCCTGAGAAAGACCTCGCCGAATTTGGCTTTCTCAGAGGCTATTCTTATGCTGCACATCAGGCTGATATCGCACCCGTACCCGACGGCGGCGCCGTTACAGCGGCGATAGAGGGCTTATTGATCTTCAGCAGGGCATTACCGCCCGTCGGCAGGCATTCGCCCTGTAAAAATTTCAAGGTCATTTCCTTACCCTTCAGGTTCTTGGCGTCGGGATGGAGGAAAATCTCCTTGATATCGTCTCCTGCGCAAAAACCTTTGCCGGCACCCGTCAATACTATAACCCTGACCTTGTCGTCCTTGTTGCTCTCCTCGATAGCCTGCATCAGCTCAACATGGGTTAACATCGTCAGGGCGTTCAGAGTATCCGGCCGGTTCAATGTAATCACCGCCACATTACCTTCAACCTGGTAAATCAGTTCCTGATACGACATTTTTCCCTCCGCAAACGATTTATTTAGCTGCTCCCAACTTACCTTATATCACCCTTAATGTTGATGGAGATATCCTGAGACCAGTGTCCGTCCTTAGAAATACTTATCAATAATACTTATGGATATTAATGTACGCCACATAGTATAATACGGTTTTTTATAAAGTCAAATTTTCATTTGCCCATCATCTCTACGGATGTCACGTAAAGCGTCTGGATTAAGCGGTAGAAAAATAGTCAACTGTTAAACTAATCTATAGAAAATTAAGCGATATTGACAAAATCGATATTGCGTGTTACCATGCGAACATATTGGTGGTTGTTGTGTGGATTAAGGATGTCCTGAACCGGCGCAGCCAAAAGAATGCAGTGGATAGCTATGGAGGAGACAAAATGTTGAAGTATCCCGAGTTATTTACCCCTTTCAAAATCGGCAAACTGGAGTTAATGAACCGGATCGTCATGAGCCCGATGATGGTCGGCGGATGGCTGGACGCCAACGGCAACATCACCGACGAGGTGATCGATTACTACGAGGAGCGCGCTAAGGGGGGAACCGGCCTGATCTATACCGGCGCCTTCCCGCTCAATGCCAATATAGAGAAAGCCAATGCGGTCTTTGTCTCGCCCTTCGATAAACACGAAGATTTCCTCTCCCAGATGAAAAAGGTGGTGGACCGGGTCCATCTGTACAATACAAAAATATTTATCCAGATGACGGTGGGCAATGGCAGGCTCATGCCGCCCTTCCTGATAAACAGCACGCCTGTCTCACCGTCTGAAAATCCCAACTGGTGGGACCCTAACGTCACGTGCCGCGCTCTGACCAAGGAAGAGATAGAGCGCTTGGTACAGAGTGCTGTCACGGCTGCCCTGTATTCCATGATGGCCGGCTGCGACGGTGTGGATTTCGTGGGGATCTACGGCGGCTACCTAGGCGATCAGTTCGGAACTGCCGCTTTCAACCGACGCACCGACGAATACGACGGCTCGGCCCAAGGGAGGGCCAAGTTGTTTACCGATATCGTAAAGGGCGTCAAGGCTGTATGCGGAAGCGATTTCCCGGTGACGGCCCGCCTGGCCGCCAAGCACTATATGAAGGGCATACAGCAGAGCGCACTCCCGGGAGAGAAGTTCCAGGAATTCGGCCGCGACATAGAAGATAGCATTGCTATTGCCCGAGAGCTTGAGAAGGCAGGATTCGATGCCTTGCTGATGGCCTGCGGCACATATGACTCGATCTACTGGCTTTATTCGCCCATGTATCAGAAAGACGGCCTCTGGCTGGAAGACGTGGCAAAGGTGAAGGCGCAGCTTAAAATACCCGTCATCTGCCCGGGCAAGATAACCAGGCCGCAGCTGGCAAATGACGCTATTAAGAATGGGATGGTCGATGCCGTCGCACTGGGACGGGCGCTGCTGGCAGACGCTCACTGGGCCGGCAAGGCCAGGATGGGGAGGGATGATGCCATCCGTCCCTGTATCGGCTGCAACAACGGCTGCATAGGCCACGACTTTGCGGGATTGCCCATGACATGCGCGGTCAATCCAGACCTGTTCAATGAAAAGTTTGCAGAGCTCCATAAGGCTGCGGTTCTCAAAAAGATAGCCATAATCGGTGGCGGTGTCGCAGGCATGGAGGCCGCCCGCATCGCCGCGCTGCGCGGACATAGCGTTACCATCTACGACAGGAAGGACAGCCTGGGCGGTGTGGTTTTAGCCGGATCAGTACCGCCATCCAAGGACGCTGATAAACGGCTGCTCAAGTGGTATGAAAAAGAGCTTAAAGATGCCGGCGTCAAGCTGAAACTGGGAAGCGAAATGACGCTGGATCGGATCAAGAAACTGGATGCGGATGAGATCGTCGTGGCCACAGGAGCAACCGCCAAGGTGCCGCCCATCCCCGGCGTCAACCAGCCGCATGTATGCACGGCTACCGACCTGCTGCTGGGTAAAAAGGAAGCGGGTAAACGCGTGACGGTGATCGGCGGCGGACAGGTCGGCTGCGAAGTGGCCCTCTGGTTGGAGGAAAAAAACAGGGAGGTCACCCTTATCGAAGCGCTGCCCGGCCTGATGACGGTCGGCAGGGAGCCCCTCTTCGTAGCCAATAAATTGATGCTCGAAGATATGCTGTCCTATAAGAAAATCAGGGTGATGCTGGGGACGCAGGTCGCTGCCATCGGGAAAGACAGCGTCGATGTTATCACCGGGGATAAAAAGGAAACCATTCCGGCCGACACCGTCGTCCTGGCAACCGGATACAACTCAGACGATCGGCTTTACCGGGAGATCAGTGCCAATATACCTAAGAAAGTGTGGCTGCTGGGCGATGCCAGGGCCCCGGGCAACATCATGTTCGCTATCAGGGATGGAGCTGCCATCGGCCGGGTTCTGTGAACTCAGAAGTCGACGTTGTCTCCGATCTAACAACACATGCGGAGCAGTCGATCCGACCCATTTGGTAATAGAGTCTTAATAGCGTTGTCTTTACCGTTCTAAATTTCAGGAAGTTATAGGCCTGCTTGAACACATGTAGGTTAAACCTTGATACTTTCTTGATTATTTTGCCCGGTTTCTTGACACATTTTTGACCCGTACTGATTGATAATGTTCCTAAGCGCACGCACCAATATAATCTGCTGAACATGCTGCTTTCAAAGAGCATCTGATAAAGTGGAAACTTCCAGCATAGAGCCGGCTGCCTCTCCTAATGAGCAGTATTCAGAAAATGGCTGGCAGCCCAAACCCGGAGATAGATTTGCCCACCCGCTCAGGCACAAGCAGTTTCGTTTGAGACGGGTGCTGGGAGTCACTGGATTATTCAGCGCCGGCTATGGAGATGTTGGCTCCTCAATTTACTATGGTCTTGGTCTTGTCGCTATCGTGGCCTTGGGTGCAACTCCTATAGTGCTGGGCATAGCCGGACTAATCTATGTTTTCAATGCGCTCACTTATGCTGAGGGCGGCGCCATGATTCCCGAGGCGGGCGGCTCAGCCAGTTTTGCCCGACACGGTTATAATGATCTGATCGGTTTCATTGCGGGTTGGGCTTTGATGCTGAGTTATATTGTGACCATGGCGATTTCGGCTTACACCATCCCTGCATATCTTGCTTACTTCTGGCCCATGTTAAAGCAACCATTATACGGTACGGCTTTTTCCATGGGCATTATTTTTTTTCTGATGATAATGAATGTATTAGGCGTAAGAGAGTCATCGAGGATAAATATCACGTTTATCAGCCTTGACATCCTGACTCAAATCACCATTGTGGCTATTGGCGCTGTATTGATACTGGCACCGAATCCCAGCATCCTGTTGCAGCATATGTTCGGTGAAGGGAACTGGCCATCGGTCAATAATTTGATTTTCGGTGTGGCTGTTGCAGCCCTCTGCTTCACTGGGGTCGAAACCGTTTCACAGCTGGGTGAGGAAACGCGCCAGCCGGCAAAAAGAATACCCCGGGCCTATATCTTGATGATAGTATCTGTCCTTGTTCTGTTCGCAGGCATATCCATTGTTGCCCTTTCAGCAATGACACCTCAGGAACTGGGCGATCCGGAAAACGGCTGGGCCAGGGATCCCATAGCTGGAATTGCACATAATATATCCATGGCCATATCGCCGCAGGAAATCGCGACGGCTATTGCATCTGCTAAGGAACCCGTGATTATTATAATCTGGATACTTGAAGGTCTGCGCAGCTTTTTACCAATTCTGGTGGCTTTACTTGCCGCCAGTATTTTACTGACTGCGACAAATGCCGGATTGCTGGGCATCTCCCGTCTAACCTTCAATCTATCATCACATTACCAGCTGCCATCGGTTTTGAAAAGACTCCATCATCGTTTCAGGACGCCCTATGTTGCAATTATTCTGTTTTGTCTGATTTCTATCGCCCTGCTGGTACCAGGGTTTTTTTCAGAGAGCTTTTTTTCCGATCTGGGAGCACTGTATGTCTTTGGGTCCCTGCTCTGCTTTGCTCTGGCGCATATCTCAATTATAGGGCTGCGGGTGAAAAATCCGGACCTTCCCCGTCCATTTAAACTGCAGCCTAATTTTAAAATCAAAGGACGTGAACTGCCGGTAACCGCCATGCTCGGTTTTCTCATGACTTTCGTTATCTGGGTAGTTATGCTGGTCACCCAGCCTTATGGCCGATGGGCCGGCATTATATGGATGGTGGTCGGCGTAGCCATATATTTGTTATACAGACGTGCAAAACATCTGCCGCTCACCCACCTGCAGGAAGATAGCGGAGTCAGTCACCCCATTTACTGAACTTCAGTCTCTTAACAGCCTCAGCTTATCCTCAGACGGTATCCCACTCCCGGCTCGGTAATGATGAATTGCGGCCGGCTTGAGTCACGTTCGATTTTGCGGCGCAAGTTACTGATATTTACGTGCAGCATGTGAAACTCATCCCCGTATTCCGCGCCCCAAACTTCGCGCAGCAGGTGGCGATGCGTCAACACCTTTCCCGCGTTAATTACGAACAGCCTCAATAACTCATACTCGTTAGGCGTTAACTGGACCTCATGATCTTCTATGGTTACCAGCCTGCGTAAAAGGTCGACTTTCAGGCTGCCGATGGTGAAAACAGATTCACCGGGTATTTGAGCAGCACGTCGCAGAGCTGCGCGCAGCCGTGCCAGCAATTCTCCTGTACTGAAAGGCTTGGTCAGGTAATCGTCGGCTCCTGCATCGAGCGCCGCTATCTTGTCGCCTTCAGAACCCCGCACCGACAGTATGATGATTGGTATCTTTGTCCATTCGCGGAGCAAACGGGTGACTTCCACCCCGTCGATATCAGGCAAACCCAGATCGAGAATTATCAGGTCAGGCTTGTGTTCCGCGACGCAGGAAAGAGCTTCCTGGCCCGAAGTTGATTCAAACAAAGTGTATGATTGTGATGTGAGCGCAACACGTAAAAAACGCCTGATCGAATCCTCATCGTCGACTACCAGCACCTTTACGTTACTCATTTAACCGTTTCTGAAGCCGTCGAATCGGCACCAACAGGAAGTATAATACTAACCACAGTGCCGCGGCCAGCCTGGCTCTTCGCTCCAATGCGACCGCCATGAGCTTCGATGAGTCCCTTGGTAATGGATAATCCTAATCCAGTGCCCGATACATTATCAGGACGTTGGATGCGATAGAATTTATCGAAAATATGGGGCAGGTCCTGTTCGGGGATACCTGTGCCGCGGTCAACGATTTCGATCTGCATTTCCTTTTGAACGCATCGTGCTTTTATCTCAATTATGGAGTCGGACGGTGAGTATTTCAGTGCATTGTCCACAATATTAACCAGGGCTTGGACAAATAGTCCGAAATCCACCTGAATGAAGGGCAGATCCGATGGAATGTCTATCTGAATAATGCGATTATCGACACGGCTTCCGAGCTGTTCCAACGCTGCGCCGACCAGGTCGTTTGCTTCAGCCGGTTGCAGGGATAACTTCAGCGCCCCCGATTCAAGTCTGGACTCATCAAGCAGGTTGGTTATCAGGTGGTTCAGGCGGTCAGCTTCTTCGCGCGCAACTTGTATCAAGCTTCTTTTATCATAATCGTCCAGGTCCATCCCTTCTTCCTGCAGGCTGCTCAGGACACCGATAATCGAGACAAGCGGCGTGCGAAGGTCATGAGAGATCGCGTTCAAAAGAGCGGTTTGGAGCTTCTCGGTAGCCTTTAATATTTCGGCATTGTGTAATTCGTCGGCCAGCTGGATGCTTTCGATAGCCACAGCGGCAAGATCGGAATAGGCCGACAGCAGTCGCTCCTGCTCTATCGAATAGTCACCTGCATCTTCGGGCTTTATCAATGCGATCACACCTACAGCCCTTCTGGTGGTAACAAGCGGCAGGCATAATGCTTTTAAGCCCTTTATTGCATCACTGCTGCATTCCATGATTTCCTTGTGTTGAAAAGAACTCACAGCAGTATTAAATACATTGACATCGAGCTCGCTCTCCGGGCTATCGCTATATGCTTTCAGGGCCGTTTCATTGCGGGCGTCAGGAAGGAAAATTACCACGTCTTGCCCGATTGTCCCTTTAATTCTATTGATGATGGAACTTGTGTATGACTGCAGATCGCTGGCAACGGCCAGGTCCTGTCCCAAAGCATACAGGGCTGCCATCTCCTGCTCGCGTCTTTTCGACTGGTCGGTTTGGCGGCGCAACAAGGAAGTGAAGTAGCTGAGCGCAATTCCGACCAGCAGGAACACGATAAGTGTCAATATATACTGTATGTGCTCGACATCTAAAGTGAGATAGGGCGGTACAAAGAAGAAATCAAAGGTTAAAACGCTCAGGATGGAAACCAGGATGGATGGGCCCAGGCCTCCGAATATGGCTGAGACCGTGACGCACAACAGATAGATCATCAGTATATTTGTGGGAGCCAGCAGCCCGCTGGTGAAATGACCCATAAGGGTAGCAAGCGCCACCAATACGCACCCAAGCAGATAATACCGCCAGGTAAAGTCCTTGGCAGGCGATCTTTTCTCTCCCTTTTTCAGGGATCGCCCGGCTCTCGGATGTAATTCCCCGCTTGCCATCTAATATTTCTCACGGCCGATGCAGTGCAGGGCGGTTGGTTACTGCACCCACTTTGTCTTGCTGTAAATACCGTCCCAGAATATGTATTCCATCTTCATGGCGGTGACGAAGGCGTTCTTCATTTTGATCCTGGTTTCGGCATCGGCCGCCTGCATGCATTCCTCAGCCAGGTCAACGGCTTCTTTTGTCTCGCTCTGCTCCCAGGGAGTATCCCCGTATTCATCGATCCATGCTTGATATTTATTCCCCCGGACTTTTTCCTCCTTCTTCATGTCGATGCCGACCTGGTAGTAGACCCAGTGGCAGGGCAGGGTCGCCATGAAACCCACCTCGAACGGCTCAAGCATCGCTGTCTTGATAAGATACGAGTTGTAGAGCTCCGTGCCGGGGTATTCGGTCGGGTCCGTAAGCTCCTTTTCGGTAATCCCGTATTGCTTAATGTAAGTTTCGTGAAGCGATGCGACCTCATCATCAATCATATTAATATAGTTGACCATTGCCTTGGCCGCCTTACCGTCGGGGGCTTTGGCCAGCAGGATGGCGTGCACCTTCTTGTAGTTCTGGCAGAAATGATAGTCCTGGATGATGTAGTCGCGGAATATCTCCTCGTCGAGTTCGCCACTGAGCAGCTCCTGGTTATAGGGCAGATTGAATATCTTCTGATAGAGCGGATAATTATCCTTCCAGATACGCTGCATATGGGGCTCCGACGAACTGAGCTTGTCTGCTATGGAATGCATGGCCGTGATCATCTCGTCCCAGCGTTCATCAGGATCGGGCTCCGGCCAGTCGCTGGCCTGCACGATGACAATGCGGCTGGCGGGATCGATGTAGATGGCCTGCCCGTGAATGCCCATCGCCATATAAACGCCGCCGTCCAGCAGCCACCACTGATAGGCGTATCCCAGGCTATTTGAATAAGCGTCAGCCACAGCAGGCAGGGCGGGCAGCGAGGCGCCCCTGGCGGTGGTGGACATACGGACCCACTCCTCCGATACTATCTGGCGGCCGCCCAGTTTGCCGCTGTTCATCATCATAAGTCCGAAGCGTCCGTAATCCCTGAGCGTGGCGCAGAAGCCCACTGCGGCCAGTATATCGGGCTGCTGTTTACCCCGATAGTAAAAGGCATCATCTTCCGCGCCGATTTTCTGCCATAGCTCCCTCTCGCAGTACTCGTTAAGAGGTCTGCCGGAGACCGTTTCCAGCAGCCGGCCGAGAACCTGTGTGTCGATGCTCTGATATTCAAATCGCCGGCCGGGTGGCTCGACCTGCTTGCAGGCGGCTGCGAAGTCTATCAATGCCGGCGTACCACGCCACCAGGCCAGCACAAAGCGGGAAAAATCGCTGTCTGGATCGTTATAATCTTCGTTCCAGTCGACTCCAGTCGCCATCTGCAGTGTCTGTTTGATGGTCACGTCCCTGAATCCACTCTCCGAAAGGGATGGAAGATAACGCGTGACCGGATCGTCAACGCTCTCTATATCTCCCTTATCGACGGCGATTCCGGTCAGGACCGATACTATGGATTTGCCCATCGAATTGGAGATAAAGCGGGACCTGGGCCCTGCGCCGCGGAAATATTTTTCCAGCACAATTTGATTATCTTTTAAAACCAGAAAGCCGAGTACGGCGCTTCTCTCGAAATACTCGTCCAGGCTGTACCGTTTGCTGTGAAATGTGTAATCCGCTGTAAAATTGTCTGCAGCTTCACTGAGGGAAAAAGAGGAATCGGGCCTCCGCACCCGGTCCAGCTGTAAATCCATCTGCTCTATGTCGCGGAAGATGTCGGGCTGCACCATGAAATTGGACTCTTCCGGCGCTGCGCCGGATGCATTGGTACCGACGTCTGCAATTTGAGCAGGGCCACATCCAATTTGTGAAACGAACAGCAGGCATAGTGTCATCCATACAAGGAGCGATGGTTTTCGTTTTTTCATGAGACGTTCCAATTCATTCATATTTCACACCGTCGCTTTGGAATTTCTCAAAGGCAGGTCGAAATTATATGGCCGTAACAATACGAAGTCAATTCGCCGCTGCCAGCGCGCGCAGCGCGCGCAGCGTGACCCATTTGTTGGGCTGCTTCTTTGCCCCGAAATCCACCCATGTTTTACCCGCATAATCGTATTCCAACAGCCATCGGCCCTTTGCATCCTGCTTGTCATAGATTACTTTAAAAGCATTGGCCAGACGGGGATCGCGGCCGTAGCCTAGTGCCGCCAGCGCTTCGACGTTTTGTAGCAGGTCGGTAACGTAGAATACCGGAAATCCGAATTTCCACCAGTTCCCGCTGGGTTTATCGCTGTATCCGCTGGGATAATCGGCTTTGGCCGGGTCTGTGCTGAAGAGGAAATCCACGCCCTTGGCGATGGCTCTGTTTATCAATTCGGTACTTTTACCTTTTGGCAGCTTACTGAAGGCCAGCATCACCTTGACCGCTCCCCAGGCGCACGGCAGCTTGTTATTGGCGCCGCAGGCAAAGCCCGGCCCGCATTTTCCCGAATAATAGCGCATCGCGGCGGTCTTGTCCGTCATAGGGGACACCCCTTCACCAGTAAGGCTGCGCGCCATCCACTCGAATGCCTTATCCACGCGGGGATCCTCATAACCTAAATCCAGCAGCGCCGCGCAAAGGTTGCCCTGCAAACAGTCGACCGTGCCGGACGGCGCCCCGTTGATGGTGAAAAGCCCTCCCTTCACCAGCGTAAGCTCAACCAGATAGGAGCAGGCGGCGGCTATTCGACTATCCATTGAAATTGAAGCGCCAAGCTGTGCCAGCAATATGACGGACCAGACCGTTCCTGTATATTTGGGAGAATATCCTGCGTCCGGCTTCTCCCAGTACCCCTCCTTATGCATCTTTGCCAGAATGTGGGCGATAGGACCCTGCGCATGAGCTTTCTTGCCGGCTGTCTGGACCTCTTTTACATCTGCTTTCACAAGATCCCGCAGGGCAAGGTACCTCACACCCGTTGCATCATCTTCCAAAAGCCAATCAAGCGCTTTGCTTTTCATGTTATTCACACTAGGTCATCATAACACTCTGCGAGGTTAATGTTAAATGGTCGGCAAGGTTCATGCTTCTCACGGAAGCCTTCCTTAACCTTAGCTTGACACAAGGGGGAGGCTTTTATAGACTTTGCCCTGATATCGGTAACATCAATGCCCCGGCTGAACTCATATAATTTCTGAGGACGGAGGCAACATGATTCAGCAATCGCCCGGCACACAGCCCATCATCTCCCGGGGACGCGCCGTCTATGCCTATATTCTTCTCTTCCTGCTGTACATGTTCGATTACATCGACAGACAGGTGGTGGTCTCCATATTCCCTTTCCTTAAAAGCGAATGGGGGCTAAACGACATGCAGTGCGGCATGCTGGTCTCCGCCGTCTACTGGTCGATCGTTATTTTCACCTTCCCCGTCTCCATATTGATCGACCGCTGGAGCAGGAAGAACAGCATCTCCATCATGGCCATCTTCTGGAGCATCGCCTCCATTGCCTGCGCATTTACCCGCAACTTCACACAGCTCTTCGCCGCCCGCACCGCCATCGGCATCGGCGAGGCAGGCTACGCGCCGGGCGGCGCCACGCTGATATCCACTACATTCCCCAAGGCCAGACGCGCCCTGATGCTGGGAATATGGAACGCCGCCATACCGCTGGGCATCGCCATCGGCACCGCACTGGGCGGCCTTATTGCCGAGCTCTGGGGCTGGCGCCATGCCTTCGGCCTGGTCGCCATTCCCGGACTCATAGTCGCAGTCATGTTCTTATGGGTCAAAGATTATAAGACCGTCTCGCTGGATGGCACCATGGGAAGCTCGGGAGGCGAAAAAGGAAGAAGGGTGGGCGCGGGACAGGTGTTTAAAGATATACTGGCCAATAAAACGCTGCTGCTGGTCTATCTGGGATTCGCCTGCAGCGTCTTCGTTACCACCGCGCTCGCCACCTGGCTGCCCTCCTACTTCCAGCGTACGCACGGTGTATCCGCGGCGCAGGCCGGGCTGATGGGGGGCGTGGTCATGCTCACGGCCATTATCGGCGCGCCGTTGGGAGGGTTTCTCGCCGACCTCTGGATGAAGAAATCGCCCAACGGACGCCCCTACTTCATAGCGCTCTCATCCGTCGCCACGGCCGCCATACTCTTACTGGCCTTCACCGTTCTGCATGGCACTATCCAGTACATGACTCTTATCGTGGCGGGCGTCACCGCCGTAGCCTTCGTATCGGGCGCCATGGCCATCATACAGGACGTGTCCCACCCCGGGCTGCGTGCTACCTACTTCAGCCTCAATGTCGTGATACAGAACCTGCTCGGCAGCTCGCTGGCCCCTATCGTGGTGGGCTTCATCTCCGATCAGTTCAACCTGGGCATCGCGCTGGCCGCCATGCCGCTCTTCAGCCTGGTCGCCGCCGTCGTGTTCTTCTGCACCTCATTCTTCTATGTCGGGGCGGCTCGTAAGGTTGAGGTCATCGAGGCAAAGATACAAGCGGCAGAGTAATATAAGGGAGTTGCAGCATGATCATCGATCCTCATGTACACATACTGGAGGAGGGCTGGCGGCCCGAGGAATTCTTGCAGGGAGTGGCCAGGATCGGCGCGGAGCTCTCCGGCATCGACAGGAACGTCATACGCAACGAAATCTTCACCTCATTTTGGGACGGGAAAGGCAGAAAGCGCATCGCCGCTATGGATAAAGACGGCATTGATGTCTGCATCATTCACCCCATCGACTTCGGCCTGGCCGACCGCTGCTCCGAGCCTAAAATCCCCTACCAGGTCCAGAATGAGCTTATGTGGGAGATCGCCCGGCAGTATAAGGGCCGTATCTACAGCTCCGTCAGCGCCGACCCGCGCCGAAAGGATGCAGTGAAGCTGCTGGAGAAGGGCGTCAGGAAGTGCGGCGCGGTCGCGCTCAAGCTGCACCCCGGATCGGGCTTCTACCCCAATGATAAGATCTGTTACCCGCTGTATGAGAAGGCCGCCGAGCTGAACGTGCCGGTTGTGATACACACAGGCGCCATCGCCACGCCGCTCAAGAGCAAGTTTTGCTCGCCCACATTTGTGGACGAGATAGCTGCGGATTTTCCGCAGGTGAATTTTTGCGTGGCACACATGGGCTTCAGGCTGTGGCCGGAGGCCGTGGGTGTGGCCGAGGTCAAGCCCAATGTCTTTATGGACATATCAGGGTGGCAGGGCGAAACGAAATACCCGCAAAGGTTCTACAATATCATGCGCATCGTCCTGGACCGGATACCCTCGCAGAGGGTGATGTGGGCCACGGATGGCCCCATGTATAGCCAGATCGTCCCCGATAAAGACTTCCTGCAGGTGATCAAAGACGCGGATAAAAGCGCCGCCCCCTTCGGCATCTCGTTCTCTCAAAAGGAGATTGATGATATGTTATGCGGAAGCGCCGCGCGCTTTTATAACCTGTCCCACAAGAATAAACCTTTTTAAAAATACTTCGTTTCTCCATGTATTCCCGGCATTGACCAAGTAAAGGGAAACAGGAGGAACAAGATGTTCAGAACAAAGGTTTTTGGTGTCCTTGCGGCGGTCCTCTTGGCGGTTGCAATTTTAATGCCGGCCGCCACGGTTGCAGACGAAGCGGAAGGTCTCGCCATTACGCTGACGCCTTCAGTCACTGCAGCATTACTGGGAGACAATATCTCGTACAGCTATCTTATCACCAGCTCAGGCAATACCACCATCAGCTCGCTGTCGCTGACCGATACTAAATTCGGTGAAATAAGCCTGCCGGCGACCAGCATCGGCCCGGGAGAAAACATCTCCACCAGCTTCGATTACACGGTCGTTACGGGGGACTTCCCCGGACCTATCTCCAACACAGCCACGGTCACAGGCGTGTCGGCGGACAATCTTACCTACACTGCAAGCGCGGCGTCTTCCGTTACGCTCGAACAGACATCTTCCGTCCAGGTCAGCATTTCCGCCAGCGTGTCTTCCGCCTCTGTTGGCGACAACATCACCTACACCTATGTCGTCACCAATAGCGGCCAAGCTGCAGTCGACAATATCACACTGACAGACTCCAGGCTGGGAGCCGTCAGCCTCAGTGTAACTGCACTCGATGCAGCCTCTTCACTGACGGTATCCAGAGTTTACACCGTGTTGGACTCCGACCGTCCCGGTCCGCTGGTCAACAGCGCAACCGTAAAAGCGACCTCCGCGACGGGAGAGCAGGTGACGGCGACCAGCGCGGACGTCTCCGTCTCGCTCTCCACCTGGGTTGAAGACATACTCACTAAAGCCGGCATACTAAAAAATAGGGGAGTTCCGGGCAAAGGCATCGAACATGCCCCCGGCCTGCAGAAGCCGTTTAATCCCAATTCCCACATGGGCAGCACAAACAGCCCCGCTGCCGGAAACGATGATAACGATCAGGGTAACGGCAATGGGAATGGAAACGGCAACGGGAGGGGAAAGGGTAAAAACAAGTAGACTCGTATCATTTTAATTGGTAATGGGCAGCTAGCGAGCTGCCCCTTTTTTATTGAAGGATAT
>DAOUFT010000136.1:0-21252 GCA_034429855.1 Dehalococcoidia bacterium
CAGGCGGTGGTGCAGGAGGCGGTGGGGGTGGAGGCGGGGGAGGAGCACCCGGAGGTGGCGGTGGTGGCGGCGCCGCATCAGCTTCAGCATCCGCCGCCGCCGGTTCCGAACCTTCAGGGACTGAAGGTGATGTTGTCGGCGGGAGAGGCGGCGGTGGCAGAGCGCTGTCGATGGCAGTATCTGTCGACGGAGCGGCCTCGGCCACAATCATGGATGGCAGCGATGTTTCCGCTGTATCCGTTACTGCAGCGGATGCAATCGTGACATCCGCAAGTGTCTCGGGTGGATCCGTGGTAGCTACGGTGGTCTCGACCACCGGCTCGGTCGGCTCGGCGGCAGCCACAGGGGTTGGTTCGACCACCGGCTGGGTCGGCTCGGCGGCAGCCACAGGTGTTGGTTCGACCACCGGCTCGGTCGGCTCAACGGTAGCCAAAGGTGTTGGTTCGACCACGGGTTCGGTCGGCTCGATGGTAGCCGCGGTCGTGGTCTCAACTATCGCGGGTTCATCATCCGCAGTGGCAGGCGCCGGAGGCAGTATAAATACGGAGCAGATCAGGAGCACTGCCGCCAGCAGCTGCATAATCTTTTTAGCAATCATGTTAACCTCCTCTTTGATCACGATGATTACTATATTTTGAATGTGATGCTCAATTTATCGGCCAGCTCGATAACGTCGCCGTCCACAAGGGCCTGTTTACCGCTCTCACGGATCTCAGTGCCGTTGAGCCTGGTGCCGTTGGTGCTGCCGGAATCCTCTACATAATATTTCCCATCCTCGTACCAGATGTTGATGTGCTGTCTTGAGATGAACGAAGCCCTGTCCTCAGGCAGCAGCTTTTCGAAGTCCTGGCGTCCCAGCGTCCTCACGTTTCCGGCAAGCAGCATCTCGCCGCCGTCCGGCATGACCAGCTTGGCGGGGGGTACTTCCGCGACTGTAGTCGATGCTGCTGATGTGGCTGCTGCGGATGTAGCGGCGGTTGATGTGACCGTGCCTGTGCTTGCGACTGGTGTGCGAGGCTGCTGAGCGCGCGGCCTTTTTATCATCATAATGACTATTACTATGGCGGCTATGGCTAAAAGCGCCAGGAGGCCGTAAAGAAGGTAAAACGGCTGCTCGACTGTGACGGTGACGGAGGCTGTTTGCGTGGTGCCGTCTATATAAGTGGCGATAAGGTTGTACGTTGTCGTCTGATTGGGCGCCACTGTCGTTGTGCCTGCTGCTTCGAAATCCCCCAATCCGGCTATATATACATGAAGAGCGGCGGGGGCGTTCCACGATAGCACGGTGGACTGGCCGGACTGTATGGTGGGTTGGAGCACGGTCAAAGTCGGAGGTACCCTCGGTATCACGTTGACGGTGGTGGAGGAGGTAACCGTGCTGCCCGAGCCGCCTGTAGCCGATAGAGTGTAAGTCGTAGTTGCGCCGGGTGTGACCGTCGTCGATCCCGATGCCCCCACCGTGCCGATACCCGGCGATATGGTAACGCTGCTGGCGTTGCTCGTGCTCCAGGTCAACGTGACCGTTTGCCCCACGTCTATCGATGATGCATTGGAGGTGAAGGAATTGATCACAGGCTGATAAATAGGCCTGGGCGACGGACCGCTGTAAGGCGATATGCTGCCGCGCGTGTAGTTGAAGCTCAGTGTTCGCTCCGACCAGGCGAAGCCCGAGTTATACCACATCCTCCAGACATACAAACCGTCCGGATCCCACGCTTCGGCGCTGAAAGGTCCGATGCGCCACACCCCCGCATACGGCCTGTACCACCTGTAACACAGCCAGTGTCCGTAAGGCGTGGTGCCCGGCGGATAGTATTCCCAGAGGTAGAAGTAGCCCGGTCCGTTGAACGAAACGATCAGGTAGCAAAGGTCGTTGCGATAAAGGTTATACAGCGTCTGGCCGTAGCTGGTTACCAGGTAGGCGTTCACAATTGATGCCGACGCTCCCGCCGGAGGCGAGGGCGGCACCGTCATCTGGAGGCTGGGCCATGTCTGGTTATATGTATCGACGCCCACAGGGGGCTCTACCATTTCACTGCCTTCATCAGACGGCTGCCAGCTCTCATCCGGGTTGACCGGCGGCGATGGTTGAGCCTGTGCCGGCGTAAATACCGCAGCTGCGGCTGAAACGACCAGGCACGCGATCAGCATCGGTATTAGTATTCTTTTCATATGTAAAACGCACCTCCCGGGTTACCGGGTTGTCTACCCTAAGTATAAGTCCGTATTCCACCCTTTGCTTGACCCTCACCTGACAGGTTCCTTATAGATGACTGACAAAAATGGACGGTACAACTTCAGGTGAGTTGTCATCTACATCGATAGTGAAGAGACAGGGCGACTAAATGCTGGAACGGAACCTCAAGCTTGTCTGGCCGGCCATCTCGATAACATCCCCGTCATTCAATTCCACGGGACCCGCATCCCGGATACTTGAGGCATTGACGGCGGTTCCGTTGGTGCTGCCCAGGTCTTCTATGAAAGCCTTGTCGTCTGCGAAGCTGATTTTAAAGTGATGTTTCGATATCAGCCCCAGCTCGTCCAGACTCAGCGCTCTGGCGACCTGGGCACGTCCGATTATTTCGCTTTCCCCCCCCAATCTTATCTTTAAGCTGTTTGGCAGTTCCAGTATGGCTCTGGCTGTGCCCTGTGTCGGTGCCTTCTGTCTGGTGCCCGGCTGTTCCAGCAGATCCACCAGCAGTTGCTGATCGGCGGGCCGTGTGTCATCATGCTGGCTCCGCAGCCTGCGCCTCGCGTATAGCGCTGCCAGTGTAATAATGACTATGGCCGAAGGAGCAATCAGCAGAAAAAGGGGATTGGTGATGAACTTCAGCAGGCTGTTATCCGCGGACGCAGGCGGTTCGGGTGTTGGATTCAAGGGAATCTGAGGCTCTTGAGGCGGCTGCTGCGGCCCCTTGACATAGTTCCAGAATACGAGATAGCTCCTCTGCTCCTGACTGCTGTCCGATGCCCACCTGCCGTTGCCGTAGAAGAAAAGCCTGTAGATGTGCTGCCCCTCAGTCTCGTCCTCACCCGGCCGGAACGGACCCAGCCTCCAGCGGCCCTGCTCTCTCAGCTGCCATTTATAGGCGATCCAGATGCCCTGCCCTTGGTCGGCCGGGGGCAGGTATTCATATATATACAGCCAGCCCGGCATGTTTATATCGACGTCGAGGTACCATTGTTCATCGCCGGTTATCATAGTGCCGCCCCCGGCGGAAGCTGCGTATAAGGAAGCGGTCAGGTCGGGCGATGCGCCTGACGGCAGCGCGGATGTGCCGTGTAGAATGGCATTAACGGGCGGCTTGATTTCACTGTGTTCGCTATCCTCAAGTGGATCGGGTATGGTGAAGTTCTCGGTCGGCGCCCCCATGGCATTTACATCCATATGTGTAATTGCCGCTGCGCTTAAAGAGGCTATCAGGACGGCCAGCGTGAATATCAATGCCGTCATCGCTCTTGTCATCCGACCGCCTCCACCTCTTTGGCCGAGCGCTCGCCGGCGGACAGCAACGCCGCCCGCATGGCGGTGGCACCCGCGAATCTGCTGCCCGGCGAAAACATGATGGCCTGGGCCAGGCAGCGGGACGTTCTCGCCGAGATGCCCGCCGAGATCATATAGTTAGCCACTTTGCCCGCCTCGCTGTAGCTCCGCGGCCAGTTGGTGCGGATCAGTTCGGTGCATAGATCGTTGGGCTGTCTGAGAGTGAGAAGATAGATGCAGGTCTGCGCCAGGCCGCAAAGGTCGCAACGCTGGTCGCTCTCACCCCCTATAAATAATTCGGGTATGTCGAAACCTTTATTGGCTATCTGTGTGAAGGGATCCGTCTTGACGGTGTCCCTCTTCATGCTCTCCAGGCTCTTGGCCGTGCCGAAGTCGATCAGCTTGATGCCGCCGTTGACGCTCAACATGATGTTCTTGGGATTGATATCCCTGTGAACGATGCCCGCGGCATGGATATAGGCCAGAGCATCCAGCGCCTGTCCTGCCCATGTCAACAGCTGCTGCTCGCTTGCCGATGTCCTTGGGGAGGACGACATGATGGTTTCGCCCGACACGAACTCGAGCACCAGATGAAATTCCCCTTTGTAGTAGAAGTCATCCATGTAGGTGACTATGTTGGGATGCTGCAGCCTTTTGAGGAAAGCGGCTTCCTGGCGCAGCTTGTCCAGGTAGACATTATCCATGGTGGTGCCCCTGCGCGGCGTCTTGATGATACATTTACGGCCTGTGCTGCGATCCTTGGCCAGCCAGATATTGGCCATACCACCCTGTTTAAAGGCCGGTGCTTTCAGCTCGTAGCGGCCGTTTACGCGATGCTTGCTTTCGCCCGTCGACTGTTGCGGCAGCGGCCCGTGCCGCTGTGCCGCTCCTCCGGCCTTGCGCCGCTGAACCGCCTGAATAATGGCTACGGTGACGGGTATGCTGGTGAAGAGCAGCGCAAGGGCTATTACGAAGACGGTCGGATCGTCCATCAGGCTGTTTTCACCCCCGTCTTCGCCGATATCAGCGCCTGCCAGGAGGGAAGCCCCGCCGGCCTCGCGACGATAACCGAGATATTATCGGGCCCTCCGGCCAGGATGGCCTGTGACACAAGGTCGGAGCAGGCCTGCGCCGGACTGCGGGCGGCAAGTATGGTTTCCTGGATCCTGTCGCCGGGAATAATTCCGCACAGCCCGTCCGAGCACAACAGGATATTGTCCCCCGCGTAAAGCTTGATCTGTATCAGGTCCGGCCCGCTGTCGGCGCTGTATCCCAGCACACGCGTTATCTCGTTGCGGCGCGGATGAGTCAGGGCTTCCTCAGCCGATATATGGCCTGTGTCCACCAGCTCCTGCACCACTGAATGGTCCGTTGTGACCTGAATGATCTCTCTGGAATTGATGATATAGCAGCGGGAATCCCCTATATGGGCTACATACATGTCCTGGCCTGCGATCAGGGCCGCTGTGAGTGTGGTTCCCATACCCTGCAGCGATCTTTCGGATGCGGCCTCGAGGACGGCGTCATTGGCCTTGCTGAAAGCTGAGGACAGCAGCGGCAACCCCGGAGACTTCTGTCCTGCCAGCAATCCCGAGATGCACTCGGCCTGGAAAATCCTGATGGCCAGGTCGCTGGCTACCTCTCCTGCGTCGTGTCCTCCCATGCCGTCCGCCACTGCAAGCAGGCCTGCCGATATTGTGCCTGAACTGGTGCGTAGATCGAAGGTACAGCAGAAGACACTGTCCTCGTTGAGTTTTCTCACCAGGCCGGTATCCCAGCCATATCCGGTCTCCAATCAGAACTCCTTCAATTTCATATCAGCTTGATCTGAAAATGATCGTGGCCTCCGGCTGCCGTGCCAGCTCTATGCGGTCACCATCCTTGACGGCCTGTCTGCCTTTGTGATGAATATCGACATTATTGACCCGCGTGTGATTAGTGCTGCCGGTGCCGTCGCGCCCATGGTCCTGTACGAAAAAAATGCCGTTCTCATGCGTAACCAGCAGGTGCTGCCTGGAGATACTCATCAGCGCATCCTGCGATAGTTTGCCCTCGAAATCGCTGCGTTGAATAAACCTTGGATTTTCCGTCAGAACGATCTCCCCTCCTCCAGGCATGATCATCCTGGCCGCGGGGCCCTGTGCGGCAGGTTCAACGGCTTCCTCCAGGACGGTATCACTGTGTACCGCGTCTTCGGCCAGGTAGTGTCCGCAGCTGTAGCAGAAAAAGCTGCCGGCACCGTTCAATCCCTGACAGGCCGGGCAGACGACGCTGATACTGATTACCTCTTCCATTGCTATCACATCATTTTAAGGCTGCGTAAAAATCCATTGCTTGACAGCCTTCTGACGAATACCTAATATAAATCTGACATCTCGGTTTTCTGCCGTGATCGCTCCGGATATATTATACTGCAAGAGGAAATACGGCCTGCATAAATTAGGGGGCCCGTTGTGGCTTTCATAATAGTAAAAAAAGGCGATGCTGACGATATCGGTAAAATATTTACGCTGCGGCAGTCTGCCACGGTCGTGGGTCGGCGCACACCCCAGTACAAGCCCGATATCGAGTTAAACGACGAAGCGGTATCGCGAAGACATGTCGAGATACTTGAGAAGGAAGGCCGCTACCAGATACGTGATCTGGGCAGCACCAACGGCACCGTGCTCAACGACGACCGTATAATAGCGGGTCGGCTGTACGACCTGAAGCACAACTGCAAGATAGGGCTGGGTGTGGCGGCGGGGCCGGCGCACTCGCTTTTAATCTTCAAGGAAACCGAGAGCACCAGTTTGCTGGGGGGAAGGGGAGCGGGCGCCGGTCAGAAAGCCGTATCCACCGATGTGAGCTGGTTAAAAATCGATGAGGCCAGGAAAGAGGTGCATGTCGACGGCAAAGCGGTGAAGCTTTCCCGCAAGGAGTACGAGCTGCTGAGTTACCTTTACGAAAACGCCGGCGTGGTCTGCCTGCGCGATGATATAATCAAGTTCGTTTGGGCGGAGAGCCAAGATCCGGCCGCCATATCGGATGCGACGCTCGACCAGCTCGTACACCGGCTGCGGGAGAAGATCGAACCGGATACATCCAACCCCTCCCGCATCATCAGCCGCAAGGCCTTCGGCTACATGCTGGTTTAAACTAATACTTGAACGGACGTTCCTTCCACCAGGGATAGAAAGCGGGCATATCCTTGCTCGGCCTCATGGGGAAGGTGGGTGGCCGCTTCTCCAGGAAGGACATGATGCCTTCCTTGGCGTCGGGCACGCCGAAAATCCAGTTAAGCGCCTTGGACTCCACTTGATGGGCCTCCATGGGATGGTCTGCGCCCAGCATCTTCCACATCATCTGGCGGCAGAGCGCCACGGAGATGGAGGATGAATGGTTGGCTATGCTCGCGGCGATATCTCGCGCCCGCGGCAGCAGCTCCTCCGGCTCCAGCAGCTCGCTCACCAGTCCCTTCTCGTAAGCCTCCTTGGCGCTGAAGACCCTGCCGCTGTAGACCCACTCGGTGGCGACGCCTATATTTACCAGGCGTGTTAAAAACCAGCTTGCGCAGCCGTCGAAGACGATGCCCCTGCGGCAGAACACCAGGCCCATCTTGGCATTGGTCGAGGCGATGCGGACATCCATGGGGAATGTCATGGTTATGCCGAATCCCACCGCCGACCCGTTGATGGCGGCGATAATGGGCTTCTTCATGTCGAATATGCGCAGCACGACGATGCCTCCCTCATCACGGTGCGGCTGGTCGTCCTCCCTGCCCATGAAACGCTCCATAAAGTACGATCCCTTGGCTTCCTCTCCTCCCCCCAGGGCGGCCCCGGCGCTGAACGCCCTGCCGGCGCCGGTCACAATCACCACACGTACGTCGTCGTCGTTATCGGCCCTGTCGAATGCATCCAGCAGCTCCCTGCAGGTCGACGCCGTGATCGAGTTCATCTTGTCCGGATTGTTGAGCGTCAGCGTGAGGATGCCCTCCGACACCTCGTATTTAAGCTCCTTGTACTCCATGGAAACCTCCTGTTATCCAAAATTTGATCGGCTCCTTGCCCGGGCCGGCTTGAAACTGGTGAAAAGCTAAACCTGTATCGTGATACCGTGGTCTGTTCGGTCGGTGAGAATCTCGAAGGCCGCCCGGTGCCCGGTATAGAGCAGTTCCGATACTCCTTTATTTTCTCCCTCTTTATAGGTGATCCTCAGCTCGCACGAGGCCAGTTTGCTGTTGAGGCAGTGTTTGCTCCCGCCCGGCGGGTTGTAGTAATTCAGGCCTGCGAATAGCTCCGCCGGTGCATGCATCCTTCCTCTGATGTCAATAGTCTCGTCGCATGAGGCGAAATGCCAGTCGAAATAGTTGAATTTTCCCTGGGCTCTGATCGTTTGCATCACCTTGTTGAGCTTGTATTCGTTACCTTTGTGCCTGAGCGTGATAAGGGTCATGGCTGGTGTCCAGAAGGGGCCCAGCTTAACGCGTGCGGTGGCCACCTCGAGGAAGCTGCCGGGGCTGTTGTCGAAGCCGGCTACCTGCCCCCAGGCATAAAGGTCCGTATGCTTCGAGCCCCAGTTATGGTTCTGGCTGCCGATCCAGTTCTCGATTGTGATCGTATTGCCGTCCACTTCCAGCCTGCCGTTGAAGCGGGCCATCGGCAGCGGGACGCACAGCTTGGCCTTGGGGAAGCCGCCCGAATACATGTTAATGGGTAGTGGGAAGATGGGGCTGCTCTCCCCACTGTACTCAAGGTCCCAGCTGATGGTATGGTTGCGAGACGCGGCGCTGCCCTTAAGACGGTCTTTAAGAAGTAAGGCGTCGCCGATCCTGACATCAAGGCCGGAACGGCTGAAGGAGCACTGGCCGATGTGCAGCTCCTTTTTAACAGCCGTGGTGGATGATGTCTCACCGTTGAAGTAGACCGCCCACAGCTCGCCCAGGGCCTTTTCGGGGTGTCCGTGGGGATTGAAAATGGTGTACCTGATCCAGAAAGCCAGCGGACGCTCAGGATGATTGGCGCGCAGGAAATAGCTTTCGTAGTGGCCTGTCCGCTGTCCAGGCTGGTAAATAGCGCAGTTGGCTTCGCGCAGCCAGTCCTTCGCTGTTTTCTTCATCATAAACCTCCCGCAGCCTCATTATCATAGCGTAAAACCGCCTAAAACTAAATGCCGCCCTCGATGCAGTACTCCCTCAGCGTATTCAGTGCAGTAAAAAACTCCTTCATCATAGTGCCGACGGGGTACATGCCGCGTCTGGTGACCGTAATAATGCCGTTTTTTTCTTTTATGACACCGGCAGTGTTAAAGAAAAGCAGCTCGGCCCACAGTCTGGTATGAATATCTGAATTGAAACGCTGCCTGAACTGCTGCGCATCCAGGCCCATGCCGAAGAACCGGGTCAGCATGTAGTAACGGTATTGCTCCGTGGCTGAGAGACGGCGCGTGCGGACTATCGGCAGTTTGTCTTCTGCGATTAGCTTGTGATAGCCGTCCAGCGAGAAGGAGTTGACCAGGAAATCGCCGCCCAGGAAGCTGACGGACCCGGCGCCCACGCCGATATAGTCGTCGTAATCGATGATATACTCGTCGATCATGAGGTCCCCGCGCGAGAAGCACCAGGCCGTGGAAGCTTTGTATCCGCTATCCAGTAACTCGCGCAATATCAACTCGTAATACTGCTTTTCGTGGGAAGTATCCACTTTACGGAACTTCCGTGTCAGCGCATCCAGTTTGTGGGGGGAGGGCATGAGCGGGTAGAAGGTGGCCTGATCCATGCCCAAATCTTTAAAGATCTTGATATCGGAGAGTAATTGTTCAGGAGTTTGTGTGGGGAAGTTGAACATGAGGTCCACGTTGACCGTATCGAATTTGCCCTGAGCCAGCTTGAGCTTCTGTATTGAGTCCTCTCCCTTGAAAAGCGTCCTGCCCATGGCCTTGAGCAACCCGTCATCGAAGCTTTGAACTCCCACTGACAGGCGGTTTATTCCCATATTTTTTAGTTGATCGACGGTCTCCGGCGTCAGTTCGCGCGGCGTGGTCTCGAGTGAGATGCGTTTTATCTCGAATTTCGATCTGAGGAAATCCAAGAAGCCTGAAAGCTCGTCCATCAGCACGGTGGGCGTGCCGCCCCCGAAGTAGAGATCGTTGAATTTAAAGCCCAGCTCTGCGTACATACCGACTTCACGCCGCAGGTCCGTGAAATAGGCGCGCGCCTGCTCCTCTTTGAACAGGTAGCGGTTGAAACAGCAGAAGGGGCAGAGCGTTTTACAGAAAGGGATGTGGATATAGAGGGACACCCTGTCACCTCGCGTTTTGCCCTCCGCGGCGATGCGCGAGAGGTCCACAGCGCCGGTGAACTTGAGGAACTTCTTGCCTTCGTAGCGGACCACCGAGCCGGCAAACCAGGGAATCATGACAGGGAATTATACCCTGCCCGCTATTTGGCTTCCAATAATCCCATTTCGCGGTCCACCTCGCGAGCGCGATAATAGTCCGCATTAAAGTATTTGGAGGACCACAGGTAACCGAAGCTGCTGATAAAGCCGATGCCGGATATGACCAGGAACGAAGTCTGTATGTTTACAGCGTCGGAAAAACGGCCCCCATCAGTATGGGACCCCACATGCCGCCCAGGATGTAGCCCGTAAGCATATACAGCCCCATAGCCGTGGAGCGCTGGTAGGCGGGCACGATCTCCTGTACCGCGTTAAGCTGGGCTGCAACAAAGGCGGATGTGAAAAACACACCGATGGCGAATAGCGGCAGAGAGGCGAAAAAGGCGCCGGCCGCCATGCATATGCTGGCCAGCAGCATGACCACGACGATGACCAGCACCTTGTTGCGCGGGTTTTTCTGGGAGACCTTGTCCGTCACCCACCCACCCAGCGGCATGGCGATAATAGCAGTCAGGGCCAGTGCGGCCGAGACCGAGCTGGCCAACACCGTGTCCATGCCCATGCTGCGGTTCAGCAGCACCGGCACCCAGGGAACGTAGCCCAGCACGTAGCACATCTCCAGCGCGATGGTGAGATAGAGGATGGGCAGCGTCTTAATCTTTAAGAACTGCTTGAGTGTGGTCCCAAGAGCGCTGCCGCGCGTGCCGCCCTCAGCCTTTTGCAGAGCCGATTTGTCTATCTTGTAGTCGGGCATGAACCAGGCCAGTATGCCGAAGATGATGCCGGGCGCCGCCACCGCCATAAAGGCCGCCTGCCAGCCGAAGCTCTTGGTAACGAATCCTCCGATCAGAAAACCGAAGGCCGAGCCGAGGGGTATGGCCGCCACCCAGATTCCGGTCACCAGCGCCCGCCTGGCCTTCTTGATCATGGCGGCGATCAGAGCCATGCCACCCGAGACGAAACTTGCCTCGCCCACTCCTACCACGGTGCGAGTGGCCAGCAGCTGCCCAAAATTGGTACAGAAGCCGGAAAAAAGGCTGGCTACACTCCAGATAATGGACATCAGGGAGACCATTTTCGAGCGGCTCCAGCGGTCGATCAGGTAGGACAGCGGCAGCGCGAAGACCGCCACGCCGATGAGAACTACCGACATCAGCCAGCCCACCTCTGTATCGCTCAAGCCCAGATCGGCCTTTAAAGCCGGAGTCATGGGGCCGATCACCGACCGCAACGCGTAGTCCATCATATACAGGACGAAAAGCACCACTACCGTGTACCACACCTGCCAGGGTTTGACCTTGATTAAAACATCGTTGTTCTCCGTCTGGCCCGCTTTCATCTCAACCTCCGACAAATACTAAGGTAGTATAAGACCTTCTCCACATTATACTCTATGAATCACCCTTATTGATTTTATTGGAAAGCTCCACAGCAAGCTGTTCCTTGATAACCTTGCCGCCGGGATTTTTAGGTAATGATGTTGTCATGTCAATATATTCGGGGATTTTATATCTCGCGAGCTTGTCACTGCAGAATTGCTTTATCTCTTCGGCAGTAAGCGTTGTGCCGGGAACCGCTATTATAGACGCAGCAACTTTTTCTCCCATAACCCGGTCGGGAATACCATATACAGAGACTTCAAAGACCTTGGGATGCATACATATCGTATTCTCCACTTCAACAGGGTAGACGTTTTCACCACCCCTGTTTATCATGTCTTTTTTTCTGCTGGCAACGTAAAAGAATCCGTCCTTATCCATTCTGCCCAGGTCGCCCGTTAAAAACCAACCGTCGATATAAGACTTTTCGGTTGCTTCGCGGTTGTTGTAGTAACCATCAGTGACAACAGGCCCCTTGACAGCTATCTCACCGATAGCTCCTACGGGCAGTTCTTTCATTTTTTCATCAACGATCTTGGCTTCACATCCAAGGCTGGGCCGTCCGATAGAAGTGGGTTTTTCGATACATTCTCTGTCGAGGGCGGCGTGTGAGATAGCAGCCTCCGTAAGGCCGAATCCCTGGAAAAACTTGGCATTCGGAAAGGCCTTCTCCATCTCTGTCATCAAATCCGGAGACATCGGCGCCGCGCCGAAAGCGGCGATTTTTATGGAGCTCAGATCATATTTTCTGACCTCTTCGGACCCCAGCAGAATCCTGTAAATGGCAGGAGATCCTACCAGGAAGTTTACCTTCTCCCTTTCGACGGTCTTCAGAAAGGCTGCGATGCTGAGTTCACTGAGCAGGACGGCTGTGTTTCCTGCCCACAGGCATGGCAGTAACTGCTCCTGAAGCGCCATATTATGGAATAGCGGAGCCACTATCAGTGCCCTTCTCCCATCCTTCTCATTGGCCAATCCCAGCATATCCATGAAGTATTGCTCGTATTGCTCCTGTCTGAGTGCACTGTGAATCAGGTTGCGGTGTACGATTCTGACCCCCTTGGGCTTGCCCGTTGTACCGGACGTGAAAAGTATGCTGTGAACGTCATCTTCGCAGCATTCCACAGCCGGGCAGTCGCCGCCCTTGTCCCAGATATGGTTGAGCGTACTCCTCGGTATGTTATGTTTTATGAGGGTACTTAATTCCTGGCCCCAGAGGTCATCTTCAAAAACAGCAGCTTCAGGCCTGGTTACGTCCAACTGGTATGTTAACTCCGGCGTTTTCAGCATGGTATTAAGCACCACTGATATAGCCCCGATCTTCGAGATGGCAAGGAATACAGGGGGAAAGGCATCGTTGTTCTTGAGCAGCATTGCCACTCTGTCACCTTTTTTAATGCCACAATTTTTTACCAGCACGGAAGCTAATGCATTGATCTTTCTATCGAGTTCGGAGTAAGTCAAATAAATATCGCCGTATTTTATTGCTTCACGGTTAGGATACTTATTTAACGCACTTACGAACATAGAGTAAACGGTCTCCGGCCGGTTGCTATACACGTTGAATGAAACCTTGCCTATGGTCTTTTTCTCAAATTTGAATTTATTCTCCATTATCACCCTCCCGTCGCTCTATTGATCCAATAACTGCATGATTAAACATTCATAGCAGCGGGCTTCCATCCTATTTTTTAACGACGGTCGCAGAGCAATTACCTTGCTTTCCGGCATTGACCGTGCAGCCCACTTTGGCGCCCTCGACCTGTCTCGGTCCGGACATACCCCTCATCTGCCATGTGAGTTCACAGACCTGTGCCAGGGCCTGGGCGGGTATCGCCTCACCGAAGGAAGCGCAGCCGCCGCTGGTATTGACCGGTATCCTGCCGCCCATTCCTGTGGAACCGTCCCGCAGCAGCTTCTCGGCATCTCCACGTTTGCATAGGCCGATCTCCTCGTACCAGCCCAGCTCAAAAGCGGAGCTGAGGTCGTAGACCTCCGCCAGGTCCAGGTCTTCGGGTCCGATGCCGGCTTCTTCGTAGGCGGCATAGGCCGACCGCACGCCCATGCCGTTGTTGAAATCGAGCTCGCCCGAATCGCTGGCGATGTCCAGGCCGTAGCCTCCGCTTCTGGGATCGGGATATTTGGGTGTAGATATCCCCACGCCGGCCAGTCTCACAGGCTTGCGTGTATGCTTCCTGGCCGCCTTCATACTGCTCAGCACGATTGCGGCAGCTCCGTCGCTGGTTGCGCAGAGCTCATATAATCTCAAGGGATAAGTTACCATGGGCGATTTGAGTACATCCTCAACGGTAAACTCTTTTTTAAAACGAGCCAGAGGATTAAGAGATCCGAACTTGCTGTTTTTAACCTTCACCAGCGCAAGGTCGTTTTCGGTCATCCCATAATGATGCATCCTGTATGTAGCCATGAAAGCAAATCCCGTGGGATTGGTCAGACCCAGTATCCTGAATCGCTGGGCATCCAGATCGTTGGGATCATCTTCCCTGCCGACATGGGTCACTCCGAAAAATCCGGCGGGTGAAATGCTGGCCGCCACAACCAGGGCATAATCGCAAAATCCGGAGTTGATGTAGGCCTGTGCCGTCTTAAGGGCATATCCGCCGGTAGCACAGGCATTGTAGACGTTGACTACAGGTATACCGTTATTGCCTATTTTCTGTGATAACCTGCAGCCGGCCAACAGACCGTCGACACCGCTCCAGGGGTCTGAGCCCGCCACCACAAACTGGATGTCTTTCCACTCCAGTCCGGCATCCTTCAGTGCGTTTTGAGCCACCTCAAGGTTCAAATCGGGAACGCTTTTGCCCTTTATTTTTCCCCAGGGGTGCATTGAAACTCCCAGAATAGCTACTTCATTCATAATTTCACCTCGTAATTCGATAAAGATATTTTTATTCGCGCTATTTCTTCTTAGCCGGCCTGAATTTCCAGGCCATAACGTCATTCCCCTCGCTGTCTTCATAGAGTTTTTCAATCACTACGTCCATATCCATCCCGACCTCCAGGTTTTTCTCGTCATAACCGGCGGAAACCTGGCCGGTAATGCTGATGCCTTCCGGCAGGCTGACCATGGCTACGCCGAATGGTACGAAGGGGTCGGGGGCATGATAAGGAGGGGGCGGTGAAAAATAGTTGATGGAGTATGCTTCCAGCTTGCCTTTGTTGCTGAGCAGCACGGATTCCATTGGCCCGTCTTTTTTACAGCTGGGATTGCGGCATACCTGCGCAGGGGGGAAAAAATATCCTTTGCACACAGAACATTTACTGGCTATGATGTGAGCTTCCTGCGGTGGCATGGTAAACCAGCCCTGTATGGCCGGTACCTGTTGCTTTTGTGAGTTTTGGTCTGTCATTTAAACCTCCTGAAATTAATAAAAAGTAAGATATCCGGTTTATATCAACCCAATAACATGAACCAGTTTGTCCTTATGGAAATCCGCATCACCGTAGCTGACCTCCTGCGCTTTGGCTCGTCTGAAATAAAGGCCCATATCATGGTCTTGTGTGAAGCCCAGGCCTCCGTGAATCTGGTGGCCGTTAAGGCAAATGTTATAGTAGGCTTCGCTGACCCATGCTTTGGCCATAGATACTTCTCTGGCGCAGGACAGACCTTCATCAAGCTTCCATGCCGCCTGATATGTGATGTAGTGTGAGCCTTCCATGGCCGTTAGCATATCTACCAAGTGGTGCTGTATTATCTGAAAGGCTCCGATGGGACGGCCGAATTGTTGCCGTTCTTTGGCGTAATCTGTGCTCATCTCCAGTACACGCTTGGCTCCGCCCAGCATCCTGGCGCATTCAGCGATGGCGCCGTGCCTGATTAGTTTTTCAACAAAAGGCCATCCCAGATGCAATTCACCCAGCATATTATTTTGGGCAACCGGGACATCTATAAAATCTATGCGGAAAATCTTGTCGCGCGCAATAGTATCGTCGCCCAGCGATGTGCAAATAATGCCGGGACTGTCGGCATCTACTACGAACAGCGTTATACCTTGTTCCGCTTGAGCCCGATCGTCCATAGTTCTCGCAACGCAGATGAAATGATCGGCGATATGAGCATCGGAAACAAACATCTTCGTACCATTGAGAACGAAGTTATCGAGGGACGGTTGAGCTTTCAGGCCGATGTTATCAGCCGAATACCGGCCGTCAGTCTCCAACATTGCGAGCGTAAATAACGAATTGCCGTTGACGAGATCCGGCAGGAGGCGCTGTTTTTGCTCGGGATTTCCTGACCACAGAATCATTAATCCGCAAAGCACGGTCGATAGAAATGGACCCGGGACGCATGATCGTCCCATCTCTTCCAGCAGCACGACCAGATCCATATATTTCTGGCCCGTTCCCCCGTATTCCTCCGGGAAAACGATGCCCATCCATCCCATGTCAGCCATTTTTTTCCACAACTCGACTGAATATCCTTGCGGATCTGATTCCATGGCTCTCACAAGCGTTGCTGTCGGGCACTCGATTCGCAGAAACTCGCGGGCGGAATTCCTTAATATTGTCTGGTTTTCATTGAAATCGAAATTCATCTCAACTCCATTTAAGCTGAGCTTGCTCCAGCTAATTGCTTCTCGGCAGACTCAGGCCTCTCGATGCTATGATGTTCTTATGTATTTCCGTCGTTCCCCCGGCCAGCGTCAGTGCCGGTGTATACAGATAATCGCGTTGCATCAGCCCTTTCATCCTGGCATATTTGGATTCCATGCCCAGCTGGCTATACATACCCAGGATTTGCATACCTGTTTTAAAAAGCCGTTTCATCAGTTCTGCCCCGAACGCGAATTGAATTGAAGCTTCGTAGGAAGGTATTCGCCCCTTACTCTGTTCATAAATTACCCGATATGCCAGTAAGCGCAGCACTTCGCTGTCGATGGACAGCTGAACCAGGCGCTCTCTAACTAAAGCTTCGTTGGGTATAAACTCGCCCCGCTGTTTTTTTTCATTAACATAACCGACCAGTTCATTTATCCAGCGGTTGACCTGCCCTACCCTGCCTATTCCGAAAGCACGTTCAAAATTGAGTGTTGCCATTGCCAGTAGCCAACCCTTGTTCTTTTGCCCTATCAGGTTATTCTTGGGTACTCTGACATTCTCGAAAAAGACTTCATTAAAAGTGTGCCCGCGGGCTATGTTGATCAGCGGTCTATATGTGATACCCTCGGTTTTCATATCCACATAAAGCAGACTCAACCCTTCGTGTTTCTTAACTGCCTGCGGGTCCGTTTTGACAAGTATGAACATCCAGTCTGCATAATGTGCGATACTGCTCCATGTTTTTTGCCCGTTGATCACGAAATGGTCGGCTTCTTCGACGGCGGATGTGCGCAGCGACACCAGATCTGATCCCGCGTCAGGTTCACTGAATCCTTGGGTCCATATGACCTTACCTGCCTTTATCCGGGGCAGGTGTTCCCTTTTTTGTTCCTCGGTACCGAAATATATTAATGTCGGACCGACCATGTTGGGCCCGTATATATCCACCAGCGGAGCCCTGCTATAGCCAATCTCCTCATATAGGATACACTGCTTAACAGCTGATGCACCCTGACCGCCGTACTCTCTTGGCCAGTGCATGGTAAGCCAGCCTTTCTCCGCTTGCATTTTGTGCGTGAAGTCTCTGGCAAATTGCCAGGATTCTTCGGTCTCCTTTTCCGGTTCGCCCACCCATGGCGAGCCAGTCCAGCCGGTCGGCAGCTCTTGATTGATGAAAGAGCGAACCTCCTGTCTGAAATCTTCATCCTCTTGAGTGAATTTGAAATCCAAGTTATTGCCTCCTGAAACTATGATGGTACTTATCGATCAAGTCCTTTGCGATAAATAGCGGTATACGCACCGTGTTCCTCTTTATACTCGCAGAGTTCGATCATGACCCCGAAAGCATCTTTGGGATGGAAATGCGCCTCTTTGAGCTGACCGACCTCGAATCGGCTCACCAGCTTCAGCCCCATCGAGGTCAACTCTGCTATTGCCGCTTCGATATCGGGCACTTTCAGAGAGATTGCCGCCAGGCCTTCACCCCTTTTCTCGATGGTTTTAGCAATGAATCCCTCTCCATTGAGTGAAGCCATCAGTTCAATCCCCAGAGGTTCAAGAACAGATTTCAAATTCCACGCCTCCGACACCATAGGTTCACAGAAATCGGTACCCAAAATTCTGGAAAAGAAGTCCCTCGATTTCTCCAAGTCCTTTACGAAAATGTGGATGTGATCTATTCGTTCCACTTTCATGTATAAACCTGCTTCATTTCATTCAAGATGGCCGGTGTTTTCAGTATTTGCTTTAAATAGAGATTTTTTAAGCTGATTGCCTCGATGGTTACTTTAGATTTGAAATATCAAAAGGCGTCTTTTTGCCCTCCGATGTATAATCATAAAAACCTTTCATGACTTTCTTGCCCAGGCGTCCCGCCCGAACCATCTTATCGATCAGTGTCGATGTCGGGGCGTATGCCTCCACCCCCATTGTCTTAAATGCTTGGCCGACACGCTGATAGACATCGAGCCCGGCATAGTCCGCCATCTCGAACGGCCCCAGAGTCCACCCGTAGCCGTATTTCATCCCGGTGTCGACATCTTCAACTGCAGCAATGCCATCTTCCACCAGGTTAAGAGCTTCGCGAAATGCGCAGCCGCTGATGCGGTTCATGATGAAACCTGGGATGTCTTTCTGGACTTTTACGGGATATTTATTCAAGGAAAGTATGAAATCAACACTTTTCTTGAAAACAGCATCCGACGTTTTTTCTCCCTTGATCACTTCAACCAGAGGCATGAGGGGCACCGGACCGAAGAAGTGTAATCCCACCACTCTCTCGGGATGCTGCATGCCCGCCGCGAGGCGGGTAATGCGTATGCTGGAGGTGTTGCTGGCCAGCATGGTTTCCACCGGACAAATTTCCTCCAGCTTTTTAAAGATACTCTTCTTCAGATTCTCATCTTCGTAAACCGCTTCGATCACACACTGGCACTTTGCTGCAATGGCAAAGTCTTTTACCACGCTGATCCTTTCCTGCACGGCTTTCGCCGGTTCCTTAAGCAGACCCTTGCTCTCGAGTTTTTCGGTAGACCAGCGGATATCGGCCATAGCTTTTTCAACAGCTGCAGTATCTGAATCTTGCAGATACGTGCGATAACCGTTTTGGGCTGAGACTTGAGCGATACCAGTACCCATAAAACCGGCACCAATGACGAGTACGCTCTTCATCATTTCCTTTAGCGACCTCGAGCTATTTAAATCTGAGAAGTACAGGCAAAATCGATATCACGGGGCATGATTGCCCCCGTTATATGCCAACAATAAGGCCGGTTAATATCCACCTTAGTATATATATGCCTAGGTCAATATCTACTCGCTATATTATCACGTATTTAAAAAGTTTGTCAATCTTGGACCTGAAGCCGTGGTAGCCTATGCTTGAAACGTCTCTACGGGCTATGTCCGCGCAGGCCCGTCTGCACTTGAGGCATGATATGGGTAGAAGGCAAGGAACAACGCGGCAAAGGCACAATCGAGAATAAATCCAGGCCCGGCTTGCTCAAAGTCAACAACCCCCCGAATTAATAAATATAACTGTACAATCGCTGCCAGAATTACCCACAAAATGGCGAATCTGATTCCGATGGTATTTCTGAGCGGATCTCGCGCCACCGCAATCCAGAATACTGAAACCGCTATGGACATGACGCCGCATAATGCGGCAAGATAAGTAATGGTGGCATTTATTTCCCCAAAGCCCATCAATGCTGCTGTTGGCTCCGGCATCAGTATTAAAGCCAATCCAAGCAAAATGTGTATTGCGCTATAGGTTATGAGAGCTGCTTGCATCGCTTTTATCACAATTCATCTCCTAATTACTTATCAATAATTAAAGCGCTGTATTGCTAAATGCCTCTTTTTTAATAGCGGGAGTTGCTCTCTCTATTGGCAAGACAAAGAAGAGTTCATTGCTGAGCAGCTATCATTTTCATTTCTCGGCCAGCAGTTGTTCATGCTTTACCTTTACCATGTCGGCGATATACGGCCGTGAAGCCATGAAATAGCAGATGCCGCCCAGAACACCGCCCAGCGAGGCGATTATCAGTGCGGTGCCGAGTGCCTGTGCATCCTGCCCCAGCACGTCGGAAATGGCGCCGACCAGGTAGGGGCTCCAGCCGCCGCCGAAAACATACATGAAGAAGATCATGGCTCCCCACACCAGGCCCTTCTGAGCTATAGGGGCGACATCCTGCGCCATGGCCATGATGCAGGGGATCGCCATCACGTTTAAAATGCCGTAGATGATGATCATCGCCATGCCCAGCGGACCTTTCAGCTGAAGGAGCAGGGCTGCCGCAAGGAAAAATGCGCTGAGTATAATGGTGATGGCCGGCACATACAACCTTCCCCTGGGATTTCTCCTGAACCACAGGTCGGCCACCAGTCCTCCCAGCGGCGAACCGATGATGGCGGCCAGGACGATGGGAACAAGTATGCTGTTGGCGGCCTGCACATCCACTCCCCAGGCGCGGCCGATAAAGGCCGGCGACCAGAAGAGAAATGACATCGACATGATATTGGCCAGGCCGTAGCCTACGAAGGTCCAGACCAGTGTGGGGATTTTAAACAGCGTCGCTATGGACCGTGCGAAATCCACCTTGGCTCCGGGCGACTGTTCGGCGTCCACGGTCTTGTAGTCCTTCATGAAAAATGCCAGCAGCCCCAGGACGATGCCGGGAATGGCGAAGATGAAGAACGGTGCCTGCCATCCGTATTGCTTGGCTATGATGCCTCCGGCCAGGGAGCCCAGCGCCACCCCCAGCGGTACCGCCGCGTTGAAGACGCCCATAGCTATGCCGCGCGCCTTTTTGGAGTAGGCGGCGCCGATCATGGCGGAGCCGCCCGGCACAAAGCCGGCTTCACCCAGGCCTACCAGGCTGCGCGGTACAAGGAAGCTCCAGAAATTCCAGGCCAGTCCGTTGGCGGCCGTCAATACGCTCCACAGCAGCGCCATAATGCCCACCGCCTTGCGCCTGCTCCAGCGGTCGATCAGGTGTGATATGGGGAAAGAGAACACCGCGATGCTCAGCAGGAATACTGTACCCAGTATGCCCATCTCGCTGTCGTTCAGAGCCAGGGCGGCTTTCATGGGTTCCACCACCGCAGCCACGACCTGCCGGTCCATGAAGTTGACCATCAGCAGAAGTGTGCAGACGATGAGGATGTAGAGTTTGCCTCCCGCTCCGGCCTTGTATTCTTCTGGTGCACCTGTCTGTATCGCCACTGACCACCTCCTTCTCAAAGGCTATTATAAATATGCGTATGTCAAATATCGCTTTTACCAGTCCAGCCCTTTGGATTTGCGGACTTTCCTGTAGTGATCCATAGTCTGCTCGAAGGCCTCGGCTCTGGCCAGGGTATCCTGTGGATTGAAAACCCGCTTGTCGATGATATCTCCCTCCACCCACAGGGTGGGGACATCCAGCTTCTTGAGCAGGAAATCCTGTATCGGCCTGAGGTTGGAGCTGGCAGCCCGGCAGGAGATAAGGGGATGCAGAAAGAAGCCGTCGGCGCGGTAGCCTCTGGCATAGTCGAGATAGCATGCCACGATGGGATTATTGATACCGTTCTTGCGGGCATGCGCGTGTATGTTGAATACAAAGTTGCGTGACAGGCGGGCCAGCTTCTCCACGGGATCGCTCACCCTGCTTAGATCCGGCGGTTTGGGTGCGTGATAGCCGTAACCTTCGAATACAAAGTTCCAGCCCTTCTCGGCCAGGTTGTCGAAGAACTTGAGGCTGTGCCAGGGAGGAAGCTCGGCGAAGATCAGCCGGTACCTTTCCGGGTAGTTGATGCCCGATTCCTTGTTCCGAACACGCTCCTGCACCTCGGCCAGCATGTCCTGGTAGAGCTTGAGAGAGACCTTCATATCGCCGGCGAAGAAAAGCGACGGAGGCATGCTGCTCCAGAAGTCGGTGCTGTGCATGGGGCCGGGTACGGCCTT
>DAOUFT010000137.1:0-28765 GCA_034429855.1 Dehalococcoidia bacterium
TTCAGCCCAGGCCTTATTTTTATAACTATCAGCAGCAGAAAACCCCTTACATTTTGACGCGTTCGCCGAAACCTACTTTCAGAAGGGCTTTTATTGCAGCCAGCAGTGCCACCGGCGACATCAAGGCGGCAAAGTATACGAGTATGCTGGCAGCTATTTTGCCGATGCCAAGGAATGTGATAGGAGCAAAGGCAGCCGTCATAGCCAGAAGGGCTATAGTGGCAAGAAGAAGGATGATGATTTCCTGGTTATCTTTAACAAAGACTACATGGATAATGCCTATAATGAGACCGAATACCGCAAGTAATACACCAATCAATACGTTTTCCGGGAATGCCAAACCTCCAACAACGGCGAGCACCAGACCGAGGCAAAACAATATAAAACTGATTAGTCCCCAAGCTTTGTTCATAATTAAACTCCTTATATTACTTCAAGAGTGATTCTAACGATTTTAAAGTCAGAAGTATATACGTATCGTTACTTGTTATTGTCCACTCATCATAGTACCAGGTGATGCGGTGCGGCCACATTTTGAAAAAATCAAGTCGGTTATCTTCGCCTCTTGTAAATAGATATGGGAGCGCTGCAATAAGCTTTTTACGCTTAAAGAGAAGTATGGGAACTGTCCGTAATGCCACTGATTTGCCCGGGAGAAATGGCTTCAGCAGCATTTATCAGCAAATTACTTGCAATGTATCCGAACTTGTACAGAAAGAGCAGGGTGGCTCAAATCACGCCCCCCATTTTTAAACAGATCATGTCGCAGAAGCCCCGAGATATCTGAATTAATTGTGACGTTCCGTTTTACGTGGAAAGACTAATATCTTTCAGCTTCATATCTATGAACGTATCTATACCGAAGTGAGCCGCCTGCCGCAGATCGTCCAGGGCCTCGCGCATCGTTTTGCCCGCACCCATGGCAACCGGCTCCCAAAAGGCATAGTAGTCGTGAGTTAACTCATCCAGCTCTATATGTATATCATTTCGGCATGACATTTACATATCCCCTTTATTCTTCCAGAATATTCTTTATCTCCGAAGAAGCCCGGTAAACCACTTCGCGAATGCGCTCTATTTTCTCCGGCGTCGTATGATGCGCCCCGTGGCGCACCATGCGCGCCATTTCGCTGAATTCACGCATCATGCCGGCGAAAGCGGCAATATTTTTGGGGTTCCAGCGGCGCTGCATGTGGTGTTTTAATTTTTCAGTGAGGTCCTTCTGCTCGCTCAGGAATTTGCGGCCCTCTTCAGTTATAGTGTAGATCTTTTTACCGTCCTGTTCTGCCGAACTGGCATAGCCAAGCTCCTCCAACATTTGTAATGTAGGATAGACCACGCCGGGGCTGGGTGAATAAAAGCCGTATGAACGCTGCTCCAGAGCGCGTATAACCTCATAGCCGTATCGGGACTTCTCTTCGAGAAGATCAAGGATTACGTATTTCAGGTCTCCCTTGCTAAAAGGGCTTTCCCGGTCGAATCCCTGAAAAAAACGATTGTGTCCAAAATATTGATGCCTGAACATTTGTTGCACCCCCTGTTGTCGTTTAATTATAGTATTATCAAGATATATCGAGATATATTGTAGCCGCTGAATAAAGCGGTTGTCAAGCGGTGGTTGTAATAATTTTCAAGGGTGTGGCGGATTATGTTCCCTGTAACAATGCCAGCAGCTGATACACCGGAATAGCTACGGCGAAGGCCAGAAGCATCTGGAAAACCAGTATCAGGGCGGGCCATTTCCAGCCCTTTGTCTCCTGTCGGATGGCGGCAATTGTGGCCACGCAGGGAATAAACAGTATCTGAGCCACCAGGAAGGCAACTGCGGCGGCGGGTGTAAGTATCGTTTTCAACTGTTGTGCCAAATCGCCGCCGCCCATCAATACGCCGAGGGTGGCGATGGTGTTTTCCTTTGCCACGAAGCTGGATATAAGCGCCACCATCATCTGCCAGTTAAGGCCCATCAAGCGGCCCAGGGGCTCGAGAAATTTTCCTATATTCGCCAGTACGCTGTTGTCGATATCGCCTCCGGGGATTACCGACAACAGCCATACCAGGATTGAGACGGCGAGTATCACTGTGCCGGCTCGCCTGATAAAGGCCAGGATATTCTGCCAGGTGATCATACCGATTAATCTGATGTTGGGTACATGGTAAAGGGGCAACTCCATGATCAAAGAGCCGCTTTTCCCGCGTATTACGAACCTGTTGAGGATCAGGCCGACCAGGGCCAGGATGAGAAGGCTGAATATAATCATTCCGATCGATATCAGCACTGCGGCGCTGCCGAAGAAGGCTGCTGCGATGATGGCTATGACAGCCATCCTGCCGGTGCAGGGCACGAGCGGAGTCAGCAGTATGGTAAGCAGACGGGCGCGCGGCGAGTCTATAATGCGGGTGCCGAAAACGGCCGGCACATTGCAACCGAAGCCCAGCACCAGCGGCAAACATGACTTGCCGTGCAGTCCGAAGGCATGCATGAACTGGTCGGTCACAAAAGCGGCCCTTGCCGTATAGCCGGTATCTTCCAGGAAAGCCCATGCTGCGAAAAAGAAGAATAGAATAGGAATAAATGTGAGAACCGTGCCAGCGCCGCTGACGACGCCGTCGGCCAGAAAGCCCTGCAGCCATCCCGGCATAAATGAAAGAGTATAGATATAATCCCTGGTCTGACCGATTAAATTGGTATCCAGAAACTTCTGGATGGGGACGCCGATACTGAAAACCAGCCAGTACATCGCGCCCATAACGGCGATAAGCGTGAGGATACCCAGGACGGGATGTGTGGCCACCCGGTCGATTCTTTGCGTCAGCGAGATCTGACCGACGCTTCTTTTGCGCTGCGCCTTAGCCATCATCCTCTTGACCCATTCGTAGCGCAGCGTGGCTATGGTGACGGCTGCCGACTCGTGTTCTCTTAGGTAAGCATCCAGCACGGTCCAGCGGTCCGCCGGCATACGCGTCCTGATAAGCTTGTTGATCTGATCATCTCCTTCCAGCAGCTTCATGGCGGTCCAATGCTTCGGATAGGGAGCTGTTGTGCCATCATCCAGCAGATCATCTACCCGGTCTATCACGCCGGTGATTGCGCTGCCGAACTCAATATGGCGGACATCGGGCAGGCCGGGGGGTCGGTTGAGCTGCTGCTCGATCCGGACGACCAGTTCATGCAGGCCACGGTTGGTGCGGGCTACGACCGGCACAACCGGTATGTTCAGCATTCGTGACAGAGCCTCGGAATCGATTTTTATGCCCTGTTGCTCTGCAACGTCAAGCATGTTGAGGGCGATCACCAAACGCGGGGCCAGCTCTATAAGCTCGGCTACCAGGTAGAGATTACGTTCCAGACTGGCGGCATTGAGGACGGCTACTACGACGTCAGGAGCTTCATATACGAGATAATCGCGAGCTATTTGCTCTTCAACCGAGTTCGCAGTGAGGCTGTATGTGCCGGGCAGGTCGATGATATTCATAGCCAGTCCGTCCCGGCGAAACACACCGGTTTTATACTCGACGGTTTTACCCGGCCAGTTGCCCACATGCTGAGAAAGGCCGGTCAGCAGATTGAAAATAGTGCTTTTCCCTACATTGGGAGCGCCTGCCAGGGCCACTGTGATCTCGTCTTTTTTCGGGCTTTCTTTCATAAAGAATTCTTTCTGACCACAGTTATTTTGTCGGCGAGATGCCTGCCGATGGCCACATCGGTATCATGCACCCTAACCAGCACGGGGCCACGATGGTAATTTTCCACCATCCTGACGATGCTGCCAGGGGTAAATCCCAATGACAGGCATCTTCCCATTGCCCCGCGGCCGACAGCGAAATGCTTGATAACGGCCGATTCTCCGGAAGCAAGCTCTGACAGCGAGATTTCGCATTCATCTTTTTCAGCCGTGATTGTGGGAAGCTGTTCAGCCGTCAGCACCGAGGCAGTAGCTTTATCGATGGTTGATTGACTGTTTTGAAATTCAATATCAAGCGAGCCGTCCCTGTTTTTTTTCTTGATGTTGATAACTGCGCCGGGCCTCAATCCCAACTTTTCCATTGTCCTCAACATCATGGGATCCTCGTCGTCAATTGATTGAATGCGCACCTGCGCCGGAGGCCGAAGCGAAGACAGTGGGGTGCTTTTACCCTGTTTGATGTTGCCCTTTTCATCGGGTATTGCGTGACCGTGGGGACAGGTATCGACGTTGCCGAGAACTATCGATAACCCCTTCTCCATGTCGGGTGAGGTTGCATGTTCCAGGCGGCAGGCCTCCCTATGAACCCTGTCCCATCTCATGCCAAGCACATCGGTCAGAAATCTCTCCCACAGCCGATGGCGTCTCACCACAGCCAGCGCCCTTTGCTGGCCCGAGTGAGTAAGCGAAGCTCCCATCCGTGACTTATAATCGATCAACCCTTTGTTTTCCAAGGTGCGCAACATATCCGTTACGGCAGGCTGGGACACTCCCAGATCAGCCGACAGCGCTGAAGTGGAAACAGGATTTTCTTTGCCCTGCCTCCGGTAGATAGCCTCCAGATACTCCTCTATCCGTTCGCTCTCCATATTCCAATATCTCCTTAATTAAGCACGTTTAATTAAGTAAGCTTAATTATGGCACATATATTTTAAAAACACAAACCGTCTGCCGAAAACGATTGCGGTCGACAAGTTCAAATTACAAAAGAGGCTGTATAATAGTCAATCATGTGTGTGATACCATCATTTGAGCCGGGTATATACAATGCATGGCTGTTGATGATTATTTATCCTTTGCAATGGATTGCCGTGCTCTTTCTTCCCGCGAGGATACGTGACAGGACCGGGCATCCTGATGAATGTAAAACGGGGCCCGGGGCCGGAGCAATCGGCTGGTTAACGCAAATTGTGTGGGTGGGAGCGACGCTTTATTCCATCTTCCTGCCGCTGAAAGTGGGAACATCGTGGTTTTATGCAGGGTTGGGAGCGTTTGTAATCGGGATGATTATTCTTGTCTGGGCGACGCTGATCGTCGTCAGGACTGCAGCGGATAAGCCTTTCGTCACCGGTATTTACAGCGTATCGCGACATCCGATGTACCTTTCCATGATTCTCGTTTACCTGGGGGTAAGCATTGCGTCCGCCTCATGGCTGTTTCTGCTGATCACGATTGCCACCTTTTTTCTGCAGCGTCTGCAGATGATTCAGGAAGAACAGTATTGCTGCCGGAAATTCGGCGGAAGCTATATCGAATACATGGAGAGAACGCCCCGCTGGATCGGTGTGCCAAAAGCAAAATCCCGTCAACTGCCATAACCTGAATAGAGCGAATATAGAGAATTTGACAATGCACGGCGCCCCGGTATAATATAAGTAAGTGGTTACTAAATAGCGGGAAATGTGAATGAGTAAGCGGGACAGGGAACGTCTCAGCAGAGAAGACAGAAAGGCGCAGATAATAGATACTGCGCTGACGCTGTTTGCGGAGAAGGGGTTTGCCGGCACGCGAACTCGTGAGATAGCGGAGGCGGCCGGCATCAGCGAGACGCTGATTTTTCAGCATTTCAAGACCAAGGACGAATTGATAAGAGCTGCGCTGGCCAGATTGTTTCATGCTCATCCGGTAAGCGGTGAGCTGGTTAGACAACTAAAAAAAACGGACGATGACGCCGGTTTCTTTCGTACGCTGGCCATGCATTTCATCAAGCACAACCGGGAGGATCCCAGGATAATGCGTCTGGCTATCTTCAGCTAAGTCGAGGGAGGCCGCTTCTGGGAGCTCACCAGGTCCGGTGAAACCGAACCCATGATGATCACGCTGATATCCGAATATATACAAAAGCGGATCGATGAGGGCATATTTGTCAAGACCAATGCCGAGATTGTCGCGCGGCTTTTTGTCGATGCGGTTTTCATGCATATCGCCGACAAATCGGTAGCCATGACCGGCCCGCCGCTACCCTTTTCCGACGACAAGGTAGTGGATATCCTGATCGATATCTTTCTGCGCGGACTTAAAAAAGGAAGCAGATAACCAGTACGGGTGGCTTGATAAAGCCGCCTTTATTAATGTAGTTGTAACTTTGTAAGGACTAACTAATATATTAAGGAATCGGATTTGATCACTGCAATTGCCGGAGAGCAAGTCAGTGATTTGCAAGGAGGATAAAATGTCAGAGAGAAAAGAGCCACATGAGGCGATCGGGGGTATGGAGAATGCCAGGGCATACGCTGAAGCGCACCGCAAATACGCCGGCGTCATGTACGGCAATTTAGCCCAAGATATCGCGCGCCTGAATATTTCAGGCCGCTATCTCGAGATGGGTTCAGGGCCCGGATTTCTGGCCATGATGATCGCGCAGCGCAATCCCAACATTGAGATCACTGCAGTGGATATCTCGCCAGACATGATAGAGGTAGCAGGTGAATTTATCCGGGAAAAGCATCTGGACAAAAGAATACGCTGTCTGCTGGGCGATGTCGGCGATGAGCAGTTTATGCGCAGTCTAGGGGCGTTCAATCTGGTATATACAACATTTTCTTTACATCACTGGAAAGATACTGCCTCGGCAGTTCGCAACCTTTGGAACGCCGTACAAGCCGGCGGGGTATTGTATATCCTGGATTTCAAAAGGATAGACTGGCTTTGCTCGTTGCCCGTGAACTGGAGGGAACTGGAGTCTATGAGGGCTTCATACAGCTCTAAACAGGTTGAGGCAATATTGCGCGAGACAGATATCCCCAACTACCGCATCAAGACATCGTTCCCCTATTTGTTTCAAACTATCATTGTGCGTAAGTGATATAGCATGTCAACGGCTTGATCCTACTGCAAACGCATAACACACAGGACTGTCTGCGAATAAGTAGGTTAGTTACTGATCAATTACGTTTAAGTTACTGCTTAACAGCTGTAACAATGGCGTGCGTGCCGTTGATCTTACATTCAGTATTTCCACCGGAATTGCGGAAGTATCTGTATTCAAGTAAAGGCGGACCGCAGTGGTCAGCCTGCTGCAACCCGTACCTGCCGAGAAACGGTTGAATATCGTTTTCCTCGAAGGCAAAGGTCCATTGCTCACCGACGCCTGCCACTGTCTTATAAATATCTTTCTCTCCGTAGTATTTGTTCTCTTTGCGCAGAACCCCGCTAAAAATATAATCGAAAACGATGATGCTTCCCGCAGCAGAAACGTCTTCGATAAACTGGAAAGTGCTTTCTATTGAAGCTTGAGAGAGATACATTGTGACGCCTTCTAAAAGGAACAGACATCTTTTACCCGAGATAAATCCGGCTGCGGATATCTTATCCGCCAGGTTTTCTTTGTTGAAATCTATGGGTACGAAAACAAGATAGTCCGGTGTGGTCAGATGTTTAGACGAATACGCATTACGTTTCTCGATTTGAGTTGGTGGAGCATCAAGTTCAAACACTCTGGTTCTTTTGTTTAATTCGTGAAAACGAAGAGCCCGGCTGTCAAAGCCAGCGCCAAAAATCACAATCTGGTCAAAGCCTTTTTCCAGTGCCTCCGTAAACCTTGTATCAAAGTATTTGGTTCTGGCTATTACATATTCGTATATACCCCTTGCGAAAAAGATACGCCTGAATATATTAAATGGCCATTTCAGACTGATAAGCATCTTAAAAAAAGTGGGAGCAAGCAGATATGCGATATAGTCCGGCCCTGAGTAACACTGTCGTTTGTCCTTGTATGAGGCAGCTCGGGCCAGACATGTAAAAGCTGCGGTCCTCGATGATTTTGATTCAATTCGCCCGGTGCGCTTGTTTTTCATATTAGGACATCCAATCAGGGATAGAGCGTTTGCATTAACGGCTCATTCATATGCACAGTAAATGTACAGGCAGTGCATTGACTATGCTAGAATCTCGTATTTATTCTATTGTAGCATGGTTGCTCGGTGTTCAATATCCAGCTTTGGGAAGGTTCTGTTATAATTGCCTTGCTACGTACCTATCGAATCCGGTAGTTGGTGGCTGAAATCAGGAGATTTGATAAAAATGCACATGAGATCGTTTATTGTGCCGGCAATGGCATGCTTGCTTTCACTGATATCGGTAACGTGCAGTGCACCTGCACCTGTCGCTGCACCGGAATCTGCACCGCCGCCGGGAGAGCAGGCTGGGAGCATGCTGCAAACCGAGGGAACATCGGTTCACCGGAAAGTACAGCTGGCCAACAAACAGGCGGACGGTTATGTGATCCCGTTCAGAAACGTGAAAATCGTGTGCGTGATAACCGACGTAGGCATGGTGGGCTGCGGGGCCTTTGATGTGATTGCCTTGGACTCCTTCGCCTGCCCGGCGGTCAAGGTCAAGTCCTCAACCGGCAAGCCCATCGCTACGATAGACGACCTGCTGCAGGGAACCGTAAAAGAAGTGAATGCAGAGGCCGGCAAGCTCGGCATAAGGGCCGGGATGACCGGCCAGGAAGCGCTCGACCTGTTGTAATCGATTTACATAGGAGGTTTGGCCGGTATAAAGTCGTCCGGCACCTCGACCGGCATGAAGAGCATGCCCAGGCACATGGCTTTTCCGGTCTCATCGAACCGGAGGGTGGAGGTAGCGCCGCCACCCAGCGCCCCGTACATAACCACCTGCAGCGAGTCGATATTGGGCATCTCGTATACCTTGACCTCGCCTTTAACCAGCTCTTTATAATGGTCCTTGACCCTTTGCGGAGTGACCTGCTTTTTAATTATCTCGTAATTCTCTTTATTGAAGGCCATTATGCCTACATTGGAGATATCGCCCTTGTCGCCACTACGGACATAGGCCAGCTCTTTGATCAATACTTTCTTGCTCATTTCTATTCCAGCCTCTTCATAATGAAACTTGTCGGCACCTCGTCGCGCGGTATCAGCGTCGGCCACAGGGAGATGTAGCTTCTGGGCTTCGAAGGGACTGATACTGTGAAGCCCACAGGGGACATGTCCAGGAAGGCCACGGCTATCATGCCGGCCTCGAGCGGGTTTTTGCCCCTGGCGGCTATACGCAGGCAGAGCTCGTTGATCCGGTCTTCGTCGGGCAAAGGGACTATGGACTTAAGTATCGAGTTCAAGCCGACGTAATCGATCTGTACGTCCACGTCCTCACGCTTCATGCCGTATTTTTCCAGATTCTTCCAGCCCAGCTCCTCGACTCTCCTGGCCTTGGTCAGGGCCTTGGGCGCCGAGATGAAGTTCATGGTCTCCGCTATGAACCCTCCGGGATAGCCGATGATCACCTTGAGCGTATCGGGCCTTCGTTTGCCAGTCATATTACTCAACCTGACCCTGTTGTTACCCAGGTCCTCTACCCTCACCGCGGTCATATCTGCAACTCCGTCCGGCATAATATAGTTTTTAGGGTCGTGCACCTCGTAGACCAGCTGGCTTTTTACGGTCCACTCGTTGAGCAGGCCGCCTCCAGACGAGGGCATCTCCAGCACCGCAGTGCCGTCCTCGGACACCTCGGCCAGAGGATAGACGATCTCGTTCGGCCTGGGCACATGTTCCCATACCGGGCTGGCCACACCCGTAACGAAATCGGCGCATTCCAGCGTGTGGCCAATAGTTATGGCGGCGCCGATGCGCGGCCAGTACACGTCTTCGAATCTCCATCCGAACTCGTGCATCATAGGCGCTACAAATAGCGCGCTGTCCGAGCACCTGCCGGCAACCACCACGTCGGCGCCGGCCTCAAGTGCGTCGATGATGGAATCGGAGCCGATATAAGCGTTGGCGATCAGGATGTTGTCTTTGATCTTGCTGATATCATCCTCGCCCGTCTCCAGGTTGGTGAATTTCCACCCCTTCTCCAGCAGCTCGTCGATCCTGCCTGCTATGTTGTCGCCCTTGATCACGGCAACTTTCAGACCCTTGATGTTATTATCGGCGGCAATTTTGAGTATCTGGTCCGCGGCGGCTTCGGGATTGACACCGCCGCCGTTGGTGATGATTTTAACGCCCCTCTTGTGAGCTTCGGGTAATACCTGCTTCATACCGTCAATGTGCTGGGTGAGGTAACCCTTGGTGGGGTCCTTCTGCCGGTTCTTGGACATGATGGACATGGTGAGTTCCGCCAGCTGGTCGAAGCAGATGTAATTCAAGTTGCCCTCCAGCACAAGCCTCAGGGCTTCTCCCGTCTTGGAAGGGGCGTAGCCTGAACCCGCCCCGATCCTGATTTTCTTCACGTTAGCGCTCCTTCTAAATATATTGACTATATACCCTTGAATACAGGCTTTCTCTTCTCGAGAAAGGCCCTGGTGCCTTCTCTGAAATCTTCCGTATTAAAGCAGATATTCATAGCCAGGTTTTCATTATATAATTGCCTGTTCAACTCCTCATTGAATAAGCGGTAAACCGTACGGTGGGTCAATTCAATAGACACAGAGGGCATTGCTGCTATTTTGCCCGCCAGATCCATTGCCGTTTTCATCAGCTCTTCGTGAGGAACAACCTGTGTAACAAGGTTTATCCTCTTTGCCTCAGCCGCATCAATCGCCTCACCGGTATAGAATAGCTTCAGTGCGTTATCAATCCCCACTATCCTGGGCAGCCAGTAGCTGGCGCCTGCATCGGGCATTAAACCTATCCTTACCCATGAAGCCACAAACCTGGCTTTTTCTGAAGCTATGCGAAAGTCACACATAAGGGTTATCGAAAGGCCTGAGGCGGCGGCGACACCGTTAACGGCGGCTATGACGGGTTTTCCCAGGTTCATAAGCGCCTGCGGCATCACAACCATGCCGGGTTCCAGAAGCTCTGAGCGGGATTTCTCCAGCGCTTTATAACCGCCGTCTCCTATCCGTTCTTTGAGACGGCTGGCAGCGTCGGCGCCGGCGCAGAAGCCTTCGCCGCTGCCCGTGATAATCAGCACCTTTATATCATCCCTCTTTCTGGCCTGTTCCAATATCTTGATAAAGCTCTCACCCATCGTGCTGGTGATGGCATTTCTTCGCTCAGGCCGGTTGAGGGTGATTACGCCGATACCTTTGTCACATTCGAATAATAGCTCGTCAGTCGGCTTATCCATTTCTTCGTTTGCTCCTCCAGTTTAGTTGCGCATCATATGGGGCAGGTATGTTGCCACCTGCGGGAAAAAGAAAACGATGAGCATTCCCGCGATTATCAGTATGACAAACGGCACCGTGCCCATTACGATTTTTCTCATGGGAATATCGGGTGCTATAGTTTTCATCACGAACAGGTTCAGTCCCACGGGAGGCGTCAGGTTGCCTATCATCATGCACATTGTGACCAAAACTCCGTACCAGATGAAATCGATATTGAGGATTCTCATAACCGGCACCAGAGTCGGCAGTGTCAGCACCAGTATCCCGGCGGGGTCGAGCAGGCAACCGAGTATCAGAAAGATAAACATGGTCAATATCACAAAAGTGGTACCGGACATACCGCTTTTCACTATGGTTTCAGCGATCAGTTGAGGTATACCCAGGTAAGTGAGCAGATATGAAAAGGTGAAGGCTGAAAACAGGATGAAAATAATGAAGCAGGAGATTCGAGCTGCGCTGAACAATACGTCGCGAAGGCTGCGCCAGGACAGCTTTCGGTAGAGTGCTGCGACGATCAAAGAAAGAAAAGCGCCCACGCAGGCGCTTTCGGTGGGTGTGCAAATGCCCGCATAGATCGATCCCAATACTCCCAGTGCGATCAGTATGAACACCCAGATGTTTTTAAGCGATGCGAACCTGTCATGCCAGGTAACGCCGGACAGGGAGGGCTCCACATCCTGAGGCCTAAACCTTGCGTAGCTCAGAATATAAATGACGAAAATTGCGGTGGTGATTATTCCAGGCAGGATGCCAGCGATAAAAAGCTTTCCGATGGATTCCTCGGTCAACAGGCCGTATATGATGAACATCGCGCTGGGGGGTATGATGATGCTCAGGGTCCCGGCAGCTGCGATTATTCCGGCGGCGAAACCGCCGTCATAGCGGTGTTTGGCAAGCTGCGGCATAGCCGCCAGACCTATGGTGGCGGTACCGCCGGAACTGCTGCCGCAGCAGGCTCCAAACAGCATGCCCGCAACCGCAGCCGTCGACCCCAGGCCGCCGCGCACCCGGTTGAACCACTTGCTGCCCGCATCGAATGCCTGCTCGGCTACGCCGCTTTTGCTCAGAAGTTCCGCCATGACGACGAACATGGGAACCAGTACCAGTGTAGGGTCCGTGCCGAATTTATAACTGATAACCGCCAGCTGTGACAATGCATTGGGCCCGATGAAGGCCCAGATCCCCAGCAGGCTGCTCAGGCCGATGGCAAAGGCGATCGGCATACCGGCGATCACCAGTAAAATCAGGAATGCGAACAGCAAAATCCCGATGATTCCAACGTCCATTATATTTCTTCTTCCACTTTATTGGCTGTATCCGGCAGTATGCCCGCTATGGTACGGGCAAGCAGCAGGATGTATTGCAAGAGTAAAAAGAACAGTCCGAAGGGGATCACCGCATAGAAAGGCCACAGTGTGACTTCCAGTCTTGTTCTTGAAACCCAGTGCAGGCTGTAGCTGTCCCATGCCAGGGCAGCGCTTTTCCAGAGCCATAGAGCGACAAACACAATCCCCAGCACATCCACCGCGATGGCCAGTATTTTTTTTGGCTGCGGCTTCAGCAGCGAGGGAATGAGATCTATCTTGATATGGCCACCGGTCTCCAGTGTATAGGCCGCCGACAGGAAAGTAGCCGATAAAAGTATGTACGAAGATATTTCCAGAGTCCAAGCCGTTGGCGCTTTTAACGCATAGCGTACAACAACCTCATATACTGTTAGAAATATGATGATGAGAAAACCGATACCCGAGATGGAGGCGCAGATTCTATTGAATTTGCTCAACGCCGGCTGTATTTTGGCTGTATTCATCACGGCTATTCAATCCCACATATTTTTACACGGAAAGCTTGCCCTTATGGGACAGACCTGTTAGTAACCGGCGCCGTATTTGAGGTATATCTCTGTAAGCTGCCTGGCCTCAGGGCTGGATGAGGCGTATTTATCCCAGATGGCTTGAGCAGGCGCCTTCCAGAGTTTCATTTCATCTGCGGTCGGGACATACACGGTCTCTCCCATTTCTGGCAATTCCTTGCGGCCTTTCTCGATATTTGCCGCGTTTACCTGCAGCACAACCTTCATAAACTCGGGGGTGACCTTGCCTATAGCCTCCTTGTCTGCGCTCGATATTTTGGCCCACTTGTCCTTATTGATGTAGAACAGAAAGCCACCGGTTCCGAGATCCAGATCACAATAATACGGGGCAACTTCGGGCAGCTTGAAAGCCACCATGGACGGAACCGAAAGAAGCGTGCCGTCCGAAACACCGTATTGTATGGACTGGTACATTTCGGACGTCGGGAGGGTGACCGTGCTGCATCCCCAGCCGGAAATCAGCTCATCCATGGCGCCTCCGGCGGACCTGATTTTGAGCCCTTTGGCTTCGGACGGCACATGTACCGGCTTCTTGGTTGCCAGGCCGTATGCAGACGGGGCACAGGCATACCAGTTGATATAAATATTATATTTTTCGAATCCCTTCTGGATAATGGGCAATCCTTCCGCTGCCGCCGCCAGATTGCTGTCGATATCTGTTATCCCCACCCAGGGAAGCGCCCCGACATTGGCAAGGGGCACCTGACCGACCACGTAGTTGATGACGGTCATGGCCGCGTCCACGCTGCCGCTGTTTACCGCAGCCAGCTCTTCCGCGCCCGGACACAGCGATTCACCCGGATTGACAACGATTTTCACTCTTCCTTCGGTGGCTTCCTGAACTGCCGCGGCATATAATTGCGCTATAGTGGCATATGGATTGCCCGCCGGGTACATGGTTGCAGCCATAAGTGTGATCGGCTCCTGTGCAGCTGCCTGTGACGGCGCGTTGTCCGATGGCCCGGTTGGCTGAGCTGCGGGTGCCACGGTACAGGCAGCTGGTATGCATAAAATTACCAAGGCGAGCGCACAAATAGCGAATAATAATCTGTTCTTCATCTTTATCCTCCGTTTTAATTATTCCAGTTGGACCATGTCACCGCTTTTCATTAAATCCTTCCATGTCTTAATTCCAATACCTCCTAAAGCAACAGTAATAAGAGTTCATTCAATGACTATTATCAGTATCCTTCATGTGTTAGGAGCTCCACCATTTCATTTTCCGGCAGAGACAGAATCTCCCTGGCTATCAGCTCCGTATGCTCCCCCAGGCAGGGAGCGGGCATACGGGGTTGAGCGGGCGTCTGCGACAGTATCGCCGCCTCACCCAGATGCAGGCAATCACCTATTACAGGATGCTGCATCAACCAGAAGTGGTTACGGGCTTTCAACTGGGGATCTTGACACACATCTCCAGCGCTCTCTACAATGCCTGCCTGCACCCCCGCGGCCTGAAGCAAGGTCATTATGCTCTCGGGAGTCCTGGTGATTGTCCATTGTCCGATCAGATCATCAAGCTCCTGTTCGTTTCTTTTCCTGTTATCCAGTGTATCGAACCTGGGGTCATCAACCAGGTCCGGCATGCCCGCGGCCGTGCAAAAAGCCCGCCACTCAGTATCAGAGTATACCGCAATGGAGCACCACCTATTATCTCTGCAGGGATAAACGGCATGCGGCGCAGCATTGGGGGACGTATTACCGGCATTTGCCGGCAATCTGCCGTTGGCGGTGTAGTCCAGCATGCCCGGAACGAGAAACTGAATGCCCGCTTCCAGCTGAGAAACGTCGATGAATTGCCCCTCGCCCGTCTGGCGCCGGTATCTCAGCGCCGCCATAATGGCGGCGAGGCAGAAATAGGGAGTGACGAAATCATTGACCGGGCCGTAGGGTTGAACGCAATCCCTGCCCGGCCATCCGCTGAAGCTATTGAAGCCCGTAAGAGCTACCAGAACGTTGCCGGAGGTGGGCATGGGTGCCATAGGTCCTGTCTCGCCGAATCCCGAGGTGTTTAACATAATCACTGTGGGATTGGTTAATTTCACAGTATCGTAGTCAAGCCCGAGTTTTTTCATCTTGCCGGGCACGTAGTTGGTGACAATGATGTCCGCCCAGTCCGCCAGTTTTTTAGCGACTTTAAGTCCGATGGGGCTCTTAAGATTCAGTGCGACACTGTATTTATTGGGATTGTAGTAGGCGAAATAGGCTGAATTATCGGGGCCGTTACCGTTTTTAAAGGGGGCGGAAGACCTGGTAAAACAGGGGCGCGTAAAGGTTTCCACGCGCACAACCTGCGCGCCGTAATCGGCCAGACATTTTGTCACCAGGGGTCCCGCAATAACCCAAGTAAAATCAAGAACCTTTATTCCGTCCAGTGCCTGCTTTCCCATACCGATTTCCATTCAAATAATTTGTTTGCGTTTCAAATCGTCGATCACCTGCGGCGACAGGCCGAGCTGGTCTCGAAAGACCTCCGCGTTATGTTCGCCGATCAGGGGCGCCCTGCGTAATTTGGGTGTGGGCATGTCCGCAAACCGCATACACCCGGCGGGATACTTGATCACACAACCGAGCTCCGGGTGTTCAACGTCAACCCAAAAATCTCTCGCCTTGAGCTGAAAAAAATCCACCACGTCCGCCGGATTTAAAACCGGGCAGATCGGCATGTGCCTTTTAAGGGCTTCTTTAAACAGCTCCTGTTTGGTATATCTTGAAAACAGCTCCGCCACCGGGGCTTCGAGTAGCTCCCACTCTTCCTGGGTGAATCTGGTTACATCGAAATTATCCCAATCCATTTCTTCTCTCTGTTTGGTTAAGAGCCCCTCTTCTTTGAGCCATTCATCGAGTATTTTATTCATCATTGCTCCCGGAGCGCCCCCGAAGATCACGAAATTAATAAGGCCGTCTTTACATGGCCATGTCTGGCGCGCGCGCGTGCCGCTGCCCAGCCCCACCCTGTAGGCGCCTGATCTTTCTAGAACCATTCCGTAGGTGAAATACAGGGAGTTTGCGTTTACGGTGTTTCTGACCATGCTCTGCTGCGCCGACACATCGATATACTGGCCTTCGCCTGTGACATCCCTGTGATACAGGGCAATCAACGAGGCTACTGCGGCTTCCCCACCTGCAAATAAAGGTGATTGCGGCAAACTAACGCGCACAGGAGGACGGTCAGGATCGCCGCAGATATACAGATATCCGCTCATCCCCTGCACGACAAGATCTGAACCCGTGAACCTGTGATACGGCCCGGTCTGTCCGAAAGGCGTGATAGACGCCATGATAATGTCATCCCTGACCTGCTTCAGTTCGGGATAGTCCAGACCTATTTCTCTCATATATCCCACGGGATAAGATTCCACAACGATATCCGACGTTTTAACCAGGCGCTTGAGAAGCTCACGCCCATCGGCGGTCGTGATATCGAGGGTTATGCCTCTCTTATTGAGGTTATAGGCAAACCATGTCAGGCTTTTTTCGGGATCAGGTATATCGTGATAAAAGGGGCCGATGTTGCGCGAAGCATCACCGCCCGGCCTTTCAACCTTGATGACGTCGGCCCCCAACTCGGCCAGCATCCGTCCGCAGAGAAAGCCGTTTTCGTTGGTCAGATCCAAAACGTGTATACCGTCCAGTAACGTTTTCATCAAAGCTATTCTTTTAAAGAGCCGTATTCAAAAAAGATTCCTCTTGTTGCTTTACAACGAGACTCATCAAATACGGGGTGCCGCCGCCGGCCTTATCAACAACCATGTACTTATGCATGTTATCATTAATTTCATGTATGTCAATAATATGTTAATCTTCATTAAATATTTTTAACGTATTGATCAACCGGATATTATTATTGATCATTATATTTACAATACTTTGTTGTATATGGTATTAATATCGACATGAATCAGCTGGACAGAATAGACAAGAAGATAGTGGACGCGCTGGCAATAGATGCTCATATGAGCAGCATGGAAATGTCCAGGCGTCTCAACATATGTGCTCCCACCGTTCGCAGAAGAATAAACAGATTGATTAAGAACGACATCATACGTATACAGGCGGTTCAGATAAATCGTGTAAAAACCTCGATAACGGTATCCATTTTGCTCAAAGTGGAAAGCAATATCATCGTCCGGACAGCGGATATTCTTGCTGCACAGAAAGAGGTGGGTTTCATAGTGCTGACTGCCGGCTACTTTAATATCGTCTGTCTGTGCTGGTTTGAGTCCGTGGAAGCTTATTCGAGATTTTTGAATTCAATACTTTATCCGATGGAAGGCGTGCTCGATACCGACACCCTGATTTGCACGGAATACAGGAAATATGCGTTCGTCAAAATGGAGCGTGCTGCCGAGCAGGTCAAAAGGGCCGATAAACCGGTTGATGACATCGATTTGAAGATCATTGAGTTGCTGGAAAAAGATGCCCGTCTGAAGAGCACCCAGCTGGCCAAGAATCTTAATATCAGCACCGCCACCGTTAGATGCAGGATAAACGACCTGCTGAAAAACAAGATTATTCGTATACAGGCTTTTCCAAACTTCCGTATGAGTAAAACGGTGGCGGCTGTAATAGCTTTAAAAGTGGCCAACGGCACGGTCAACCGCATTGCGGATTATCTGTCCGACCGGGCTGAAGCCAGGCAGGTAATGCTGTTTACGGGTACCTTCGATATAGGAGTCTGGGCCTGGTTTGAATCGATCCAGGACTTCTCCGAGTTTTTGAAGGACGTTATCAATCCTCTGGAGGGCGTGGAAAAAAAGGAGATTGCCATCCAGACGGAGATCAGGAAATGGGTACATCAGTGGTAATTAAGTCTGCGCGTTTTTATCCGTGCGGGAAGAGAGTTTGCCTTATTGCGATCAGATGATTGTATGCACAAGTTACCCGGCACGCGACAACCTCTTTTTTATGGTTGGATCATCGTTATTGTGTGCGCTATCCAGCAGGCGCTGCAAAACGGGATACAATACAGTTTCGGGATCTTTTTCAAGCCGCTGGTGGCGGATTTCGGGTGGACGCGCGCTTCACTTTCCGGCGTATATGCTCTATCGATGATCTGCGGAGGTCTGTTTGCCATACCCGCAGGATGGCTGGCCGACAGGTTCGGCCCCGCCAGAGTAGCAGTCGGCTGCGGGTTTCTGATCGGTTTGGGCCTGATACTGAGCAGCAGGATTACCGACCTGGTGCAGCTGTATATCGCATACGGGATTATTTTCGGTATCGGGACCGGCGGCGTATTCGCCATCAGCAGCGGCATAACAGCGCGCTGGTTTTACAAGAAGCGCGGGCTGGCGTTGGGTATTGTTTCGGCAGGTGTTGGTTGCGGTATTCTCATCATGCCGCCGTTAGCCGAGTATTGCATCCGCGCCGTCGGCTGGTCGACCTCCTATCTGGTAATAGGGATCACGGCTATGATCATTTTTATTGCCACCGCCCTGTTATTGCGACGTGATCCGAAAGACATAGGATGTTTACCTTATGGCGCTGTGAAATCCGAGCCGGAGGAGACGGCAGGCCGAGGTCAAAAGGCATATCACCCGGCATTCGATGGCGGAATGACATTACGGGACGCCTGCAGCACGCTCCCTCTCTGGATGCTTGTCGGCATCGCCGTACTGGTCGGCGTCTGTACGCAAATGATCTTCCTGCACCTGGTTAACTACGCCACTGATATCGGGATATCTCCTCTGACGGCTGCCACAGTCATGTCCGTAATAGGCATCGGGGGTATTTTCGGTCGCATACTGGTCGGCAGTGGATCGGACAGGATCGGCAGTATCAATGCCATGATCCTGTGTATGGCGATACAAACTGCCAGCCTGATCTGGTTGATTTTCTCCGGGCAGCTATGGATGCTGTATATTTTTGCTGCGCTATTCAGCTTTGCCTTTGGCGGAGAGGTGCCTTTGTTAACACTGCTGATCAGTGAGAGATTCGGACTCAGGGCTATATCGGCGCTGGTGGGATTGATGTTGCTGGCTACGCGGGTCGGGGCCGCCCTGGGGTCATGGCTGGGTGGACAGGTATTCGATGTAACCGACAGCTATACAATCGCTTTTATCATCGCGTCGGCAGCCAGCATGATAGCGATGATCGCAGTTATTGCTATGAAGAAGATGAAGAATAGCCTGCTAACCGTATAACAGCCGAGATGTGAAAATCAGCGCATTGTTGCGCCGGTCCATCTCTCATAGTGCACTCTCTCCGCCTTGAACCTGTCCTCAGAATGAGGTATTTCATCGGGATATCCAAGGGAAACGAGCGCAATGGGCATAATATGCGGCGGTATATCAAGCAGATTCCTCGTTTTTTCCATGCGCTCCTGCACCGGGTATATACCTACCCAGACAGCCCCCAGCCCCAGAGCATGGGCTGCCAGCAGGATGTTCATTGTGGCGGCGGAGCAGTCAAGCGGTCCGCGGCCGGCGTTGAATTCAAGAGTCGGGTCCTCGCAAACCAGTATAGCCAGGGCCGCCTGATCAAGCATATATGAGAATGTGTGGATGGCGGAGGCCTCATGGAGTATCTTGCGGTCTCTGATAACCACGAATTGCCATGGCTGTTCGTTAGCTGAGGAAGGCGCCGCCATCGCCGCCTGCAGCAGATGTTTCACCAGGCTATTATTTACGGGCCTGTCGGTGTATTTGCGTATGCTCCTGCGTGTCATGAGGCACTCGATGGTATCCATGCACTTCTCCCCCTGCTGGCAGATTATACTTAAGATATCAGCCGGCTTTGCAGTTGTTTGTCACAAGCCATATTTAATCACAACCTCTTTGCAGGCGCCATGCGGGCGTATCCTTCCAACGGTTTACCGCAATTCTCCGACGATCTCCCTCACATCACCGACGCTTTCGAGTTTATTGAGCGTCTCCAAAATATGTGCCGCCTGCTGAGGCGATTTTGAATACGTGGCACAGTCCTTGAATTTTCTTATGACATCTTCCATCTGCATAGGATTGAGCGGATGGCCGAACGGGTAGTCTACCTGGCGGGTGAAAACAGCCGCCGATTTAAGTTTGATAGAAACCTTGCCGGGTGCGAAAAAGGATTTGACCTCGCCGTAGCTGATATCCTCGGTGACTGTTTTCTGAGCCAGCATCAAGGCAACTTTATCGGACAGACCATCCGAAGCGAAGCTCTGCAGGCGCAGCCCTTTATTGGCGATGGCGGCGCCGACGCAGAAAGGCAAACTGATCCTTGCTTCAGTGCCGGTGGCAGGTTTTTTCCTGTCTTCTCCGGCGTATCTTTTCTGTATTTCGGTAACGTAAAGCGTGATCTGCTCGATGTGCGCCGGATCGATATCATGCTCGCGCGCCAGTTCCAGCGCAGCCTGAACGTGATTATGAATAATTCTATTGGCCGACCATGCTTTCAAGCCCACGTTTAAGCCGTCATACCTTTTACCCAGGTCGCCCACCAGATAATTCCTGTCATATTTGCCCTGGAAGTACAGGTTGAGCAGTCCCGCAGGACCTTCGAAGCTGGTTTTTATCCCGGTGACACCCCTTTGCGCCATCAATGCCGCGAGGACAGCCTGCATCCCGATGCTTCCCCCGTAAAGCTCCCTTATTTTAGGGTCTCCGGGGCTGAGGAATACCTCGAATGTCCCTGCGGCGGCCTGGTGAAAGGCTATGCCGATGGCATCCACAATCCGGTCCCGATCGAGTTTAAGTATCCTGGCTGCCGCTGCCGCAGCTCCAAAAACGCCCAGCACGGGAGCAGGCCGGAAGCCCAGCACCAAACCCTCCTGTTTTCTTTTAATGGAAGTCCCCAGTCTACATATCAGATCGTTTCCCAGTGCCACGGCGGCGATAAACTCCTTGCCAGTCACACCACCCGTCTTCTCTGCCAGGGCAAAGGCCGCCGGCACGGTGCACAGGGTAGGATGGACTCCGGCTTCGTCGACTATATCATCGTAGTCAAGAGCATGTGCCAGAACACCGTTGGCGAAAGCCGCCGACCAGGAGGGAAGCTTCTTGTCAAAACCTATTACGGTGGACTCTTCCTTCCCGCCTGTTTCAAGGAAAAGGTCGATTACGTTTTTACTGTCATGGGATAAACCCGACCCTGCCAGAATACAGCCGAACGTATCCAGTATACATTTCCTGGTTATGTCCACCACTTCCGATGGAATATCCTTTGGTGTAATAGAGGCGATATTATCGGCTAATATGTAACTTGCATCCATCCCTGTCCTCGTTTTCGCGGCGCTGTTGAGCCGGTTAATCAATCTATTATCGATATTCAGCTATCAGTTTTCATCCGATAACAATTCGACAAGCTCCTGCTCGGACATATTCAGGTATTCGGTGGCAACAAATGCCGTATGTTCCCCCAGGCAAGGGGCGGGTCTGAGTGGTTGGGCGGGTGTTTCCGATAGTATGGCAGGTTCGCCAAAACTGATTGAATCCCCGATGACAGGATGCTTTATGCTCCAGAAGTGATTGCGCGCTTTGAGCTTTGGATCCTCGCAGACATCCCTGGAATTCTGAACAACCCCCGCCTGAACGCCTGCTTGCTGCAGCGTCTGCATGATATATTCAGGCGTAAATTTTTTGGTCCACTGGCCGACCGTTTCATTCAGCTTATCGTCGTTTCTTTTTCTGCTGGTAAAAGTGCTGAACAAGGGATCATCCGCTGTCTCGGGGTGACCCATGGCGATGCAGAACGTTTTCCATTCGTTGTCGGAAAAGACCGCTATGGCGCACCATCTATTATCTGCGCAGGGGTAAACGCCATGTGGAGCTGCTTCCGGACATGAATTGCCCACGTTTCCCATTTGCCGGTTGTTCACCGTGTAGTCCAGCATGCCCGGCGCCAGGAACTGGATGCCCGCTTCCAGTTGTGACAGATCGATGGAGCATCCCTGGCCGGTTAACTTCCTGCGGCGCAGAGCAGCCAGAATCGCCGGCAGGGCGAATGAAGGGGTAACGAAATCGTTGACCGGGCCGAAAGGCTGGGTGCTGTCTTTGCCCGGCCATCCGCTGAAGAACATAAATCCGCTCAGAGCAACCAGTATCATGCCAGTCATAGGGATCCCAGCCATGGGACCGGTCTGACCCTGCCCGGAGGTGCTGAGCATAATAATGTCCGGATTCGTTTTCTTAATGCTCTCATAATCCAGGCCGAGCCTGGCGAGTTTGCCCGGCACGTAATTCTCAACTATTATATCGGCCCAGTCAGCCAGTTTTCTGGCGGTTTTCAGCCCCACCGGCTTTTTCAGGTTCAAGGATGTGCTGTACTTGTTGGGATTAAAGTAAGCGTAATACGTGGTATTATCCGGCCCGACAACGCGGTCCTTGAACGGGCCGGACACCCTGAGAAAACAGGGGCGCGCCATGGATTCGACTCTGACGACGGTGGCCCCATAATCGGCCAAGCATTTCGTTATAAGAGGTCCGGCTATTACCCAGGTGAAATCGAGTACCTTGATGCCTTCCAGCGGTAATTTACTCATAGCAGATTCACGTTCAAATGATAGCCGCCTTCTGCAGACGGTAGATATCCTCGTCTGAGAAACCCAGCTCATCACGATATATATCCATATTATGCTCGCCTATGAGGGGCGCCCGGCGCAGCCCGGGTGCGGGCAGATCAGTGAATCTGATACAGCTTCCGGGATATGTGATGGTAGCGTTCAGTTCCTCGTGCCGGACATCCATCCAGAATCCCCTTGATTTCAGCTGGGGATAATCCGCAACTTCTTGCGGTGAATGGACCGGGCAGATGCTGACTCTTCTTTTATTTCCTTCGTCGAACAATTCCTGTTTGGTATATTTCAGAAATAGCTTTGCTACCGGCGCCTCCATCTCCTCCCATTCTTCCTGTGTGAATTTGGATATATCAAAATCCTTCAACCTGTTTTTATAGTCGGTGGAGACACCTTCTTCCTCAAGCCAGTCGGTCAGTCCAGATGATCCGGCCACGGATGCCAGTATACCTCCCACGAAGAGGAAGTTGACGAAACCGTCCTTGCAGGCCCAAGTTTGTCGCGCGCGCAGGTTTTTACCCAGGCCGACTCTGAATGCTCCGGACCTCTCCAGTATCTCACCGTAGGTCAGCCAGAGAGGAACGGCGTTTACTGTATTCCTTACCATGCTCTGCTGCGCCGAAACATCTATATACTGTCCTTCTCCGCTGTTTTCCCGGTGATAAAGGGCAATCATGGTGGCTATGGCAGCTTCGCCGGCGGCATGTAGGTACGCCTGGGGGATACTTATACGCATGGGGGGGTGATCGGGATCACCGCACAGATGCAGGTAGCCGCTCATGGCCTGCACGACGATATCGGAAGCCGAGAAGTCCTTATAGGGGCCATTTTGCCCGAAAGGGGATATGGAGGTCATAATGATGCGTGGATTGAGCGCTTTAAGTACGACATAATCAAGGCCCAACTTCTGCATATAGCCAACAGGGAATGATTCGATGATGATGTCCGCCTTTTTGACTAACCTGAGGAAGATGTTCCATCCCTGATTGGAGGCGATATCCAGAGTTATGCCGCGTTTATTGAAATTGTAGGCGAACCAGGTCAGGCTCTTTTCCGGATCAGGATCATCATGATAAAAGGGCCCTATTCTGCGGGATTCGTCGCCTCCCGGCTTCTCCACTTTAATGACGTCGGCGCCCATCTCGGCGAGTATGCGCCCGCAAAGAAAGCCTTTTTCGTCAGTCAGGTCTAAAACCCTGATATCTTCAAGTAATAAGTTCATCTTCACAATGCCCGGTGAACATACTATCCCTTTTGCGTTCTGAATTGACTGTCGACGATATTTGCATAATAGCACTGTTTTTTAGCAAGTCAATGATTTGTTCATTAATATATAGTAAAATTGTGTAATTGATATAAAAGATGATCAAATTGATCATTTCTTCTGCAAAATAAGAAGCATATAGTACTGATAAAAATGATGAAGCACATTGATGATGTCGATAAAAAAATAATCGCTGCGCTAGAGAAGGATGCTTTCAGGAGCAGCAGGGAATTGTCTGAAGAGCTGGATCTCTGTGCACCGACAGTCAGGCGCAGGGTAAACAGGCTGATCAGGGATAACATAATGCGCATCCAGGCGGTGCAGATAAACCGAGCCAGGACTTCGTTAACGGTTGCTATATTGTTGAAGGTCGAAAACAGCTCAATTACACGCACAGCCGAGCTTCTGGTCAGGCAGGAAGAGGTGGGATTTCTGGCCCTGGCTGCCGGCTACTACAACATGATTATGGTCTGCTGGTTCGTAACCGTGGAAGCGTATTCCAGATTTTTAAACGGGGTGCTGTATACGATGAGCGGTGTGCTGGAAACGAATACAGCGATCTGTACAGAATACAGGAAATATGCTTTTGTTAATCTGCCGCGTACACGGGAAAGTTATCAAGCCAGCAGGAAACCGGTGGATGAAACCGACCTGAAAATTATTTCTGCGCTTGAAAAGAATGCGCATCAGAGCAATGCCCGATTGGCAAAAAGTCTCAATATCAGCTCTGCCACCATCAGACGCAGGATTAATAGTCTATTGAGCGCCAATATAATACACATTCAGGCTTTCCCCAACGTCCGTACAGGAAAGATGGTTACTTCTGTGATAGCTTTGAAGGTGGATAACGATGCGCTAAATCGCATTGCGGACTATTTTTCCGATATGGATGAAGTCAGGCAGGTGCTTCTGGCGACCGGAAATTATGACATAGGCGTATGGGCGTGGTTTGAATCCATCGAAGCTTTTTCGGAATTTCTCAATAACTGTGTAAATTCTCTTCAGGGTGTTGAGAAAAAGACCATTCTAATCATGACAGAGATTAAAAAATGGGTGCATATGTGGTGACCCGGCATCACACCTGATTCGGGATGAATGATTCACAGGCTAAGGAGATATCACTGTAAGATTCAGGCCGTATTCTGCAGCATATTCTTTTATTCTATCGATGACCGATGAAGCGGGGAGCGCGATGTTCACCCCGTCCTGCAGCATCTGTTGCGAACGCAACTTGCCCATCCAGGAAATGTATTCGTTCTGAGGTACTCGGGCCAGCAGGGTCTTAATCGCATCCAATCCCACCGCATGAACATGTACCCACCCGTCGCGGGAGATGATGTTTTCCGTGCTGATTATCTCATCCAGCGTCTTGTCCCGGTTAGTGCCCGTAATCAGTGCAAAATGCCACAATCCGTTTACGGGCCAGGAATAGAGTTCGTATCCTTTGAGAGAATGCGGAAGCGTGCTCACCGGAGATTCCGACGTCACAACCGATAATCGGCCGTCCTGCTGCAATGCCCTAATTACATTCAGATCGTTCCTGGGGTCTTCTCCATTGAAATAAGAAGCCGATGGATAGCCCAGCTCGATTTTAATGATCTTTGACTCAGTGGAGCCGAGCGGTGTCACGATGGTGATGCCGTCAAATGACTGGGACGACAACGACGTCCAGAAGGCTCCCCAATATACAGGCTGACGGTCGACGCAGACTACAAACGACCTGCCTCTGACCGGGACATCCAGGCTGGAGACGCGGTCGAATGCGTCCGCAGTGAGCAAAATCTCATGTGTAAGCACATTGTACGAGATGATATCCTTGGTCGAGACGATGGGCTGCCCTGTGAGATCGATATGGCTCAGGATTGGCATCTTTGAAGGGGGTATATCTCCCTCGGTCAGATAAATGGCGAATCCCTCCGGGCACGGTGTTGAACAGGCTCCTGAAATGACAAGCACATAGGCTATAAGGATAGCGAGTATTGCATTAGTTCGTCCGAGTAATGTGCGCATAGGATTTTCCCTCTCCCCGTAAATACAATATTTAATAGTATAATATATCTGAAACATCCATGTGGTAAATTTACGTTTTCTGAAATCTGAGGGGGAACGACTATATGGATAAGAAGAGCGATACTGCGGTAGACAAGTTTTTTCACGGTTTCAATTGCGCGCAGGCGATCGTCTATGCCTTCAGCGACGATCTGGCCATCGATAAAAACACCGCTCTGAAAATTGCCACGGGACTGGGGGCTGGCATGGGACGAAAACAGGAAGTCTGTGGGGCAGTCTCGGGCGGAATTATGGTCATCGGTTTGAAATACGGCAGAGGTGAAAACGATGAGCGCAAGGTCATGGATGCGGCCTATGTCAGGGTGCGGGAGCTGATGGACCGCTTCGTGGAAAAACATGGTACCTTTATCTGCCGTGAACTGGTAGGCAATTGCAAACTGACCACGGATGAGGGGCAGAAACTATACAGGGAGAAAGACCTGCTGCACACAGTCTGTGGTCCATGTGTCAGAACCGTAGCCGATATACTCGTGGATATGCTTAAATAGCCGTTGCACGGATAATCATATATTCGCCGGCAACCTGTCGCAGTTTCAGGCATTTTTGGGGGCAGCGCGGACTGATCTCAAGTTGATGATGAGCATGGCCGCTACGATGCAGGCGCCACCCAACAATGTTCAGAAGGTCAATTGCTCTCCGCCGATCAAGACGGCGAACAGGCCTGCGAATACGGGCTCCATGGTCATCACGATGGCGGCACGCGTGGGGGATACCAGGGATTGGGCCCAGGTCTGCACTACAAAGGCAAGCGCGGTGGCAAATACCGCTGTAATCCCGATGGTAATCCAGACCTCCCCGCTCGGCGGCACGGTCAGGCCGCCCGGAAGTGCAGCCGGAATGGAGATCACGGCGACGGTGGCAATCTGCAGGAGGGCAAATCTGTAGGGATCGTAATGGGGTGACCATTCGCCCAGGCCGACTATATGTATGGCGAAAAGTACTGCGCAGGCAAGGGTGAGCAGTTCACCCAGGCCGAGAGACCATCCGTGCAGGCTAAGCAGGGCCACCCCTAGCGTGGCCAGCCCGACCAGCAGCCAGGTCTTTACGTCGGTTTTGTGCCGCAGGATGATCCAGGCCATAACCGGAGTGAGCACCACGAACATGCCGGTGATAAATCCGGATACGGCTGCGGAAGCGTACATCAGCCCGAATGTCTGGGTTATATAGCCGAGTCCCAGAACGATCCCCAGAGCGGCGCCGCGCAGAAGTTCAAGGCGTGTGGTGCCGCGCAGGCACGTCGGCCTGATTATAAGCATTGTCAGAGCAGCGGCAGCAAAGCGCCAGACCATGAAGTCCATGACCGGCATCTGTTCCACGGCCGCCTGCACAATGGTGAACGTGTAACCCCAGACTGCGGTGATCCCCACCAAAGCGGTCAGCGCCAGCAGCGGTGAAGATTTCCAGTTTGCTATCATGTTGTTCCTTACATTTTAAAACATCGGCGTCTTATATCCAGGACCGATATATCAGCATACAGCGCTGTAATAATAAAATAAAATCTGTCATAATAGTGCATCGTTACATCAGGCAAGGAGGAGGCAACATGTGCTGTTTCGTCACGCTTTTTCTTTTAATAGGTCCGCGCTTCGCACTCGTCTGCATGTGGCTGTTCTCGGATATGATAACCAGAGTGTTCGGCTCCAACTTCATCATGCCGCTGCTGGGGATAATTTTTCTGCCCTATACAGCGATATTCTATGTCATCGTTTACCTGTATATGGGTATGTCGAATCCGTTCGCCTGGGCGCTGGTTATACTGGGATTCATTATCGATATATCCGCTTATGGTGGTGGCTGGTGGGGCAACCGCGGCCGACTGCGCAGATAGCAACCTCCCATCCCGCTGAGATGCTACAGTTTAGTCCGGTTTGGCCGGGCTCAACCTCTTGAGCTCCATTAATATGTCGCGCAGCAGCAGTAGCTCCAGACGCCGGTAGGTGATGTCGCTCGCCAGTTTACCCCATTTCTTGGGATCATCCGACAGGATTTCCTCGGTTATCTCAATTGCGCATCTGGCCATGTCATCCTCCTTGTTTCAGTCGATCAGCACCAGCCCCACGGAGGTGGCGCAGGGTATCTCGCTGGTATCGCCCAGCAGGGGATAGGCGTTCCACCCGACTTTGCCGATAATGTCCACCACATCGATGCCGAGCGCCTCTATAGCCGGTCTGGCCCTGAGAGGGAAACGGCACCTGCCGCTATCCATAAACTGACAGACGAGGCCGCGGCAGAGGTAATCCTTGCAGGACCCCCCGCCCAGGCCCATAGCCAGCGCATAACCGTGCCGGTAGGCCAGACGTTCGATCTCGTAAACGATGTCCGCCGTCTTCTTGTGAAAGAGCAGGCTGCGGTCGGTGCCGCCGTTGTCTTTGGTTTTACCCGGCACATAGTCTTCCAGCGGCTCCACCAGGGTCTTGATCAGTATGCCGTAGGTATATCTTGCCAGGGCTTTTCTGACCAGGTCGAGATCCGGCGCATGCGGCGGGCAATTGGGTGTCTCGCCGGCACGCAGGCAGCGCGGTATGGAACATTTTAGCCTGACGCGCTCATCGACCACGAGCTGGTCGGCTTTGACGATCTCGGCGCCCGCCGCTCCCAGTTCCAGCGCTTTGGCCTTGAGCAGCAGCAGGTCGGCCATGAGTTTTTTCTTGCCTGTTTTAATCGAGAGAGGTATAGCCTGCATATTTTTTCTCTGCATATATCTGAAGCTCTCCCTTGATTTAATTCGGGCGGGTTTTAAAACCCGCCCCTACGCTATTGTTATTGGGGCGTTGCTTCAGCTGCGCCCGATTCGCAGGCTCAAGCAATCCGCATCTACGAATTGTAACATGGAAATGCCGCCTGTTTATAGCCATGATGAAGTGGATTGCGCTAAACTTTAGGCGATGGAGAGCACAGATGCCTAAATGGCCTGATCTGATGGCCGGGTTCAAACTTCTGCGCGAGGTAGACCTTAACGCCATACGCCGGCAGTCAGAATTACCCTTCCATCTGGCGGTGCTGGGTGGAAAGGGTGTGGATAGATTAT
>DAOUFT010000138.1:0-2921 GCA_034429855.1 Dehalococcoidia bacterium
CTTTTCAGAAGGCTTGACCACGTAGGTATTGCCACAGGCAACTGCGTAAGGCAAGAACCAGAATGGCACCATACCCGGAAAATTAAACGGAGCAATCACAGCACATACACCCACCGGCTGTCTAATCATGATCTCGTCTATGCCCCGCGCAATATCTTCCGAATTATAGCCCTGCATCAACTGTGGAATGCCGCAGGCTGATTCGACATTCTCGATCAACCGTCGAGTTTCACCCCTCGCTTCCTCCAGCGTCTTGCCGCACTCCATAGTAATCATACGCGAAAGATCTTCAAAGTGGTCTTCCAGCAGATATTTCAATTTAAACAGATGCTGCACACGCTCCGTAGCCGGAGTCTTTCGCCAAGAAGAAAACGCGCCGGCTGCGGCATCCACTGTATTTTTAACCTCTTCGGCCGTGGAGAGCCGTACCTTTGCCAGCACTTCTCCGGTGGCGGGATTTATGACATCCTGTATCTCACCCGATTTTGAGGGCATCCATTTGCCCCCTGCATAATTCAGTATTTCCATCATATCCTTCATGCAATCGATCCTCCTATTATCCGGTAAGATCGCAGGTATACGCCATTATTGCAGCCCTTCGGCCTCGGACAAGCCCTGCACCACTCACCAACCCAGCAGGCTTATCGGAATATCCAAACAATTATACATCACATTTTTGTATTCTTCCCGCTTTCTTCCTCCGCCATATTGTGATAAAATTAATATCTAACGACAGAGCGTTCGGTCTGTGGGATGAGGAAAATAAGAACATTTAGCCACGACACGGATCTGGTCAGGCGACGTCGCAACCACATCGTCAAGGTTGCCACAGAACTGATTGCCCGAAAGGGATATAACAACATCAGCACCCGAGAGCTGGCTACAGCACTGGGCATGAGCACTGGCGGCCTCTATCACTATATCGGCTCAAAGCAGGATATCCTGTATCTGATAATAAACTTCACCTCCGATTTAACGAGTGAGACATTGGAACGTTTTGATGAAACAATGCGTAGTGAAACGCCTTCCCGACTACTATCGAAGTCAATTGAGGTGTACCTGGGCATAGTGGAAACTTATCGCGATTTCCATAACTTCGTCAACCACATCATGCTTTCACTTAATACAAGCGAGCGTCATATAGTCTACGAGGCCGAATCGAGAGTAGTGGAATACTTTACAAAACTGATACAGGGCGGAATCGATCGGGGCGAGTTCGCCGCATGTGACGCCAGGCTGGTGGCGCACAATATAGTGGCTATGGCCAATGCCTGGGCTAACCGCGGATGGTATTTAAAAAAGTATTACACGCTTGATAGCTATACCAAAGAGCAGATTAAACTGGCACTCAAACAACTTAAGAAATAAAGAACAGCTGAGATTACTATTTAATATATCAGGAGGTATCATGACCACAGACAGTAAAACAGGTAAAAAGACTCTTAGTACCAAGAAGCAGTTCATCGAAAGGCTGGGCAAAATGCGCCGTAATGTGTATTTCGACGGCCACCTGATCGATCGCACGGATGAGCTGCAGATGACCACTATCAACATCATCGGATCAACCTACGATTTCGCCCAGGATCCGAAGTTCCAGGATTTGGTTCTGGCCAAAAGCCATATCACCGGCAATACCATCAACCGCTTCACTCACATCCACCAAAGCAAGGAGGACCTGCATAAGAAACAGGATATGACGCGCGCGCTCTGTCAGGAGGTGGGAGGCTGTATACAACGCTGCATGGGCATCGACGGAGCCAACGCATGCAACGCAATATCCTTCGAAGCCGACAAACAGAATAAGGGGGCGACCGAATACCATAAAAATTTCCTTAAGTGGCTGGAGAACTTCCAGACTAGGGACCTTGTCGGTTGCTGCGCCCAGACTGACGTCAAAGGCGACCGCATGAAGAGACCCAGCCAGCAGAAGGATCCCGACCTGTACCTTCACATTGTTGAGCGCAAGAGCGACGGTATCGTCGTGAGCGGATGCAAAGTGCACAACTCCGAGGCTTCCACAGCAGACGAGATCGTAGTTGTGCCCACACGCGCGCTGCTGCCCGAGGAGAAGGACTGGGCGGTGGCCTTCGCCATCCCTGCAGACTGGGAGGGAATCAAGCAGGTGGTAACCATACATAACCTGCGAGAGCGTAAGCATTACAAGAAAGGCGTTATGCAGGGGGCTACCGATTCTTACACCATCTTCGATAAGGTTTTTGTGCCCTGGGAAAGGGTGTTCGTGGCGGGCGAGACTATTCATGGAGCTGTTGGCGCATTGCTCTTTGCGCTTTTCCATCGTCACAGCTACTCCGGCTGCAAACCAGCAATTGGAGACCTGATGCTGGGAACTGTAGCACTGGCAGCTGAGTACAACGGCATTTCCAAGGCCGGCCATGTCCGTGAAAAGCTGGCGGAATTGATCATGGTATCCGAACTCGGATACGCGGCCGGATTCACCGCTTCTGAAATGGGCAAGCCTGAAGTATACATGCCGGGATTCGGCTTCGTGCCCTATGGACCCGGAAGCTTTATTCCTAACTCGATCTACTGCAATGTGGGACGCTGTCTGACCGGCGAGGCCGTTTACCGCGAGGCCGAGATACTCTGCGATATCGCAGGCGGCATACCTGCCACATTCCCCCACGAATCGGATTTCCTTAATCCTGAAACAAGGGCACTGCTTGAGAAATACACCATGCGCAATCCCGATATTAAAGTCGAAGATGCCATTAAACTCTGGATGCACGTGGGTGATTTGCTCTGCTCTGCTTCAGGCGGTATCGCCCAGGTCGGAGGTTTCCACGGTGGAGGCTCACCTGTCATGGAGCAGATCGCTATAACTACGCAGTACGACATCGAGTCACGCAAGAGAATGGCCAAGAAAATTGCCGGCATAGAGAGCTAAACATGAAGGGCCGGCC
>DAOUFT010000139.1:0-5117 GCA_034429855.1 Dehalococcoidia bacterium
CGATTTTCTGCCCACCGAGCAGCCGCTCAAATTGCCCGAATCGTCCGTACCCATATACAGGTTCACCGATATAATAAAGGAATACCCCGACCGACCGGTCGCCACCAGGCTCAAAGGCGAGGACCCGTTGCTGATGCAATACACTGGCGGCACGACCGGGCCTTCCAAGGGTGCCGTGCTGCCACACAACAACGTGGTTCGCCACATGATCCAATGGGGCAACTATGTCGATGCCGTCAAGGGGCAGGAGCGCATACTCTGCCCATTCCCCCTTTTCCACCAGGCCGGCCTCTTCCTGGGGCTGTTCTGTCTGGTATACGCCACTCCCCAGGTGGCCCTACCCAACCCGCGCGATTATGACTTCATCATTAAATGCATCAGGGAGTATAAACCCAGCGTGCTGACGGCCGTGCCCACCATCTATCTCGAACTGATGAAGAAGCCTGAGTTCCGCGCGCTGGACTTCTCAGGCATCTGGGGCTGCATCGCGGGAGCGGCACCGTTCCCGGTGGAGTATCTCAAGGAGTTCGAGGACATCGTGGGCAAGGATAAATTCAGCGAGGTATACGGTATGACCGAAACCTGCCCCCTCATAGCGGCCAATCCCAGATACGGCAAACGTAAATTCGGCTCAGTTGGCCTGCCCATCAACGATACCGAGGTAAAAATCGTCGATCCGGCCACCGGCGAGCCGGTCCCCATCGGTGAGCCGGGCGAGCTGGCGGTGCGCGGTCCGCAGGTGATGAAGGGATACCACAACAAACCGGAGGAGACGGCCAATGCATTCAGGGACGGCTGGTTCTACACCGGTGACATATGCCGCATGGATGAGGACGGCTATATATTCATTGTCGACCGTCTCAAGGACATGGTAATCGTCTCGGGCTACAAGGTATTCACGCGGGAACTTGACGATGTAATTATAGAACATCCCGATGTCGCCCTGGCTGCGTCGATCGGGATACCGGATCCCAACCGGCCCGGCAACGAGATGGTGGCCTCCGCCATCGTGCTTAAGGAGGGTGTGGAGAAAAACGAGGATGAGAAGGAGAAGATTCGCGAATTTATCAGGAAGCGCGAAGCCCCCTACAAGGTGCCCAAGGTCATAGTGTTCTACGACAGTCTGCCCACCAGCGCGGTAGGGAAAATTTTGAAGCGCGAGCTGCGAGATATGCTGAAGGCGGGATAAATAGTCGTAAACGTAAGTATAGGAAAATTGACTTTATAACTATTATATGACAATATAAAAATATCAGAGCCGGCGGTTTTGAGTGGAGCAGCGACATGAGTTGTCGGTTGTATATCCGCTGGTTTGAACCGGTTTCAGGCATGGGAGGTGAGGAGAACCGTAAACCGGGCCGGTAGGGGCCAGGATTTGCGCGGGTGGATGAGAGCTATTACAGGATATTCCCGTGGTTGCACGTCGCATCGCAGACGGAACATAGTGTTTGCCCCGATAGTATATGCGTATAAGAATAATAATATTAGGAGAGGATTATGGCCAATCAATCGAAGTCCATAGATCTGGCACAGCGTTTTCAGACCGTAACGGGTGCGCTTAGCGACAACAGGCAGCAGCTAAACGACGCCGATGACAACAACCATGACCACGGCGACAACATGGTCGATACCTTCGAGGTGATAACACAGGCCATGCGCGAGCACAGGGGTGCCGATCCTGCCGACCAGCTTGAATATGCCGCCCAGATGCTGCGCCAGCGTAAAAGTGGCTCATCACAGATGTATGCCAATGGGCTGGAGCAGGCCTCGCGGGAATTTCAGGGACAGCAGGTGACGCCGGCCAATGCCATGACATTGATACAATCGCTGTTGGGTGGAGGACAGGCGCCCCAGCCTCAACAGCAGGGTGGTGGTGTGGGTGGTATGCTCGGCTCCCTGTTGGGTGGAGGGCAACAGCCCCAGCAGGGAGGCGGGGTTGGCGGAATGCTCGGTTCCCTGCTTGGCGGTGGACAGCAGGGTCAGCAGGGGCAGGACGGCCTGGACCTGGGCGATCTGCTTCAGGCCGGCATGGCCTTTATGAGCACCAAGCAGCGCGGCGGCGGCAATCTTGAGGCGATCGTCAATGCGGTGGTGGCCAGCAGCGCCATGGGCGGCGGTTATCGCCAGCAGTCCAGCAATCTGGTGGCCTCAACCATGATGCGGGCCATACAGGGTATGTTCAGGTAAGGTGGAGTTTCGCCCGGCCTTAAGGCAGGGGATGAAATATCATAAGGAGGGTTTAAATGGCTGCAAAATTCGAGCTGTACAAGGACAAGAAGGGAGAATACCGCTGGAAGCTCCTGGCAACGAACGGTCAGGTCATTGCTGTGGGTGAAGGATATACCAGCAAGGATGCGGCGAAAAAGGGCATAGAGTCCGTCAAGAAAAATGCACCCGCGGCCGCTGTGGTCGAAGCGTAGATGTATCGGTAAACATAAGTGAAGCAGGAAGCTTCAAAGGAGTGGTTGGTTATGGATAATACTGTTGCCAAGGTGATTACCGTAATCGGATCCAGCTCTGAATCGTTTGACAAGGCCGTGGCGACCGCCGTCGCGGCGGCATCCAAGAGAGTTAAAGGCGTGCATGTTGCCGACGTGCAGAAGCTTTATGTGCATGTCGAGAAGGGCAAGATCGTCAGCTATCGGGCCAGGGTCAGGCTGGCATTCGAGTACGATCCCAAATATAAGAAAAGCCGCTGACAAGCTTTTTAACGGCTGACGCTAACCGGCGCACTGCTCCCTGCTACTACAGATGAGCAGTGTGTGCTGTAGGGCCGCTTATTGTACGGATATCCTGGTCAGCGATTGCTGTCGGTTGCCGTCCAGGTCCTCCACCACATAGCCGACCAGATAGTCACCGGGCGCGGCGTCCAGCGTCTTCCACGTGAGCGGCTGCCTGCCGAAGGTCAGCGTGCCGCCCTCCTGGTATGTCGTGCCTTTTACATTGCCGCTGCCGTCCAGGTCAAGCCAAGTCTCGCGGACGGTGAATTTATCCCCCGGCGCAGGCGTTATCTCGCGGGGAGCTCCTGCTTCGTTCTGCCCCGTGAAGCCCACTACCTTGCGCAGCAGGCCGTCGTTAAAATACAGGGCAGCCGGGCACTGATCGCCGCCGTCGGCGAAAGTGTAGGTGCCGTCTACCGTATAGACGGCCTCTGTATAGTTGCGGCCATAACTTTCCGGCTTGAAGAGACAATAAACCCGGTTCGTCCCGTCATCCACGGCGAAAATGATCGGTTCCCACTTGAAGTCCAGGGTGAATGCGCCCTCGCCCCAGTCCGGGTAATAGATACCCTTGACCAGGCGGGTGTCGGGGCTTTCGATGTAGTCCTGGTCCACCACAAAAACGGAATTGCTGCGGGCATCGTAGTAGCCGGCGAAGAGATAGATATATCCGATGTTGTCGCCGCTGATGTCCGCGCTCAAAGTGACCGGGTTACGCGGGTCGGCCTGCGTGCTGGAGGCTGTTATAGCAGAGATGCTGATACCTCCGGCAGCCGGCGATTTGATGGATGCTCCGGTGGGAATGATCGGCCGGGTGTCCGTCAAAAGGAATTTGCGTCCCGTATAGTGATAGGCCAGGAAATCGTCCCACAGCGACTGGCTGGCGAAGCGGTTGGCGATGGCAGTGTAGGACTGCGCGCCGGCAATAGAATTGCGGTAAAGCTGTGAGTTGGGGAAGTAAATGGAGATCCCTGTTGCTCCCGGCACATCCGCACCGTGCTTCTCGGCGATGACCGCCTGGCTGATGGCAGCCAGCACTGCATCGGCCGCCTGGTTCACCTGTGAGTTGTTACTCTTCTGTTTGACTATCTGCAGAAAGTTGCCCAGGTCTATATATGAGGGTGGAACCTGGCTGCCGAAGATGCTGGTGAAGCTTTGAGCATAGCTGCGCCCGCTTGCTACCGCCTGCTGGTTGGCCTTTTGCAAAGTGAATGCAAGCTGGTTCAGACTGGTGTTAACCTGGCCGATCTTTGAAAGGTCCACTGCGGTCAGTGTGGAGTCCCGTCCCATCTCACGGGCGATTCCTTGTGGGGATGCACCGTATGAGTCACCGAACAGGCCGGACAATACAGATCCCTCGCCCAGCAGATCGGCGCGGGCGCTGCTGTCGCTGATGCGCTGGTCGTCGTCTATATAGCTTTCCACGATGTTGCGCCCGAGCTGTGCGCCGTTCATATTGGGATTCTCTATGAGGGTCTTCAGAAAGCCGGCGTAGGCCCAACCCAGGGAGGGCTCGACCTCCTCGGAGGCAACCGCGTAGCGAGCGTGCGGCTCCAGAGCAGTGAAGACCTCAAGCTGTCCCATCAGGCAGGCATCCAGCCCGATCAGCTCGAATTTATCGATGCCGGTAACTGATCTGATCTGTTCCAGTGAGCTGTCCAGCTCGTTGAGGTATATCAAATCACCCAGGCGCGTACCCAGCGGTGTGCTCTGGTCTCCGCTGGTCCTGGGGTTGGGATCGCTCCAACCGCCCGGCCAGCCCATCCCGTGGTCCGAGAGTATAAGCACATACTTGTCGGCTGGATATGTCTTGACGGCCCAGGTAACGAAGTCCACCAGCGTCCGTCCCGAGGACATGCTCAGCTCTCCCATGTCTGCTATCTGTTGAGAATGCAGGCTGCCCAGGTTCTCGTCCCGGGTTATCAGAAAACGCCTTACACCGGTCCAGTTGCCATCGCCGCTATAAGCCCCGCTGTAGCGGTCTACCTGCGCCACTATCTTCACAAGCTCAGATGACCCGACTTTCTCGGCCTCGTTCAGGTCTATATATATATCTTTTTCCAGTATACGATCGTCCGCGTCCTGGTAGAGCATGACCAGCCATTTCTGGCCGCTGGTGGCCGGTGTGATGGAGAGAGGAGCAGTCGATTGTGCTTGTTGCGTTGACGGGGTAAAAATGGAGTCTTCCTGCAAACCGGATTGGTCAAACAGTGTGGACTGATCTTCAAACTGATCCATGTCAGCGGGCATGCTGCAGACACCCGAAAACATGAGGAAGGCGATCAACAACACACCGAGAATGATGGCGCCCATCAGCAGGCAGCCCATGTTTCCGGTCAGGCAGCCGCTGCGTCCGGTCGGGCTCTGGCGGTTATGACCGCCTCCCATGCCGAACAG
>DAOUFT010000140.1:0-10791 GCA_034429855.1 Dehalococcoidia bacterium
CGGCTTCACTCATCACTTGGCTACCGGTCACCTGTATGGTACGAAGCGCTGGTACAGGAACAACAGAACAAGGAGGAAACCCGTCAGACCGTCCTAACCTGTTCTGTCCAGCCATAGGGGTGCAGACCATATCAACCCAAATTGTAGCTTTCCCCTTATGGGAGTTTATGGTTTCACGTTCTAAAGTTGATACTCGGTTTTCAAGTATGTAATAGTCCTTTAGTTGTTCAGTGAGTTTATAGTTCAAAGAGTATGCAGATACAGCGAATGTTGCAATTACTAAACATATAAGGATATGTTTCCTATAATTATTGATCCATGACATTTTCTTGCCTACCCACTCCGCCATTTTGGGTATCTCACGGACAACAATTGTGTATAGGGCGAATAGAGTTGTACCCCATCCAAATAAAGATAAGGCGAGGCTATCAGGATTCCAGAATGCGGTACATAATAGTTCCCAAAGGTAGGTAAGAAAACCAATGATATCCATGCTATAATTTTATCATACCATGTACAGATAGTACGTGGCGTGAAGGTATACTCACCCAGAATTATATTCTTTTACAGTTCCTGACTGAACTGGAGGAACTGGTGATATGGAAATTGTATATTCTATTTATAAAGACCTATCAGCCAGATTAGGACTGCCCAATTCGCAGCTCTTGCCTCGTATACTGGCCAGGCTGGCCGGTCTCGAACAGGCAAAGATTATTCGAGAACTTCCTACAACTCCGCAGGAGATAGCGGAAAAACTCGATATCGATGTGCAAACAGTTGAACGGCATATCAGGGAGCTGTATGAGAAGGGTGTAATTTTTAACACTAAAAAAGGCTTTCAGCTGGCACGCAGCCTGATGCAGCTGCATGATGCCGCGCTGTGCAATCCCAAATACGACGAAATGCTGGGAAACGAGTTCTTCGACCTGTTCGCAGCACTGATGAATGAAGAGATCGGCCCGATCGCGATCACCGAAGTGCTGGCCGGGGCCGGATCCGGGCACCCCATGATGAGGATTATACCGAGATGGAAATCGATCAAAGACATTGAGGGAGTCCTGCCCTGTGAGGACGTCAGGCAGATAATTAAATCGCAGACTATGCTGGCCCTGGTGCCCTGCTGCTGCAAACGGGAATACAGGCAAAGGCAATGCGGGGTGCCGACCGACGTGTGTATCAGCATTGGAAAGACCGCCCAGTACAATATCGACCGAGGAGCCGGACGGCAAATGACCGTTGAAGAAGCGATGAAGGTAATTGACGAGTGCGACGATTACCCGCTGATACATGTAGCTCCCAACCAGACCGTCCTGAACCAGGTATTCTGCAATTGTCATTCGTGTTGCTGCGGATTCCTGCACCCGGTACTGTCGCAGAATAAATACGAGGTATCGCAGGCTATAGCCAGGAGCCGTTTTGAAGTGACCGTGGACGCCAAAGATTGCATTCAATGCGGCATTTGCGTAGAACGGTGCCAGTTTAAGGCCAATTCACTGAAATTCAATCAGGAAACCGGCGAGGAAAGCTCAACCACGGATCTCGATAAATGCCTGGGCTGCGGCGCCTGCGTCACTTCCTGCCCCTCGGGCGCCAGAAAAATGAAACTGGTCCGGCCACCGGAACATATACCGGGAACTGTCGGCGGTATTTACTGATCGCCTGGATTAATGGAAACCCGTGTCTAAAACCGGCTACGTCTTGAGAATATTCTTCAACCGTCTCACTGCTTCCGGCAGAACCTCTCCCGTGCTCTCCCAGAAACGCAGCCAGCAGATGTCATCCAGCGGTGTCTCACCCTGATTAATAATGACCAGTTTTGCGCCGGCCTGATGGGCCATTTCGGGCATGGAGGCCGCAGGCTGCACCACCAGGCTTGAGCCGGCGACGATAAAAAGGTCGCTCAGCCGTGAGTGCCGTTCCGAATTATGATAGGCCCTGCGGGGAATAGGGTCGCCGAAGTTGACTACGCTTGAAACCAGCTTGCCTTTTTCGCAGATCGGGCAGCGGGCGTTCAGCAGGTCGGGAAATGAATCGACCTGCTCTGCGCACGAGGTACACCTCAATTTGGTAATGTTGCCGTGGAACTCGGCTATCAGCTCGGGCTTGATGCCCGACCGCAAATGCAGGTTATCGACGTTCTGGGTGATGAGGAACTTGAGTATGCCCATGTTCTGCAGCTCGGCAACCGCCAGATGTGCCTGGTTCGGCTCAACCTGAGTCCAGTCCACTCCAGTGGGTGGCGGCAGTCCCTTATCTCGCCTTGTCCACAGACCGTCGGGACCCCTAAAATCCGGCAGGCCCGACTCTGTGCTGATACCGGCCCCGGTGAAGACCACAAGGTACTTCGCCTGCGCCATCCAGTTTACCAGCGTATCGATTCTCTCGTTTAAATCACTCATCCTTCACCTGCTCGCCGACTCGAATTCTATTATATACGTTATGCCAAAAAGCCATATCTGTCTGATATAATAGGCCAACCTTTAAATAATCCAAGGGAGGCCGATATGTCTGCGACCAAATGCGCACTGGTAGTAACCCTGCTCTTCGTTATCCTCTTCCTGTTCGGCGGCTACACCACGCTGGACTGGTACCAGTTCTTCACGGGCACGGCCGACTTCGCCCGGCCCGAGATACCTTACGTACGCGCGACCAAGGTCGCCGTCTCCTTTATATCGGCCATTCTGGTCTTCATCATCGGCAGGGACGGCTTCAACCGCGGCGACACCAAGCGACTGGTGCTGGCCTATGCCGCCATCGCCGTCGGCGATATCTTCCTGGTCTTCGATATCAATATGATCGGCATGGCCGTCTTCGCCATCGCGCACGTATTCTTCATCATTCGCAACGGCTGGGGCCTCAAGGACTATTTGAAAAAGAAGTCAACCTCCAACCGGACATGGGATATACTCACGGCGCTTTTCATACTGGGGCTGGCGGCCGGCATGATGTCCGGGTACTTCCTGCCCACCATGGGGCCGGGACTGATGTTCTACCTGCTGCTGGTCTACAGCATCTTCCTGGGAATCTCCCTGTGGGCGGCCTGGGCCGCCGTAAGGATCGGCTTCATGCCCAAAGCCAACGCCTGGCTGGTGGCCATCGGGCTGTCCTGCTTCTTCGTCAGCGACCTGCTGGTGGGCGTCCACTTCGCCACGCAACCGGGACAGTTCCAGACCTGCGCCATCTACATCACCTGGCTGTTCTATACGCCGGGACTGGTGCTGCCGGCACTGAGCGGCTACAGGTTAAACCGATTGCACGGTTAGGGAAAAGATTGTGGCATAAGGTCACGAAGCTCTAAGACTAGGTGCTTCGGTTTTGCGGGGGAATGTCAAGATACCTGAGAGAACAAATGAATTATTAAATTAAGCTAAGGCTTGTAGTATTGACCGGTAGTTCAGTGAAAACATGAGAATTATAAGCTGGAACTGTAAGATGGCATACAGGATTAAGGAGCGATTAATCTTGAAATATTCCCCTGACATCGTAGTTGTTCCTGAATGCGAAAATTTTGGAGATAATACGGCAAAGAGGTTATGGATCGGTGATAATCGTAAAAAAGGTTTAGGTGTATTTTCCTACTCTGATTTTAACCTTGAGCTCGACAAGAATTATGACCCCGCTTATAAATACATCTTGCCCATTCGGACATATAATGGTACCGAATTTAATTTGCTAGCAATTTGGGCAATGAATGATCCCAAAAACGTGAGACGAAGATACATAGGGCAAGTTTATTTATCATTAAATCATTATAAGAACATATTAAACAGCCCATCAATTATCGTAGGCGATTTCAACTGGAATGCAATCTGGGACGATAAGCCAAGTTATCCATTATATGGAAATTTGTCTGACACCGTTGAATTTCTAGCAGATTATAGCATTAGTAGTGTATACCACAATATATTCACAGAAGAATTTGGTAAGGAGACGAATCCAACTTTATTTTTGCACCATAAGAAAGAAAAATCCTACCATGTAGACTACTGCTTTACATCGGGTAATTTCAAAATCAATAATGTTCAGGTCGGCATTTATTCTGAGTGGATAGCATCAAGTGATCACATGCCCCTTATTATTGATATTATGTTATAAAGGATGAAGAGTAAACCCAAGGGATTCTAACCCGGAGGTTTACTCCTCAGCGTGATACATTATCGATCTTAGAGTTACAGCACAAACATGTCAATAGAACCATGTGCATTCAAGTTTGATTTTGAAGCCGATTTCTGATAGATTATTTAACCGGTTTGGCTACCGTCATTTTTTTTATATCTGAACCCACCAGGTACACCTGTCCCCTGAACCTTAACCTGACATTTTCGGAGGTTAATACGCCATGGCCAAAATAAATCTCACTATCGATGGCAAATCCATAACCGCTGACAGCGAAAACACCGTGCTGGAGGCAGCCACGCTGGCCGGCATCTACATCCCCCAGCTGTGCTCGCATCCGGACCTCAAACCGTCAGGAGAATGCGGCCTGTGCGCGGTTGAGATAGAAGGGACGAGCGAACCGGTGCAGGCCTGCAACACTAAAGTCGCCGATAACATGGTCGTACATACAGACAACGATTCAATCAGGAAGAAGCAGAAGCAGGCGCTGGAGAAGATACTCAAACAGCACCCCAATGCCTGCCTCACCTGCTGGCGAAGGGAACGCTGCAAGCCTTACGATATCTGCCTGCGCAACGTCGAGGTGACCGAGCGCTGCGTGACCTGCCCCGAGAACGGCCACTGCGAGCTTCAGCAGGTGGTGGACTTCCTGGATATGGGCAACCAGGATATACCCTACACCTACCGCAACCTGCCGGTGCAGCGCGACAACCCCTACTTCGACCTGGATTACAACCTGTGCATTGCCTGCGGGCGCTGCGTCAGGGCCTGCCGCGACCTTCGCGGCATCAAGGCCATCGATTTCAAGGAGATCAACGGCTTCAAGGTTGCAGGACCGGTCAAGGCGACCTACGAGGAGTCGGGCTGCAAATACTGCTTCACCTGCGTCGAGGTCTGCCCGGTGGGAGCGCTGGTGGATAAACAGGCCAGGTACCGCGCCATCGCGGAATGGGAAGGCTACGTCGTGCCCTGCAGCTACGCCTGCCCGGCGCATATCGATATTCCCAGGTACGTCAACTACATCGCACGCGGCAAATATCCCGAGGCGCTGGCCGTGGTGCGCGAGAAGGTCCCCTTCCCTGGCGCATTGGGACGCGTCTGCATCCACCCCTGCGAGCAGGCCTGCCGCCGCGGAAAACTGAATGAACCGATCTGCATTAAATTCCTTAAAAGGTACGCCGCAGACCACGATAATGAAATGTGGAAGAAGAACAGTAAGATACTGCCGCCCACCGGCAAGAAGGTAGCCGTGATAGGCTCCGGGCCGGCCGGATTGACCGCCGCCTATTACCTGGCCAAGCTGGGCCACAGCGTGACCGTGTTCGAGGCGCTGCCACAGACGGGCGGCATGATGCGCGTGGGCATCCCCGCCTACAGGCTGCCGCGCGAGATACTCGACGCAGAGATAGATGAGATCAAAAAGGTCGGCGTGGAGATAAAAGTAAACCAGCGGATAGAATCGATAGACGACCTGCTGGGGCAGGGCTTCAACGCCGTGTTCATCGGCATCGGCGACCACAAGGGGTCCAAGATGGGCGCCGAGGGCGAGGATCTGCCTCAGGTGCTGGACGGCGTGGACTTCCTGCGCACGGTGGCGCTGGGCCAGCAGTTCAAGATCGGTAAGAAGGTTGCTATCATCGGCGGCGGCAACTCCGCCATCGACTGCGCGCGCGTCGCTCTGCGCGTCGGCTCCAGCGATGTGACCATCGTCTACCGCCGCACGCGAGCCGAGATGCCCGCCGCGCCGGAAGAGGTCGAGGCCGCTATACACGAGGGCATCAAGATCGTATTTTTGGCCGCCCCCAACAAGATCACGCAGCAGGGCGACCGACTGGCTATGGAATGCATCAAGATGCGCCTGGGAGACCCCGACGCCAGCGGACGCCGCAGCCCGGTGCGCATACCCGGCAGTGAGTACGTGGAAGAATATGACAATGTTATCGCCGGCATTGGACAGGTCTCCGATATTCCGGCTAAATTCGACGTGGCCATCAACCGCGGCAACATCAAGCCCAACGACAAGACGCTCGAGACCAGCCGCAAGGGCGTGTTCGCCGGCGGCGATATCGTGACCGGACCCGCCTCGGTGATCGGCGCCATCGCGCAGGGCAGGCTGGCCGCCTCCTCCATCGATAAGTACCTGGGCGGCAAGGGCCAGATCGAGGAAGCTCTGGCGCCCGTAGAGGAGATGGAGCCCTGGTTCGGCGAGGAGCCGGACTTCGCGGCCAAGAAGCAACCCGCCATGCCCGAGCTGGAGAAATCCAAAAGCCTGGGCGGCTTCGCCGAGGTGGAGCTGGGATACAGCGAGCAGGCGGCCGTGGACGAGGCCAAAAGATGCTACAAATGCCATTACAGGCTTAAACTATCACATCCGCCGGCGCCGCCGGTCAGGGTCAAATCTGCCTGAGGGGAGGTGTGCATGTTCAAAATCGTAACCAGCGAGAAGCTGACGCCGGTGATCGACCTGTTCAAGATCGAGGCCCCGGCCATTGCCAGAAAAGCCAAAGCCGGCCAATTCGTGATCATTCGCGTGGACGAAGAAGGCGAGCGCATTCCGCTGACGCTGGCCGACTGGGACGCCAAGGGAGGAACAATCACGCTGGTGGCCATGGAGGTGGGCACCTCCACCAGGAAGCTGGGTCAGATGAAGGCGGGCGACAGCCTGCACAACCTGGTGGGTCCGCTGGGACTGCCCTCCGATATCGAGAAATTCGGCACCGTTATTTGCGTGGGCGGCGGCGTGGGTATCGCGCCCATCTACCCCATCGCGCGCTCGCTGAGAGAGGCCGGCAACAGGATCATCTCCATCATCGGCGCGCGCAACAGGGACCTGCTTTTCTGGGAGGACCGCATGAAGACCGTCAGCGACGAGCTGATCGTAACCACCGACGACGGCTCATACGGGCGCAAGGGACTGGTCACCGAGCCGCTCAAGGAGAAACTGGAGCAGGGCAAGATCGACCGGGTCATCGCCATCGGACCGGCCATCATGATGAAGTTCTGCGCCCAGACAACCAAACCTTTCAACGTCCCCACCATCGTCAGCCTGAACTCGATCATGGTGGACGGGACCGGCATGTGCGGCTGCTGCCGCGTGTCCATCGGCGGGACCACCAAATTCGCCTGCGTGGACGGCCCCGACTTCGACGGCCACCAGGTGGACTGGAACACGGTGTTCGACCGGCAGAAGGTGTATTTAAAGGAAGAAAAAGAATCCCTGGAACGATGGGAAAAATGCCGGTGTGGCAAATCTTAAGGGAGGCGGAAGTTGGAAGAAAAACCTAAATCCAAAATCAATCTCAACCGCATAGACATGCCGCGCCAGGATCCCAAGGTGCGCGCGCACAACTATAACGAGGTGGCCCTGGGCTACAACGACGAAATGGCCCTGCAGGAGGCCTCACGCTGCATCCAGTGCCCAAAACGCCCCTGCGTGGCGGGATGCCCCGTCAACGTCGATATACCCGAGTTTATCAAGGCCGTCCGGGATGGACAGATGGAGGAATCGGTTAAAATCCTCAAAAGCAAGAACGCCCTGCCCGCTATCTGCGGACGCGTCTGCCCGCAGGAGACGCAGTGCGAGCAGGTGTGCTCTCTGGGCAAGAAGGGCGCGCCCATAGCCATCGGCAGGTTGGAAAGATACGTCGCCGACTGGGACCTGGCGCATAAAAAGGAAACAAAGGTCGAGTTGCCCCCACCCACCGGCAAACGTGTAGCCGTCATCGGCTCGGGACCCGCCGGCCTGACCGCCGCGGCCGACCTGGCCAGGATGGGCCACAAGGTCACTGTATATGAAGCTCTGCACACCGCGGGCGGCGTGCTGATGTACGGCATCCCCGAGTTCCGCCTACCCAAGAAGGTCGTGCAGGCTGAAGTTGATTATGTAAAATCACTGGGGGTCGATATACAGCTCGACTCCGTCATGGGAAAGCTGGCTACGGTGGACGAGCTGCTGGAGAAGGACTACGACGCGGTCTTCCTGGGAACCGGCGCAGGCCTGCCCATGTTTTTAGGCATACCTGGCGAGAACCTCAACGGCGTCTACTCGGCCAACGAGTTCCTTACACGCGTCAACCTGATGAAGGCCTATCTCTTCCCCGAGTACGACACGCCCATCAAGATCGGAAAGCAGGTGGCTGTGATCGGCGGCGGAAACGTCGCCATGGACTCCGCCAGGTGCGCCCTCAGGCTGGGCGCCGATAAGGTCTATATTATCTACCGCCGCTCGCGCACCGAGATGCCGGCCCGTCACGAAGAAGTCGAGAACGCCGAGGAGGAGGGCATCGTCTTCAAGTTCCTCACCAACCCCAAGCAGATCCTCGGTGACGACAAAGGCTGGGTCAAGGCCATGGAGTGCTACGAGATGGAGCTGGGAGAGCCCGACGCCAGCGGACGCAGACGCCCCATCACCAAAGAGGGCAGCGAGTTCATTATCGATGTAGATGTGGTGGTGGTCGCACTCGGCACCACGCCCAACCCGCTTATCCCCTCCACCACTAAAGGCCTGGAGGTCACCAAACACGGCACGGTGGTCGCGGATGAGCAGTCCGGCAAGACCGTAAAGGACCGCGTCTGGGCGGGCGGCGACGTCGTCACCGGCGCAGCAACCGTTATCAGCGCCATGGGCGCCGGTAAAAGGGCCGCAGCCTCGATACACGCCTATTTAATGGGACAGAAATAGCGGGCGCAGCTAAAGCAACGCCCCTACGTGAATCGATGTAGGGGCGGGTTTTCAAACCCGCCCGTTATAAGCGAATTAAGTGTAATATCGCTCGGGCGCAGCTAAAGCAACGCCCCTACGTGAATCGATGTAGGGGCGGGTTTTCAAACCCGCCCGTTATATATGTTGACAGATATCCAGCCTTTCGTTTATTATGGTAACAATTGAATATTGTAAAGGCTGTGAACGGGAATAGTAGGTCCTGCAGCGAAGGCCACAGAGAGTCAAGCAAGGTGAGAGTTGACGCTGGAGCGGGGATTGAATGGGCCCGGGAGCCGCAAACCGAAAGGGAAGCACCCGAGTAGGCTTTGACGCAGGGATAGCGTGATCACAATCCAGGGTATCGCCGATAATTCGGCCGTACCTGCAAGAGATGGTCCGGCAACGGACTAATAAGGGTGGCACCGCGAAGTTTAACCTCTCGCCCCTTAGGCGAGAGGTTAATTTATTATACGGAGGTCTCAAAGGAATGGAATTGAATATGTGGCCCGGCAGGGCCAAGAACTTGATCTGATATTCCTACATGCATCAACAAGCGCAAATTTATTAATTAAAGAGGAGAAAGATGGCTAAAAACCAGACTAAATACATACTACCAGACAAGGAAATGCCGACTTCCTGGTACAACATACTGCCCGATCTGCCCGAGCCTCTGCCCCCCATACTGCATCCGCAGACGCACGAGCCAACTATACTGCCTCCACCCCTCTTCCCCTCGACCCTTAACGACCAGGAGTTCAGCAAGGAGCATACCATCGAGATACCGGATGAGGTACTGGACGTCTACAAGATGTATCGTCCCACCCCGCTTATCCGCGCCTACCGTCTAGAGAAGGCGCTGGACACCCCCGCGCAGATATTTTACAAGTACGAGGGCGTCAGCCCGGCGGGCAGCCACAAGCTCAATACCGCCATCGCACAGGCCTACTACAACAAGAAGGCCGGCATCAAGCGCATCGCCACCGAGACTGGCGCGGGACAGTGGGGCAGCGCCCTTTCACTGGCCTGCCAGTTTATGGGACTGGAATGCAAGGTCTACATGGTCAAGGTCAGCTACAATCAGAAGCCTTACCGCCGCATCATGATGGAGACCTGGGGCGCCAAGTGCGTGGCCAGCCCCAGCACCGACACCAATTTCGGCAAGCAGGTGCTGGCTGAAGATCCCAACTGCCCCGGCAGCCTGGGGATCGCCATCAGCGAAGCCTGCGAAGACGCCTTCAGCCGCGAGGACACGTCCTACTCACTGGGCAGCGTGCTCAACCACGTTATACTGCACCAGTCCATAATCGGCCTTGAGACCAAGAAGCAGCTCGAGATGGCCGATGCCGAAGCCGATATCGTTATCGGCTGTGTGGGCGGCGGCAGTAACTTCGGCGGACTGGCCGTGCCTTTTGTGAAAGACAAGCTGAAAAAGGGCAAGAAAATCGACATCATCGCCGTCGAGCCTACGGCCTGCCCCAGTATGACCAAAGGGCCGCTGGCATGGGACCTGGGCGATGTAGCAGGCATGGCCCCCATCGTCATGATGTACACGCTCGGCCATTCCTTCGTCCCCTCTCCCATCCACGCGGGCGGCCTGCGCTACCACGGAATGTCACCGCTGGTGTCGCACCTGAATAAACTCAAGCTGATCGAAGCCAGGGCTGTAAACCAGAAGGCCACCTTCGAAAGCGCCGTGCAGTTCGCCCGCTGCGAGGGCATTATACCGGCTCCCGAACCATCCCATGCCATCAAGGTCACCATCGACGAGGCCCTTAAATGCAAAGAGTCCGGCCAGAAGAAGACCATTGTTTTAGGTTTGAGCGGACACGGCCACTTCGATCTGAGCGCATACGAGCAGTATCTCTCCGGCAGGCTGGAAGCGGACGCTTACGACGAAGCCAAGGTAAAACAGGCCCTGGCACAGCTTCCCAAAGTGGAATTGGCAAAGAGCAAATAGAACCCAATACTCGGTG